>NZ_CP026309.1:0-303611 GCF_002906575.1 Salinigranum rubrum
ATGTCTGACACCTCATACAGCCGTGTCCAGAAGTCGTTCCTGAAGTATCAGCACGTGTTCGTCCTCATCGCACCCGTGCTGTTCGTCACCTCGGTGTACTTCGCGGCGCCGACGCCCGCGGACGCCGGCCTCGACTACTGGCTGGAGTTCTGGTGGCTCCTCCCGGTGTTCATGCTGGGGGCGACCATCGTCAACACCGTCGGCATCAGCGGCTCCGCGCTGTTCGTCCCGTTCCTCATCTTCGTCTTCCCGCTGTTCGCCCAGCCGCTGACGCCACAGACCATCGTCAAGGTGGGGCTCATCAGCGAGGCCTTTGGCCTTTCGAGTTCGGCGGTGGCGTTCATCCAGTACGGCCTCGTCGACCGCCGACTGGCGCTGTCGCTCGTCGCCGGGTCGGTTCCGTTCGTCGTCGGCGGTGCGTTGCTCTCCTTCGTCATCCCCGAGGTGCTGTTCCACTCGCTGCTCGGCATCGCGCTGCTGGCGGCGTCGTACCTGCTGTTCACCGCCGACCTCGGCCACGGCGACTCCGACGAATCGTCGGGGTCGAGTTCGGGTACCGACCCGGCCGCGCCCGCGCCCGACGGCGGGACGGCGGTCGACCTCCCGAACGACCCCGGTAAACTCGGTCCGGCGGGCGTCCGCACCGACGACGACGGGACGGTGACCCGTGTCGACCGGGAAGGTGACGACTACACCTACACCCGGTCGGGTTACCTCCGGCGGTTCGGGAACTACAGCATCGGCGGCACGTTCCAGGGGCTGGCCGGCTTCGGCGTCGGCGAACTCGGCATCGTCTCCATGCTCGGGACGAAGGTCCCCGTGCGAGTGGCTATCGGTACCAACCACATCGTCGTCGCGCTCACCGCCATCCTGGCGTCGCTCGTCCACGTCTTCGGCGGCGGTCTCGTCGGCGGCCACTCGCTCAGCCTCGCGACGACGCCGTGGAACATGGTCGTCTTCACCGTTCCCGCGACGGTCGTCGGCGGGCAGATCGCCCCGTACGTGTCGAACGCGCTGGAGACGGACACCATCAAGAACTTCGTCGGCGGCCTCTTCGCCGTCATCTCGGTCGCGCTGTTCCTCATGGCCGCGGGGGGTGTCATCTGAGATGACCGACGCCGAATTCGACACCACGACCGACGAGGACGCCGCCGACATCGCGGTCGACGCCTACGACGACGTCCTCCTCCCGACCGACGGGAGCGAGGCGACCCTGGCGGCGGTCGAGGAGGCCGGACGGGTCGCGGCGCTCTCGGGGGCGACGGTCCACGTCCTGAGTGTCGCCGACACGCGGAACCGGTTCGAGAGCCCCACTGCCGGCCTCGCGCCCGACGCCTGGGACCGAGCGGAACACGAGCGCGCGGAGGCCGCCATCGACCACGCCGTCGACGCGCTGCCCGACGGGATTCGGACGGAGCGCGTCGTCCGCGAGGGCATCCCGAAGACGGAGGTGCTCGCGCACGTCGACGAGGCGGACGTCGACCTGGTCGTCATGGGGACGCACGGGCGAACCGGCCTCGACCACTACCTCATCGGGAGCGTCACCGAGCGCGTCGTCCGCAACTCGCCGGTGCCGGTGCTGACGGTCCGTGCGGCCGAGGACTGACGCCGCTGTCGACCGTCGACTCGGCGACGGGTGCGCCGGCGATTCGACGACCCGCCCCGACTACTGCGTGCCCGCGTCGTCCGGGTCGCCGTCCTTGTCTTTGTCGACCTTTCCCTCCCCGTCGTCGAGTTCTCCGTCGCCGTCGAACCCGTCCGCGGCGAGCGCCTCGCTCGGTGTCGACCCCTTGTCGTCGACGTACACGTCGGCGTGACCCTTCTCCATCCTGAGGCCGTGCCAGTCGACGCCCCACTCGGTGAGGCGGGCGACCGTCTCCTGTGCCGCCTCCCACGGACGGGCCGTCCAGACGATGATGGTGTGGCCCTGTCGGTACTGGTAGTTCACCCACTCGACCATCTCCTCGTCGGGTTCCTCCGCCGCCTCGGTGATGTACGACTCGTCGCCCCCGGTCAGCGTCTCGTCGAAGTCGACCGCGATGCGCTGGTGATCGGCCGCGAACGGTTCCTCACCGTCGGGCATCACCCCGCCGTCGTGGTCGTCGGTTGGATCGCTCACGTCTTGCGGTGAGCGACCATGATCAAAGAGCCGGGCCTTGCAACACCGTTTCGGGTGCCCCCTTCGACCGATCGGTCCGCACGGCGCCGACCGGAGCGGCCGCTCGGGAGACGCTCGTGACGCCCGAGAATCCGGTCAGGGCCGTCTGTTACCGACGCGCATCTCGACGTAGCGCCGCGGCCACGTCCTGAAGTGGTCGCGGACGCGTCCGACCAGTCGGTACAGCGGTGCGGCGGGTGGTCGTCCCTCTTCGGGTGCCGGAACCGAACCGCGCTCGTGGCTCATGGCTCTAGTTCGCTGATGGTCTTTCATAAACGTTGGTGGTGGTTCCGCGACCCGAACCGTCCCGTTCGTGGGCCGGAGTCGATTCGCCGTCGACGGTCGTCGTTTCGCGGCGGGTGTGACGCCCACTCACAACGTTTTTGTCCGCGCGACGTTCTCTCTGGGACATGGCGCTCGAACCCCACGCGCGGCGTACCGCTCCCCAGCCACCGGTTTCGGGGTTCGGCTTCTTCTTCGCGGGCTGACCGTCGGTGGACCCCGCTCGCGTCCGAGGGGACGCGACGGGCGAAACCGACGCTCCCGGCCGGTTCCCCCAGACGCCGGTCACGACCCGCAACGGCTAACTGACGACCGGACACCTCACCAGATAGACCCAGACGCGACACATGACACGCACACTCCCGGAAGCCCAGCACGCGGTCCTCACGACCGCGTCGGCGGACGACGCACAGACCATCGACGAACTCGCGGCGGAGACGGGGCTGAAGCCCGAGACCGTCACCGGCGCGGCGTTCGAACTCGAAGACGCAGGTCTCGTCGCCATCGACGAGTCGGTCGTCGTCGACTACACGCTCACCGGCGAGGGCGAGCGATACGTCGAGGCTGGCCTCCCAGAGGTCCGTCTCTACCGCGCCGCCGTCGACGCGGGCGCCCGCGACGACCCCGTCTCGATGGGGCAGGTCATCGGCGCATCGGGACTCAACGGAGGGGAGGTCGACGTCGCCCTCGCCAACCTCGCACGCAAGGGGTACGGGCGGATCGACAGCGGCCAACTCTCCGCCGACGACGCCGACCCCGACGCCGACCCCGAGGCCGACGCGCTCGCGGCACTCGCCGACGGAAGCGACGAGGGACTCGACACCGCAGTCCTCGACCAGCTCGAATCCAGAAACCTCGTCGAGCGACACGAACGGACCGTCCGCTCGGTTCGACTCACCGACGACGGCGTCGACGCCGTCATGCTGGAGGGCGTCGAGGCGGCGGAGACGGTCGACCGGCTGACGCCCGAGATGCTCACCACCGGCGAGTGGCGCGACGTCGAGTTCACGGCGTACAACGTCGAGGCTGACGCTCCTGAGCACCGGGGAGGGAAGACCCACATCCTCAGACAGACCGCCGAGCGTGTCAAGGACGTCCTCGTCGGGATGGGGTTCGAGGAGATGGACGGCCCCCACGCCGACGCCGAGTTCTGGATCAACGACTGCCTGTTCATGCCGCAGGACCACCCCGCCCGCACCCACTGGGACCAGTTCGCGCTGGACGTTCCGCCCATGGGAGAGCTCCCCGAAGAACTCGTCGAGCGAGTCGAGTCCGCACACCGAAACGGCGAAGGCGAGGACGGCGACGGCTACCACTCGCCGTGGACCGAGGAGGTGGCGCGGGAGGTCGACCTCCGCGGGCACACCACGTCGCTGTCGATGCGATACCTCTCGGGCCACGCGGTCGGTGAGTTGGAGCCGCCCCAGCGGTACTTCTCCGTCGAGAAGGTGTACCGAAACGACACGCTCGACCCCACTCATCTGTTGGAATTCTTCCAGATCGAGGGGTGGGTGATGGCCGAGGACCTGTCGGTCAGGGACCTGATGGGCACGTTCACGGAGTTCTACAGCCAGTTCGGCATCACCGACATCCAGTTCAAGCCCCACTACAACCCCTACACCGAGCCGTCGTTCGAACTCTTCGGGCGGCACCCCGAGACGGACGAACTCATCGAGATCGGAAACTCGGGGATGTTCCGCGACGAGGTTTTGAGACCCCTGGGTGTCGACTGCGACGTGATGGCCTGGGGGCTCGCCCTCGAACGCCTGCTGATGCTCATCTACGGCTTCGACGACATCCGCGACGTCCACGGGACGCTGTGTGATCTCGACCTCTTGCGGGAGACGGAGGTGCTGTACTGATGCCCGTCGTCGACGTCTCCCTCGAGGAGTTACAGCGGCTCACCGGCGAGGAGAAGAGTGAAGAGGAGTTCAGAGCGGACCTGTTCGCGCTCGGCCTCGAGTACGAGGGCGAGACCGAGGAGGGGAAGATGCAACTCGAATTCGGTCCCGACCGCCTCGACCGACTGTCGGTCGAGGGCGTCGCCCGGTCGCTCCGGTACCAGTACGGTTCCGACAGGGGCGTCGCCGTCCCGAAGACGAACGACGCCGACTGGACCATCGAGGTCGATTCGTCGGTTCCGGAGGAACGACCGTACGTCACGGGCGCAATCGTGCGAGGGCTCGACCTCGACGAGGCCGGCCTCGAATCGCTCATCCAGTTGCAGGAGAAACTCCACGCGACGATGGGGCGCAAGCGCGCGAAGGGCGCCATCGGCATCCACGACCTCGCGATGGTGAAAGGCGAGGTGTTGAACGAGGAGACCGGGGGCAACTCCATCACCTACCGTGGCGTGGCACCCGACGGCGACCGCTTCGTCGCGCTCGATTCCGACGCCGAGTTGACGCCGGGGGAGGTGCTCGAACAGCACCCCACCGGTCGGAAGTACGCAGACCTCGTGAGCGAGTACGACCGCTACCCGGCCATCTACGACGAACTCGGGCTGTTCTCGTTCCCCCCGGTGATCAACGGCCGCCGGACCGAGGTCGACACCGACTCCCGCGAACTCCTCGTCGAACTCACGGGGACGGACCAGTGGACCATCGACCGGATGTGTACCATCATCTGCTACGCGCTCTCCGCGCGTGGCGCGACCATCGAAGAGGTCGAAGTCGAGTACGAGGACGCATCGCGCGCGCCCGACGACGGGGCGAGCCTGGTGCGCCCGGACCTCTCGGTTGACCGGAAGACGGTCTCACACGACCGCATCGAGTCCATGCTCGGCGTGGACCTCGACGCCGACGAAGTCGTCGACCTCTTCGAGCGCTCGGGTCTCGACGCGACGTACACGCTCGGCGACGACGTGGAGTACGAGGTGGAGATTCCGCCCTACCGGGTGGACGTGCTCCACCCGCTCGACCTCATCGACGACGTGGGTCGCGCCTACGGATTCAACGACCTCGAACCGAAGTACCCCGACGTCTCGACCGTCGGCGGTCGTCACGAGCGCTCCCGCCTGGAGAACGTCGCCCGCACCTCGCTCGTGGGACTGGGCTTCGAGGACCTCCTGAACTTCCACATGATCTCCGAAGAGGAGAACTACGACCGGATGCGACTCGCGGAGGGCGACGACGCGCTCGGCGGCGGGGAGGCGGTGACCATCACCGAACCCTACAGCGAGGATTACACGATGCTCCGGACGTGGGCGCTCCCTTCGCTGCTGATGGTGCTGGAGAACAACACCCACCGGTCGTACCCGCAGGACCTCGCCGAAATCGGCCTCGTCGCCAACGAGGACGAGGCCGAGTCGACACACGTCCACGAGTCACGACACGTCGCGGGCGTGCTCGCCCGGCACGACGCGACCTACGAGGACGCGAAGGCTCGCCTGAGCGCGCTCTGCCGCGACTTCGACGCGGACCTCGACACCCCCGCGACCGACCACCCGTCGTTCATCCCCGGTCGCGCCGCCGAAATCGTCGTCGACGGCGAGTCGGTGGGCGTGGTCGGCGAGTTCCACCCCGAGGTGCTGGTCGAACACGACCTCGAACTTCCGGTTGCAGGGTTCGAGTTCGAACTCGACGCGCTGCGGTGAGCGGGAGTCTTCCTCGGGACCCCGAACGGCCCATCTGCCAGACGGCGTCGGGGTCGAAACGCTGAGACAGCGCCCGTCACGAGGAGGGAAACGGGGTACACCGCCCTGCGTTCTCACCGGTGGATACGCCCTCGGAACGGCTGTGTCTCTTCAGTCCCGTCCGCGCAACGCTCGGACCGTTCCGTCGTGAGTGGTGTACACCAGGTCGTCGACGAGGGCGACCCCCGACCCGATGTCCTCCGCCGTTCGGGTCCACCGTCGGCTGCCGTCCGACGGGTCGAAACAGCGGAGTTCCCCGTCGGTCCGGACGAGGACAGCCTCGTCGGCCACGGCGGGCCGTCCGCTCAGTTCGCCCGGGAGGCTCGCCTGCCACCTGGTCACCCCGCTGGTCTTCGAGAGAGCGTACAGCACCGGGTCGGGGTGTTCGGCGGCGACGTAGACGTGGTCGGCGCCGCCCGCCAGCACGACCGGGGCGTAGGCGTCGAGGCTCGTACTCCACTCCTCGTCGTACCCCCCGAGTCGACGACGGCGGCCTCCACCTCCCCGAACATCGGGTCCACCGCGAACACCGTTCCCTCGGACACGAACCGCTCGGCGATCATGTCGCTTCCCCCCGGTTCGGGGCGACGGTTCCACTCGAACTGCCCGGTGTCGACCGCGAACGTCCACGGCTCGTTCCAGTGCGCGCCCGTCGAGACGAACACGTGCTCGTCGCTCGTGAGCAGCGGCGACTGCCACGGCTCGTTTATCTCCGCTTCCCAGCGTCGTTCCCCGGAGCGTTCGAGCGCGACGACGGTCGGCCCGCTGGCGTCGACGTAGTACAGGCCGTGTCGGGCGGCGACGAAGTCGCTTCGAGCGGGAGTCTCGAACCGCCTTACCGACCCGCCACCGTCGGCGTCGAGAGCGACGACGGCCCCGGGCGTCGGGACGAAGAGTCGGTCACCGACGACCCACGGCGTCTCTGCCGGTGCATCGAGAGCGGTCGTCCACTGCTCCGCCCCCGTTCTCGCGTCCAGCGCCCGGACGGCGCCGTCGTCGCCTCCGACGTACACCGTCCCATCAGCGACGACGGGGTCGGAGAGCGACGCCTCGAACGGGACGCTCCACAGGTCGGCGGGGAGCGTCGTCGGTCCGGTCGCGTCGGGGGAGAAGTTGCTTCGGCCGCTGTCGTGTGCGGGCATCGGCCACGCGCTGTCGACGCTGTCGGGGGCGGCACGTTCGTCCGGCCGAGTCGCCGAGACGGTCGGCGTAGTCGTCGGTTCGGCGGTCGGTTCCGGCGTCGGCTCCGCAGGCGACTCCGTGTCGCTCCGAGTCGCACATCCCGCACCGACCAGCGTCCCGAGACTCGCGAGGAACGCGCGCCGGTTCACCATGCTCCGCCCTACTCGACGGAGCGGTAAGTGCCTCGTGTCGTCTCCGGCGCCGCCTTCCCGCCCCCGCTCGCGTCGGTCCGAAACGAAGGGCCTACCACGCGGGCACGGCCACGTCACGGTATGGAGCACGGGACGGCCAAATCGAGCCTCTACGCCGGCGCCCTCCTCGTCGTCGTGGGACTGCTCGCGTGGGCGACCGGCCGACCGTTCGTCTTCCCGAGCCTCGGCCCGTCGGGCTACGCGCTGGCGACCCGCTCCGCCGACGACATCAGCCCGCGACGGGTCGTCGGCGGGCACGTCATCGGCCTCGGTGCCGGCCTCCTGACGTACCACGTGCTCGCGTCGGGGCTGCTCATCACCGTGACCGCCCCGACCTTCTCGCCCTCGCAACTCCGACTGGTCGCGAGCGGTGTCGCCGCCGTCGTGCTCACGACGGCGGGCATGCTCCGGACGGACCTCGTCCATCCCCCCGCCTGTGCGACGACGCTCATCGTCGGTCTCGGTCTGCTCTCCTCCGCCGTCGAGGCGGGTGTCGTCGTCGCCTCCGTCGTGGTCCTCGTCGGCGTCGACGCGGTCCTCCGTTCGACCGTGGGTTCACTCGCCCACGAGTGATCGGCCCGGCATCGTATTCCTAACAGTAATAATTTTACATATAGGTATTATAATCGAAGATTTGTTGAAAAGCGTCGAAAGGACTACCTTCCACCCCCGTCTCTCCCCGGGTATGGCCCGTGACGCACACTTCGACACCCGCGCTGTGACCCACGGTGAGGGTCGTCGGCGGATGGCTGCCGAGGACGTCGTCGTCCCGCTCCACCTCACCTCCACGTACGAGATAGACGAAATCGACCCCGACGCGAGCCTCGAAGACCTGGACCCCGACGCGGGCGAGTACCTCTACTCGCGCCTGTCGAACCCGACGCGGAACGCCCTCGAACACCGACTGGCCTCGCTCGAAGGCGGCCAGCACGCCATGGCGTTCGCCTCCGGAACCTCGGCCATCGTCGCGACCGTCATGGCGTGTGTCGAACCGGGCGACCACGTCGTCGCGTTCGAGGACCTGTACGGCGGCACGAAGACGATGCTCTCGCGGTTGTTCGAAGAACGGCTCGGGGTCGACGTCTCGTTCGTCGACGCGCGCGACCCGCAGAACGTCGCGTCTCACCTCAGCGAGGAGACGACTCTGGTCTGGATGGAGACGCCCACGAACCCGCTCATGCGGCTCTGTGACGTCGCGGCCATCGCGGACCTCGCTCACGACGTGGGCGCGGTGCTCGGCGTCGACAACACCTTCGCGAGTCCCGTCCTTCAACGTCCGCTCGAACTCGGCGCCGACGTGGTCGTGCACTCGACGACGAAGTACCTCAACGGGCACTCCGACTCGCTGGGAGGTGCGGTCGTCACCGACGACGCCTGCCTCGCCTCTGAGGTACAGTTCCTCCAGCAGGTCGGGATGGGGAACGTCCTCTCGCCGTTCGACTCATTCCTGACGCTCCGCGGCGTGAAGACGCTCCCGCTCCGGATGGAACGCCACGAGGCCAACGCGGGCGCGATTGCGGAGTTCCTCGCGGAGCATCCTCGGGTGACACAGGTGCACTACCCAGGCTTGCCCTCCCACCCGCAGCACGACCTCGCCGCGCGACAGATGGACGGCTTCGGCGGGATGCTCTCGTTCGAGGTCGACGGGGGGTTAGACGACGTGGCGGCGTTCCTCGGGTCGCTGTCGGCGTTCCCGCTCGCGGTGAGTTTGGGTGGGGTGGAGAGCCTCATCGAACACCCCGCGACGATGACGCACTCGCCGCTCACGCCGGAGGACCGCGCGGCGCTCGGCATCACCGACTCGCTCGTTCGAGTGTCGGTGGGCGTCGAGAACGTCGACGACCTCATCGCCGACCTCGACACGGGGCTCGCGGCGCTGCGGTGAAGGGGCGTCGCCGGCGGGGACGGGCGGGTGAGCGGGACGAGCGGTCGAGACGGGCCAACCGAGGTGTTTAACAGGCGCGCAAGCGGTAGACCCACCCGAGAATGCCGAGCGGAGAATACGACCCCGACACCGTCGAGGCGGAGTGGCAAGACCAGTGGGTCCGAGAGGACACCTACGCCTACGACGGGGAGGCGGTAGACCCGAACACCGTCTTCTCCATCGACTCCCCGCCGCCGACGGTCTCGGGGAGCCTCCACTGGGGCCACGTCTACGGGTTCACGCTCCAGGACTTCGTCGCTCGGTTCAACCGCATGCGGGGGAACGAGGTCTTCTTCCCGTTCGGCTACGACGACAACGGCATCGCCTCCGAACGGCTGACGGAGGACGAACTCGGCGTCCGCCACCAGGAGTACGAGCGCCGCGAGTTCCAGGAGATGTGCCGCGAGGTCTGCCAGCAGTACGAGGCCGAGTTCACCGAGAAGATGCAGAGCCTCGGCATCTCCATCGACTGGGACGAGACATACCAGACCATCTCGCCGGAGGTCCAGCGCATCTCGCAGCTCTCCTTTTTGGACCTCTACGACCAGGGCCGCGAGTACCGCCAGCGCGCGCCGACTATCTGGTGTCCCGAGTGCGAGACGGCCATCTCGCAGGTCGAGACCGAGGACGACGAGCAGGCGAGTCACTTCCACGACATCGCGTTCGAGGTGGTCGAGACCGGGGACGACCTGCCCGAGACGTTCACCATCTCGACGACGCGTCCGGAACTGCTGCCCGCCTGCGTCTCGGTGTTCGTCCATCCCGACGACGACGAGAACCAGCACCTGGTGGGGAACCACGCGCGGATTCCGCTCTTCGGCCAGGAGGTCCCCATCCTCGCGGACGACCGCGTCGACATGGAGACGGGATCGGGGCTGGTGATGTGCTGTACCTTCGGCGACCAGACCGACATCGAGTGGTACCAGGCGCACGACCTGGACCTTCGTATCGCTATCGACGAGTCCGGGACGATGACCGAAGAGGCCGGCGAGTACGCGGGGCTGTCTTCGGACGAGGCCCGCGAGGCCATCGTCGCCGACCTGGAGGACGCGGGCGCGCTACTGGACAAGCGCGCCATCACCCACACGGTGAACGTCCACGAGCGCTGCGGGACGAGTATCGAGTTCCTCGTCGCCGAGCAGTGGTACATCAGGCTCCTCGACAAGAAGGAGGAGTACCTCCAGGCCGGTCGGGAGATGGACTGGTACCCCGAGAAGATGTTTACCAGGTACAAAAACTGGATCGAGGGCCTCCAGTGGGACTGGTCCATCTCCCGCCAGCGCTCCTCTGGGATTCCGTTCCCCGTCTGGTACTGCGCGGAGTGCGACCACGCGGTGATGGCCGAGCGCGCTCAACTCCCGGTGGACCCGCTGCAGGACGACCCGCCCGTGGATACGTGTCCCGACTGCGGCCACGCCGATTTCGTCCCCGAGGACGACGTCTTCGACACGTGGGCCACCTCCTCGTTGACGCCGCTCATCAACGCCGGGTGGGAGTGGAACCCTGAGACAGAACGGATGGCGGTCGAACGCGAGGAACTGTACCCCGTGAACCTCCGCCCGCAGGGCCACGACATCATCTCCTTCTGGCTCTTCCACACGGTCGTCAAGTGCTACGAACACACCGGCGAGGTGCCGTTCGACAGCGTGATGATCAACGGGATGGTCCTCGACGAGAACCGCGAAAAGATGTCCAAGTCCAAAGGAAACATCGTCGCGCCCGACGAAGTCGTCGAGAAGTTCCCGGTCGACGCCGCCCGCTACTGGGCCGCCGGGAGCGCGGTGGGCGACGACCTCCCGTACAAGGAGAAGGGGCTCCGCGCGGGCGAGAAGCTCCTCCGGAAGCTGTGGAACGCCTCGAAGCTCGTCGACTCGCTCACGCCCGCCGAACGGGTCGAGTTCGACCACGACGACTTACAGGAACTCGACCGGTGGCTCCTGGCGTCGCTCGACGAGGAGGTCGCGTACATCACCGAGAAACTGGCGGCGTACGAGTTCTCGAAGGCCCGGGACCGCCTCCGAAGCTTCTTCTGGCACACGTTCTGCGACGACTACCTCGAAATCGCGAAACAGCGCATTCGGGAGGGCGAGGACGAGTCGGCGGCGTACACGCTGCAGGTCGCACACCGGCGCTTCCTGAAGCTGTTCGCGCCGTTCCTCGCCCACATCACCGAGGAGTTGTGGCGCGACATGCACGACGTGGCGGGCGAGGAACGAAGCGTCCACCGCGCCGACTGGCCCGAACCGCTCGGACTGGAGGCGGACGTCGAGGCGGGCGAGACGGCGCTGGCCGTCGTGAGCGCGCTTCGGAGGTACAAGTCTGACAATCAGCTGTCGATGAACGCCGCTCTCGACTCGGTCCGGGTGTACGGCGACGTCGCGGGCTTCGCGGAGGACATCCGACGCGTGATGCACGTCGAGGAACTGGAGACGCGCGACGAGGAACCGCCCATCGAGTCGGTCGTGACCGGCATCGACCTCGACTACTCGCTCGTCGGTCCCGAGTTCGGGGGGAAGGTCCCGGAGATCGACGCCGCCATCGAGGCCGGCGAGTACGAGATCGTCGACGGGACGCTCCGGGCGGCCGGTGCCGAACTCGACTCGGAGATGTTCACGGTCGAGGAGGAGCGGCAGTACACCGGTGCGGGCGAGATGGTCGAGGCCGAGGACGCCGTCGTCATCGTCCAGTAATCCCGACCACCGACGCGCACTCGCTGTCCCCACCACTTCGGACGACGAACCGAGACGGAGTCACTACGCTACAGATCGACGCCGACGGCCTCGGAGACGTGATCGAAGCCGTCGCGGTCCAGCAGTTCGAGCAGTCCGCGGTTGATCTTCCGTGCGACGGTCGGCCCCTCGTAGACGAGGGCGGTGTAAAGCTGAACGACGCTCGCGCCCGCGCGTATCTTGGCGTAGGCGCCCTCGGCGTCCGAGACGCCGCCGACGCCGACGACGGGGACGTCCGTCTGTCGCGCGACGTTCGCGACGAACGCGGTCGAGGTGTGCTCGATGGGTTTGCCCGAGAGGCCCCCGCGCTCGGCCCGCTCGGGCGACCGAAGGCTCGACGGGCGCGACGTGGTCGTGTTCGTCGCGATGACCCCGTCGAGGTCGAGGTCGTCGACGACGGCGAGCGCCTCTTCGACCGCTCTCTCGGGGAGGTCCGGCGAGAGTTTCACGAGGAGGGGTCGAGCGCCGGCGTCGAGGAGCGTCCCGAGGATCGCTTCCAGCGCGTCGCGGTGCTGGAGTTCCCGAAGCCCGGGTGTGTTGGGGCTGGAGACGTTGACGACGGTGTAGTCGACCCTGTCCCCACAGCGCTCGAACGTGTAGCGGTAGTCGGCCGGAGCGTCGTCCAGCGGTGTCGACTTCGACTTCCCGATGTTGAGGCCGACCGGAACGTCCGGCAGTCGAATCTCCGCGAGTCGCTCCCCGACCGCGTCGGCCCCGTGGTTGTTGAAGCCCATCCGGTTGACGATGGCGCGGTCCGCGCGGAGGCGAAACATCCGCGGCTTCGGATTACCCGGCTGTCGTTCGGCGGTCACGCCGCCGACCTCGACGTGGCCGAAGCCGAGCGCAGCGAGCATTCCGGGGAGTTCGGCGTTCTTGTCGAAGCCGGCTGCGACCCCGACGGGGTTCGGAAACGACTGGCCGAACGCGGTGGTCGCGAGGCGCGCGTCGTCGACGCGAAGGCGCTCGCGCGCGAGACGTTCGACGGGGGTCCCCTGCGCGACGCTTAGCACGCTCGTCCCGACGCCGTGGGCCGTCTCGGCGGGCAACGCGAACAGGGCAGGACGAACGACGCCGTAGAAACTCATCGACCACCCGCCCGTACCCGACGCGGACTCTCCGCTCGCTCGGACTGTCGCTGTCGTCTCACAGGGGAGTCAGAAGTCGTGTTCCACGTCGTCCGGGTCCGCTTTCTGGATGATGATCTTCCCGTCTCTGACGCGGACGAACACTTCGTCGCCGATCTCCATGCCCGCGACCGTGAGTTCGTCCTCGTGGAGATTGAGGTGCACGTTGTGGTACTCGCCGTTCTCGTCTTTGGCGCCACTCGGACTGAGCTTCTTTTTCCGGACCATCGGGGGTGTCTACCCGATGCTTCGACATAGGATATACATAAGTGTTGTCTACACCGAGAGGCAACTACTTGGCAGCTAACCGTGATTTTCGGGTGGATTCGGGGGTGAACCCGCTCGTCTCGTTCTCCCCGTGGTCCGGTCGGTTTCGTGTCTCCCCTGGGTCGGCACTGCACTTCGCAGTGTCGATGCGACTCCGGGGAACCGTGTGCGGGTCCGACGGTGGTGAGAGTAGCAAGAGTATTGTCGCTCGCGCGGACACCCACGCACGCGCGGCCAACACCCGGTCCGACCTCACGCGCGACGCGCGGGATGACCGACCGACCTCCAGCCGCGCCACAGTTCTCGACTGTCACTTGACTCCTCGACCGGCGGGGTTGCCCTCTCACTCACCGTGGTATGTTGTCCCATTGCTTTATGAGACACGAACCCGTGAAACCGACTGACGTGGCCGACCTCGTTCGACGGCCTTTTATGTAACCCCGGCATTCGAGTGAATGCGAACGACGCGCCCGGGTCACTCCGGGCGTGTCAGCGTCACCCCCGACGCGTCACACGCACACTCACACTCCATCACGCTTCGATGGGGTTAAGTGCGACAGGCCGTTTCGATGTGATGCGAAGCACAACACAACGCACTGCGACTGCGGGCCGTTCAACCCGGCCCGCGCTCGCCTCGGACACTCCCACCGAGCTTCGACGGGTTTATGCCTGTCACCCTCGTTGGTTCAGGTCCGAACCACTCGTGAGGATTCCCCCCCTGCGGTCCGCCGTAAGACGGAATCTGATGTTAGCCCTGGTAGTTCGGTGACACCCGGACGGACTCTCCCGAATCGACTCACACCAGAGTCGATTCGACTCGATATCGAGTCCGTGTGCGCGTGTCACTGGACGGACCTTGCAATGCAGAACGGTGATTCGTGCTTTCACACCTGTGAAAGCGCAAATCCCGCCACCCCCTGTCTCTGACGAGACAGGAACATTCCGGTTGATCCTGCCGGAGGTCATTGCTATCGGGGTCCGATTTAGCCATGCTAGTTGTACGTCTAACGTAGCGAAAAGCTCCGTAACACGTGGCCAAACTACCCTGTGGAGGGCCATAACCTCGGGAAACTGAGGCTAATAGCCCATACGACGCCCACGCTGGAATGCCGGGCGGCCGAAATGCTCCGGCGCCACAGGATGTGGCTGCGGCTGATTAGGTAGACGGTGGGGTAACGGCCCACCGTGCCGATAATCAGTACGGGTTGTGAGAGCAAGAGCCCGGAGACGGAATCTGAGACAAGATTCCGGGCCCTACGGGGCGCAGCAGGCGCGAAACCTTTACACTGCACGCCAGTGCGATAAGGGGACCCCGAGTGCGAGGGCATACTAGCCCTCGCTTTTCACAACCGTAGGGAGGTTGTGGAACAAGAGCTGGGCAAGACCGGTGCCAGCCGCCGCGGTAATACCGGCAGCTCGAGTGATGACCGCTGTTATTGGGCCTAAAGCGTCCGTAGCTGGCCACGCAAGTCCGTCGGGAAATCCACTAGCTCAACTAGTGGGCGTCCGGCGGAAACTGCGTGGCTTGGGACCGGAAGGCTCGAGGGGTACGTCCGGGGTAGGAGTGAAATCCCGTAATCCTGGACGGACCGCCGATGGCGAAAGCACCTCGAGAGAACGGATCCGACAGTGAGGGACGAAAGCTGGGGTCTCGAACCGGATTAGATACCCGGGTAGTCCCAGCCGTAAACGATGCCAGTTAGGTGTGGCAGAGGCTACGAGCCTCTGCTGTGCCGTAGGGAAGCCGAGAAACTGGCCGCCTGGGAAGTACGTCCGCAAGGATGAAACTTAAAGGAATTGGCGGGGGAGCACTACAACCGGAGGAGCCTGCGGTTTAATTGGACTCAACGCCGGACATCTCACCAGCTCCGACTACAGTGATGACGACCAGGTTGATGACCTTGTCACGACGCTGTAGAGAGGAGGTGCATGGCCGCCGTCAGCTCGTACCGTGAGGCGTCCTGTTAAGTCAGGCAACGAGCGAGACCCGCACTCTTAATTGCCAGCATCAGGTTTCCTGGATGGGTACATTAAGAGGACTGCCGCTGCTAAAGCGGAGGAAGGAACGGGCAACGGTAGGTCAGTATGCCCCGAATGAGCTGGGCTACACGCGGGCTACAATGGTCAGGACAATGGGTTCCAACCTCGAAAGAGGACGGTAATCTCCGAAACCTGGTCGTAGTTCGGATTGTGGGCTGAAACTCGCCCACATGAAGCTGGATTCGGTAGTAATCGCGTTTCAGCAGAGCGCGGTGAATACGTCCCTGCTCCTTGCACACACCGCCCGTCAAAGCACCCGAGTGGGGTCCGGATGAGGCCTGGCTCCCAGGTCGAATCTGGGCTCCGCAAGGGGGCTTAAGTCGTAACAAGGTAGCCGTAGGGGAATCTGCGGCTGGATCACCTCCTAACGAACGGGACTCACCTGTACGGTGAGCCCACTTTCACTGCACGCAAAGACCGTCCACTGACACTCTCAGACACTCGACACAGTCCGAGTCCGCCCGGGCACCTAAGAACTACCAGGGCTAACCGGGCCCGTAGCTCAGCGGCAGAGCGCCTCCTTTGCAAGGAGGAAGCCCTGGGTTCAAATCCCAGCGGGTCCACTCCCGGGACTCATCCCGAACCGTGTTCCTTATAAGGACCACGGCGATACGATGAGTCCCGAACGAACCGATGCACCATCCCGCGAAAGCGCGGTTGGGAAGGGTCGAACGCGCTCGGCGTCACCGAGAGCGTAATGAGATCGTATGTACGTGCAATCCAGGCGTCCACTGGACTCGTTTCAGTTTATCGAGTCAAGTGCGCCCACACAACACAGTCACAACAGTCTGGCTACTGTACTGGCTGGTGAATGGCTCGGCTCGAGAGCCGACGAAGGACGTGCCAAGCTGCGAAAAGCCTGAGGGAGCCGCACGGAGGCGAAGAACTCAGGATCTCCGAATGGGAATCCCCACCGCAATTGCCTCGCGCAATGGGGAACGCTCCGAATTGAAACATCTCAGTAGGAGCAGGAAAAGAACGCAAAAGCGATGTCGTCAGTAACGGCGAGTAAACGCGACACAGTCCAAACCGAATCCCTCACGGGACATGTGGTGTTCGGACTGACTCTCACTATCCGACCATCGAACTGAAGTCTCCTGGAATGGAGCACGATACAGGGTGACAGTCCCGTAAGTTCGATCAGTACGATACGCGTCAGTTCCAGAGTAGCAGGGGTTGGATATCCCTTGTGAAGGTCCCAGGCATCAACTGGGAAGACTAAACACTCCTCGAGACCGATAGCGAACAAGTAGCGTGAGCGAACGCTGAAAAGCACCCCGAGAAGGGCGGTGCAATAGGGCCTGAAATCAGTCAGTGATGGAACGACGGGGCATACAAGGTCCCTCGACGAACGACCGACGCGCGAGCGTCCAGTAGGATTCGAGGGAAGCCGGTGTCGCGTCGTACGTTTTGAAAAACGAACCAGGGAGTGTGCCTGTCTGGCAAGTCTAACACGAGCATCGTGGAAGGCGTAGGGAAACCGATACGGCCGCAGTCTTCGGACCAGGGCCACCGTGTTCAAGCGCGGGGAGTCAGACGGGCACGACCCGAAACCGAGTGATCTACGCGAGGGCAGGGTGAAGCGTGGCGAAAGCCACGTGGAAGCCCGCTAGGGGTGGTGTCCTACAATACCCTCCCGTGACCCGCGCGTAGGGGTGAAAGGCCCATCGAACTCGGCAACAGCTGGTTCCAGTCGAAACATGTCGAAGCATGACCTCAGCAGAGATAGTACGCGAGGTAGAGCGACCGATTGGGAGACCCGCCTCCGAGAGGAGTCGGCCTCCCTGTCGAACTCCGAACTTGCGTACGTCGCAGAAGCTGGGAGTCCGGTGTCCCGGGGTAAGCTTGGGCACCGTGAGGGAGACAACCCAGAGGTAGGTTAAGGACCCCAAATGTGGATTAAGTGCGACCGAAGATTGTCTCGAGCCCTAAACAGCCGGGAGGTGAGCTTAGAAGCAGCTACCCTCTAAGAAAAGCGTAACAGCTTACCGGCCGAGGTTCGAGGCGTCGAAAATGATCGGGGCTCAAATCCACTTCCGAGACCTACCAGTCCTCACCAGAGGAACCTCGTAGACTGGCGTTCTGTACGGGTGGAAGCACGGGTGAGAACTCGTGTGGACCGCACAGAAACGAAAATCCTGGTCACAGTAGCAGCGAGAGTCGGGTGCGAACCCCGACGGCCTGAAGAGCAAGGGTTCCTCGGCACTGCCAATCAGCCGAGGGTTAGTCGGTCCTAAGACTGACCGTAACTCGAATCAGTCAAATGGGAATCTGGTTAATATTCCAGAACCGTGTGCACTCAAAGTCGACGCTTTGGGGACCACCGAACCGGGCTTTCGCCCGGTCGAACTGAGGAAACTCGTGGAAGCCGTAATGGCACGAAGCGAGCGAAGCTCAGGACAGCGCAAGTCGGTGTTACCCAGAGCCCGTGAAAAGACGAGCACATCGTCCGTACCGAGATCCGACACAGGTGCTCTGGCAGAGCAAGCCAAGGCCTGTCGGGACCAACCGACGTTAGGGAATTCGGCAATTTAGTCCCGTACGTTCGCAATAAGGGATGCCTGCCTTTGACGAGGCAGGTCGCAGTGACTCGGACGCTCCGACTGTCTAGTAACAACACAGGTGACCGCAAATCCGCAAGGACTCGTACGGTCACTGAATCCTGCCCAGTGCGGGTATCTGAACACCAGGTACAACTGGACGAAGGACCCGTCAACGGCGGGGGTAACTATGACCCTCTTAAGGTAGCGTAGTACCTTGCCGCTTCAGTAGCGGCTTGCATGAATGGATCAACGAGAGCGTCGCTGTCCCAACGTTGGGCCCGGTGAACTGTACGTTCCAGTGCGGAGTCTGGAGACCCCCAAGGGGAAGCGAAGACCCTATAGAGCTTTACTGCAGGCTGTCGCTGAGACGTGGTCGCTGATGTGCAGGATAGGTAGGAGGCGTTACACAGGTACCCGCGCTAGCGGGCCACCGAGCCATCACTGAAATACTACCCGTCAGTGACTGCGACTCTCACTCCGGGAGGAGGACACCGGTAGCCGGGCAGTTTGACTGGGGCGGTACGCGCTCGAAAAGATATCGAGCGCGCCCGAAGATACCCTCACGCGGGTCGGAAACCCGCAGAAGAGTGCAAGAGCAAAAGGGTGTCTGACAGTGTTCTTCCTAACGAGGAACGCTGACGCGAAAGCGTGGTCTAGCGAACCTACGAGGTTCATTCATGGGACCCGTAGATGACAGAAAAGCTACCTTAGGGATAACAGAGTCGTCACCGGCAAGAGCACATATCGACCCGGTGGCTTGCTACCTCGATGTCGGTTCCCTCCATCCTGCCCGTGCAGAAGCGGGCAAGGGTGAGGTTGTTCGCCTATTAAAGGAGGTCGTGAGCTGGGTTTAGACCGTCGTGAGACAGGTCGGCTGCTATCTATTGGGGGTGTGAAGACACCTGACGGGAACGCTCGTATAGTACGAGAGGAACTACGAGTGGTGGCCACTGGTGTACCGGTTGTCCGAGAGGGCAGTTGCCGGGCAGCTACGCCACACGGGGTAAGAGCTGAACGCATCTAAGCTCGAAACCCACCTGAAAAAGAGGTGTCACCGAGGTCACTCGTAGAAGACGAGTTCGATAGACTCGGGGTGTACGCGACGAGGCAACGAGTCGTTCAGCCCGCGAGCACTAACAGACCAAGCCATACTCATCCACTGTCTGTGTGGACCGCACTGTGACTCGAATCAGAACTGAACCGAGTCCAGGCGCAAACTGGATTGCACGTACAAACGATCAGACCCGCTCTCGCACAGAGAGCGCGACCGAGACGCTCGGTTCGTCTACCGACGTTGGACGCGACAGCGGTTCGATTCCGCTGGTCGGCATTGAGGCGGCCACAGCGGCGAGGTAACACCCGTACCCATCCCGAACACGGAAGTTAAGCTCGCCTGCGTATCGGCAAGTACTGGGGTGCGCGAGCCCCTGGGAACACCGATTCGCCGCCTCCCACTCATACTTCATACTCATATTCGTACTCGTACTGGTACGTACAGTCGTACTTTTAGTCGTCCTCGTACCCACACTCGTACTCGTACTCATACTCGGAGGTGGATTCACACGCAGCGTGACGACTCGAACGCGACGCGTCCGCACCCGCTTCACCCTTTCAGCCTCCACCGCGTTTTTCATCACAGAGCCGCAGGCTCGACGAACGCACTCGCCCACGCGCGTTCGGGATGCAGAGCGAGTCGTCACTCGGCCTGTCGACGGACGGGCACCCTACGGCCACGAGTCCAACTCACCCACGCGAAGCGTGAGGCTTAAGCGGCTCTCCGAAGTAGCTTCGAGCGCGCCAAGGTGGCAGAGTCCGGCCTAACGCGTCCGCCTGCAGAGCGGATCATCGCCGGTTCAAATCCGGCCCTTGGCTTGATACTTCCTTTATATGTTTAGTTCAAAGCCATCCCCAACCATTCATATGTATCGTCGGAGCTGTTTGTAGATTCGCCACACCGTTGCCAGTCCCACGAGCGCCCCGTTTGCCCCGTCGCTTCCGGTGGCCTTTGGCGGCTCAATGTCGGCCGCTTCGCCGTCGGTGATGGTCAACTCCTCGAAATACCCCGCGAGAACGGGCCACGCCTCGGCCTGTTCGCACACTTCCAGTAGTTCCGCGCCGTCGACGAGGATCACGCCGAGGTCCGGGGCCATGTCCTCGGCCTGCTCGGTGAACGTCCCGGTCGTGACGATTGTGACGGTGTCGACGCCGTCCTCTTGGAGCCGAAGGCTCGCGTACTGTTGTACCTCCGGCGAGCCGACCGACGTGTTCGGCCCGTAGCGTTTGGCCTGAATGAGTTGAGTCTCCTTGCCCTGCGTGGCGATCACGTCAATCCCCCGGTCGCCCGGTTCGCTGACGACTCTCGTCTCCCACCCGAGCCGTTCCCATACGTCGGCGACCAAGTGCTCGAATCGCTCCGGGTCCATCTGTTGCAGCCGGGCGAGTAGATACTCCCGGCTTGGGACGGTGTGCTCGCTGTGGCCGTCCTTCCGAGACATCGATTACTCCTCGGTGTCGTTCGTGAGCGTCCACACAAGCGATCGGCCGATCTTCTTACTCGCCACGCGACCCCCCTCACGGAGTTGTCGGAGCCGGTAATCCGCGTTCTGTGTCGTACACCCGACCGCCTCGGCTACCTCACTCGTCCCCGCTGGTTCGTGTTCGCGAACGGCGTTAAGGAACTCCTCGGTGGTGTACTCCGGAGCGAATTGTCCGTGTTCGTCGCGTCGGTCCTCGGTCATTCACACGTCGATACGGGACACTGCTACTTTACCGTTTGTTATATAACAAACCGTGATACTTATTGCCGTTTGTCCCGTAACAAATGGTAGAGACAGACCCGTTCCTTGGGGCGCATCTGTTTCGAGAAGTGCCCGGGTGCTGGAACACCCGAGCGGGGCTGTTGGGATGCAACAGCCATGACCGCTTACGAATCCGACGCTAACGAATGTATCGAACCCCGAACCGAGCGCGCCCTTAACCAGTACCTCACGGTCCTCCCAGATTACGACCGCGCTCGGGGCGCGGATGACCTGTTCATGGTCGTCTCACAGTCCGGCAAAGAGTACCTCGTCGACACCCGACTCGGGGCGTGCGAGTGCCCCGACCACGAACACCTGGGCGTCCGTTGTAAGCACCTTCGCCGGGTGGCCTTCGCCATGGGTGAGCGCCCCATCCCCGCCGGCGTTGATGGCGTTGACCCCCAACTCGGTGAGCACGTCTACGCGACGCCCCAGGTGGCCGCAACCGACGGCGGGATCATCGACGGCAGCGACGACGCAAGCGGCGACGAACAGCGTCCCGATGACTGTGACTGTGGCGAGTGGAACGCCGATTCGGACCTGCCGTGTTGGCCCTGCGCTCGTGAGAAATTCGATCAACCCGCCACAAACGAGTAATCTAGTCGTCTCCTTTGTTTTGATAGGAGTCGATGAGTCTGTTAATCACGTCGTCGAATGAATCGCCCGGACGTTCCTTGAGGTGGTTCAGTCGTCGCCACGTCTCCCTGTACACTTCTATATTCGTCTTCTCTTGATCGGAAGACATGGCGTTTCTATCAGCCCACGGTCAGCGTGGTATATTAGCGATTGCGAATAATATACGAACTTCAGAACCACGGAATCAAAGAACCATGGCCACCACAGAAAGTACTATACTTTTTGGCATTATTGGTCGGGGCTATGAATCGACGAGAGTACCTGCTAACAGGGTGCGGCCTTGCGGTGTTGTCGATCGCAGGTTGTACCAGCGACGGTAGCGAAAGTGGCGATACTGGAGAGAGTGGCGATACTGGGGAGAGTGGCGATACTGGGGAGAGTGGTGATCAAACTAATACTGAGGAATCGCTGGCTCCACCGACGCTTGAGAGCCACGACGTACGACCGATGACCGGAGGCTACGAAATGGAGGTGACGATGACGAACGAAACGGAACAAACGCTAAACCGAGCAGTCGGTGAGGTATCGGTCTATGACGGGAATACCCGTTTGACGGACGGACGGGCGGCAGTGATTGATCTCGAATCGGGAATAACAAGCAGTGAAACAGCCCTTCTTGAGCAGATTAACCCTGACGACGTTACTCGGTACACAATAACGATGAGCGGCGAAACAGAGGATTATGAAGGAACTGGAACAGAAGAACACGAATTCGACGGGGAAGAGTTCCGCAACCGACTGTCCGGATAGATACGAGGAGCATCCGGTCCAAATCTCCCGTCCCCGATAAACCGAGGTGTTAGAATAGCTTCTCGGCTGTTTCAGCTAGCTCTTCAAGCGTCTCTTCGTCAGTACCGCCTTCATTATCGGTACTCTCCCGTAACGACCGGGTGAGACTCTGACTCTCTTGAATCTCTTTGAGTCGTTCCACTTCACGCAATAACTCCCTCTTCGAGGGTCGAGTCATATGCCTCTTTGTCTCGTTTTGATTTCCTCAATTTCCTCAGCTAACTCTTCGAGATCGCGGTCATTCGCCACCTGCCGGCGGACGTTCACGGTATACGCCAGCGCCCGCACCCACTTGATTCGGACCTTCTCCTTGTCCTCGTCACGCACGCGGCCGTTCTCGATTTTCCGGCGCGCTTCGTCGATCGCCACATCGAGCGTCTCAAGCATTTCGTCGTAGTCCGCCGTCGACACGTCCGGCGCGTCGGGCGCGGGCGCGTCCGCGCTCATCTCCCCACACCCCAGGGGGTAACGGCCTCCTTCGACGTTATGCGGTCGGCTCGGTGAGGATTTCGGTTCATAGGAAGGTCACAACCCGGTTCTTATCTACCACTTACGCGGGAGAACCGAATAAACCCACGTGACACTGACGCCGCTGTAGTATATCACAGAGTCTATAAATGGACGCGATGGACGCGTTTTTTGGGCACTATCGCGGGTGCGCTCGCGACCCTCACCTACTAACTGTGAAAATAAGAAAGGCCGAATAACGCGCCCATCGTGTCCACTCCGGAAGGAGTTGCCGATAGTTCCGTGATAGTAGAGCGCGCGGTGCGTCACGTCCCGAAGCGACGCTGTCGGGTCGTTAGAATAATCCGGTTTGCTCGCCGTCGCGTTCTGTACTCGCGTCCGGGTCCGGGATCCGGTCCTCGATCAATTCGACGCCTGTGTACACCCACGTGCGGTTTCCATCGACGGTTTCCCGTCGGTCACCGACGCCGGAGGTGTTCATCATCTCGCGGCCGAACTTCTGTTTCGACTCGGCGGGGATGCCTTCGGCCTCACAGAACGTCCGGTAGGCGTCGTAGGCGTCACCCTTCGGAACCGACGCGGTCGCTTCGGCGTCGTCGTCGAGACACCGCTCTTTGAACCGGTCGATCGACCGCCCCCACGACCGCCACTTACCCTGCGTCTCGGCCGGCGGAAGGTCGGCGGTGAAGTGGTCCTGTTCTCGAAGCCGGTCGAGTCCGTCGAGCGCCCAATTCAACACACCAGGGAGTTCGTCGGTCAGCCGGTCGAGAAGCCGGGGATCCCTTTCGTTGCGCGGGACCGTTTTCGGGAATGAGACGAGCAGGATCCGACGGAAAAACGCGTCGTCGTCAATCTCAGCCGACGGGAGCGTGTTCGCCGCAAAGAGGTGTTTCGCCGCCGGGCGAATCATAATCGGATCTTGGTGTTTCTTCTCGACTTTGATGGCGTCACCCGCGACGAGTTCCTTGAATTTCCCGGTGTTTTCGATGAGGCCCGACGGAATATCCGAGCGGATATTCGCCCACGCGCCCCACAGGTCGTAGCCCGCGAATCGTTCCTCGGTTATTTCTTGTGGCGCGAGCGAACACGTCGGATCCTCGCCGAGCAGGGCGTGAACCACATCGAGAAACGTCGACTTACCGCTCGCCTGTGGTCCGGCGAGGAATAGCGCCTTGTGGTAGGGGAGTCCCCAGTGCAAAAGCGTGTACCCGACGTATTCCTGTAGCTTCTGCCGGTCGACCTGACGCGGACACACGTCGCTAAGAAACTCCTCGAAGGCCGGGCACTCGGTGTCCGGATCGTATACGACCGGAAGCGTGGTGAGGGCGTAGTCCCTCGGTTCGAGCGGTCGGAGGTCGCGACTGTCGACGTCAAGGAGTCCGTTCGCCACGGGGACGGTTCCCTCCGGCGCGCCGAACGCGTCGATATGGACCTGGCCCGCCGGCTGGCCGTCGCCGTTCGTAGTTCGGACCTGTTCTCCGAGTTCGCGACCGACGCCACTGGTATACGCCTCACCGAGCGCCTCACGCCCGACCGTCCGGAGGTCGTCGTCGCCGGTCTGCCGCCACGTTCCGGTATCGGGATCGTAAGCGAACAGCGCGCCGTCGGCCTGTTCGCCCATTCGAGCGACGACGTGCAACTCGTCGCTGCGACGGATCCGTTCCCATACGCGGTACGCAAGCGTCCCGTTCGATTCGTCGCCGAGGTCCGCGACCGGAACACCGAGCGCGGCAGCAAGTGCCTCCGGCGAGAGGTCGGCGTCGTCAAACGACCGGGCGACGGTGACGTCCCACTCGTCGGGATTCTGCCGCCACGCTTGGAGCGCGTCGTCGATCCCGTCAGGGACGTCGCCCCCTAAGACTGCGTCGGCGAGGGCGGCGTCGGCGTCGCCGGGAAGTTCGCCGTCGTCGACCGTGTCGGCGATCGTGTCGGCGTCGTAGTCCTCAGTCGCGCGGACGGTCCACGTCTGTGCGTCGGGATCGATCCATGCGTCGGGATCGGCGAGCAGGGCGTCGATCAACTCCGAGTTGATCCGGTCGGCTGTTCCGTGTTGGTCGGCCGTCGGCGGCGTTCCGCGCTCGCCGTGGTCGCTCGGATCGTAGAACTCGGTACGACCCTCAAGCGCCTTGTCGATCGTTCGCTCGCCGTAGGTCTGAGCGCCCCGATCAGCGTCCCACTTGTCACGGTAGAGTCCCGACTCTCGAAAGAGCCGGTCGATCTGCCGGCGGTCGACCCCAGTCCAAAACGCGAGCAGTCCACACAGCGCGAGGTCCGCCTCACTGTGGCTTTCGTAACCCGAGGTGTCCCCGTTCCACAGTCGGCGGAACTTCTTGCCGTTCTCGGCGTCCCGCGCGCGGTCGAGCACGTCGTCGGTGAGGACGGCGTCGGCGTCGCCGGGAAGTTCACCGTCGACGGCCGCGTTCGGCGTATCGCCGTCCGTGACGTCGTCGGCGATATACTCCGCGTGAACCTCGGCGATTGCGTCGTTCGCTTGGCGGACGTCGGCCGGCGCATCGGCGACGGTGTGGCCGGTCACAGTCAGATAGCGGCCGTCATCGTACATTTCGAGGTGGCCTTCCGCGCCGTCGACATCACCACGGTTCCCACCGTCGGGGACGAACCCGAAACCGAACAGCCGAAGGCCGGTCCCACTCGGTGATACCTCGGCATAGGTGGGGACGTCGTCGAGCAACGCCTCGGCCCAGGCTTCGAGGTCGCCCGTCTCCGGGTCGCGGACGTCGTCGAGGTCGATCCCGACGACAAGATCCTCCTCGGTCACTACGAACCCGACGCCGTCCGTATCCGTGTCGTCACGGTCGTGGTATGCGACGGCGTCCTCGAACGCAGTCCACGTGTCCGCGTTCGTCGACGACGCGAACCCGTCGGTGTCGACATCGACGGGGATCTTGGTCCACTCGTCGTGGTCGCGATCCCACTGGTAGCGCCACGCGACCCACTGCTCGCGCTCGCGGAGTTCCTCGGGGACCGGCTCGGGATCGAACGCGAGCGGATCCGGTCGGGGCGGGTGGGCGTCGTCGCTCATACGTGGCCCTCCCATACGCCCATCATAGGGTAGACGGTTCGCCAGCCGGCCGAGGGACTTGGTTCGTAGAGGTCATGGTCGAAACCGGCCGAACGTTCTTGACCGAGGGGGGTGTAACTACTCACGACGACCACCTCGTCGGTGCGTCGTCGCTCCTCGTCGTCGTGGCGGCCGCCCCCACGGCCGTCGCTCTTTGGTCCATGCGCTCAGTCCTCCGTCTCCGTTAGTTCGAGTAGGGCCTCAGCGTACTTGCTACACCGGAGGTCGTCACGGCCGGCGAGGGCCTGGAGATCTTCGCGGGCGTCGGCGATGGTGTCAATCATCGACACTAACCCCCTCTACAAGCTTGACTCGTATTCTCACGAGATCCCCACGTTCGAGATCTAACTGACGACGGACGGCCGCCGGGATGGTTATCCGCCCTTCTTTTCGCACATAGGTTGTGCCAATCCCTTCTGTCGAACTCATACGGATACCGACGCGCTCCGACACATTTAACCAATCGACGCTTGAGATTATTTACATGGCAGACAACGCCGCCCTACTCACGGCGACGCAACGAGATTACCTGAAAGGCGAGAACAAGCCCGACCGGTCCTCGCATGAACGAGAGCTTCGAACTCGGATACGGAACCGGCTTCGAGACGGGATCTCCGACTTTTCTATTTTGCTTGAATACCTATCGGCTAAGGACCGTGAAATGGTATTTATGGGTCCTCGCGACTCCTCCGAGGGCGACGCGGAGGAACAGAACGCACCAGAAACGCGCAACCTCCACGAGGGCGATGTAGAGGCCGGCAGCCAGCGGGGATGGAGCACTCCCAACAGGGCGATTAGTCGAACCAGTGCCGAGCTTGAGCGTGGTATGGTCGACGCTATCGCGTTCTTCTATATCGCCGCTTCCGACGCAAGTCTTGACGCGAAGAAGCTTATCGAACACGGCGTTCGGCAGGGGGAAGAGCAGTTGTATGACGACCGGTGGATTATCAATGACGTGAGCCTCGAAGTTGACAAGGATATGCAGGATCACCTCGCGTCACGGGCGCTACAGAAAATGCAGGACGGTGCGGAACTGACTAACGCGGAAGTCCGGGTCTTACACACGTCCAAGCGGGGGCGAGCGTCGGTTACGCCGGAGCAAATCCAGGGCTATCTCATGAGGGAGCGGGAACCCGAAGAATCGAAAGCAGCCGACCCCTCAGACGGGGATTAGTCCTCGCCGAGTTTTTCGAGGAGTGCGGCTTTCACCTCGGGATCGTCAAGAAGGGTATCTAGCGTGTCGAGCTTCTCGGCGGTGTCGGTATCCTTGGGGTCGGTATCGCGGTAGTCCGCTTTGACGTCTGACTCAATGTCCCGCACCTCAGCAGCGGCCTCGGCCCGCATGGCTTGGCCACACCGTGAACAGAAATGCGCCTCGCGCTTCTCTTGATAGCTACACCGAGGGCACTCGACAGGTCCAATCGAACCGCCCTCCTCCTCTTCAACGTCAAGCCCGTGTAGCTTGGCTAATTCGTGGTCGGCCTGTTTTGCGAACACCTTGATGTATCGGCTAGCTGCGTCTGATCCTGTTACCCATCCGTATCTGTTTTCGAGATGGGCCTGGCTCAGCCCTTTGCTGGCGTGGTAGCTCGCGGAACTCTTGCGGAAGTTCGTCAGCGTGACCGGCTTGTCTACCTCGGCGCGTTCGGCCGGCTTCTTGAACATCTTGGTGAGCATCCGGTAACTGATTTCCTCCGGCGTCGTGAGTTTCGACCACAGCGGGACGTCCCGGTCGTTCGGGGCCGGGTGCTCCTCAAGCCAATCCCGGACGTATGGGACACTCGGGATAAGCAGCACGGTCCGGCGGCCCTGTTTGCCGTCGACCGTCACCTGTAACCCGTGGTCGTGGTCCGTGATACTTCCCACAGTGAGGTCGCTGAACTCGAAACCACGGAGGCCAGCGTCGAACTGTAGCGCGATTGCGGCCGCGTCGCGTTCGTGGTTCGTCTCCTCGATCATCGGGACCACGTCGTCGTCCCAGTCGAGCATCTGTCCCGGGTCGGGGGCGGGGTCGTAGTTATTCGAGGTTCCCGACGGAATCCAGTCGAGTGACGCTGGCGGTTCGTCGGGATCGTTACGGACACCCTCGTCGGTCACACGTCGGCCAAACACCTTCAGCGCGACGCGGTAATCCTGATTGGTCTCCTCGTTATCGTAGTTCCGATTGATCCACCGAACGATCTTCTCGGCGGCCTCACGGTCGGTAAGAGCCGCGTCAATCTCGCCCACACGTTCCGCGAGAATGGTCACGTGCCGGAGGAGCTTCACGTGGCGGTAGGTGGAGTAGTTGGAATTGAGTAGCGTCAGCGCGTCGTCGAACGCGAGTAGCGCGTCTTGGTCGGCGTCGTTGATTTCCTCGGCGTCGTCGATTCGTTCGCGGAGATTTTCGAGTTGTACTTCGGGCGCGGTCATGGTTCACCCGTCGTGAGCGACCATAATAGTCTTTGGGAGTGGCCTTGAACCAAATTTAAATAACCCATTCAGGGCCGGCCCTTGGCTTTTTTCGCGACGAACGTGGCAGCCGAACGGATTTGTACCGTCCCGACCAACGTCGAGTGCAGATGTCGCCGTGTCCGACCGACCCGCCACAGCCTCTCAGCAGCCGTGAGCAGCCATGCTAGACGACGGCGACCGACTGTTGACCCTGTTCGGCGTCGCTGTCACGCTCTTCGTCGTCGTCGGACTCGTCGGTGTGGTCGTCGCGGGTCTCAGTGGCCCCTCGACCGAAATCAGGGAGGCGCCCGATTCGGACTGGTCGCTCGAACGGCTCAACGACTCGCACGTCCGGATCACACATCAGGGCGGTGAGGCGGTCCCAGCGACCGACCTCGTGGTGACGGCCGACGGGGTACGACGTCGCGTCTCGTGGCGCGGCGTCGTCAGCGACGGCGACACGGGCGTGGTCCGCGCCGACCGGGGCGTGCTCGTCCAACTGTACTGGACGTCCGACGCGGGCGAGCGCGTGAAGCTTCGGTCGTGGGACGACGTTTGACGGAACGGACCTTTCCTTGACCCACCATGGCGCTACGTTTCGTTTTCGGGCGCATCACTCTTCGAAGCCGAAGGTCTCTACACGCACACGTGGGCGTGTCTTGCTTTTTCCCGTAAGAGTTATGATACACATGTGGTAATGGTAGGCTGGTGGCCGTCGACTCTCTCTTGACCGGCTGCCGAGTTGGGTGTCCCCTCCCCCAACTCTCCACACTGCCTACGACGTGAGCGACCCGACCGCTTCCGTCGCGGACTCCTCGTCGGCGAGCCACTCGTTCGCCCACGACTCGATGGCGTCGAACACCGGTGCGAGCGACTCGCCCTTGTCGGTCAGCGAGTAGTACGTCGCGACGGGTGCGTCCTCTTCGAGCCGTCGGTCGACGAAGCCCGTCTCCTGGAGGTCGTCGAGAACACGCGAGAGCGTCCGGGCGCTCGACCCCGTCGAGCGCTTGAGTTCGTTGAACCGCTTCTCGCCCTCCTGGAGGTCGTGCAACACGATGAGCCGCCACTGGGACCCGATCTGTTCGAGCGAGTCGATGACGACGCAGGCCTCTTCGCTGTACCGCTCGTCCGGATCGGCCGGTCCTCTCGTTGTCACGTCCAGCGATAGGGACGCGTCGTATATAGTGATTCGTTTCGACATCAGCTAACAGTTTGTTAGCTGTCAGCCCCCCGTCCGGACTGTCTCACGGTCCGACTCACCGACGCGAGGGGGAGCGGGCGGCCCGCGGGTTTTTGTCCGTCCCACCCGCCGCCCCTAGTATGGCAACCATCGACGCCAGCGACCTCCTGCCGAACGAGCGCGTCGAACAGACGGCGCTTTCGGGCGAACTGACACAGCTCCACCGCGGTGACCGTTACGCCGACGCGGGGGACACGTTCGAGATCGACGGCGTCACGTTCGTCGTCACCGCGGTCGACGAGCGCACCCTGGGTGACCTCACCGACGCCGACGCGCGCGCGGAGGGCTCCGAGGACCTCGCGGCGTACAGACGACGGCTCGAAGCCGTTCACGACTCCTTCGAGTGGGACGACGACTCCGCCGTCGTCCGACATCGGTTCGAGCGGCGCGACGACGCGTAGGTATCACGACGCGACTCGAGACCGCGCGACCGAGGCACGTTCAGTAACCGTTATACACCGCGTGGCCTATCGTCCGACTATGCAACGACGCGCCGCGGCAATCTACGTCGCGTTCTTCCTGGTCGTGGGGGCGGCGTCGTACTCGCTCATCGCGACCGCCGAGGAACCGACGATCGGCTTCGAGAACCCCGACTACTCGCTCGAACAGGGCGATACGTTCACCATCGACGGCCAGCAGTACACCGCGACCGAAGTGGTGACGGAGGTCGAAGAGAGCAGCGGCGGTGGGCACGGCGGCGGCGGCGGCGCCACGGTCTCCCGCTCCGCGACGTTCGCGTGGACGAACCAGTCCGCCCTCTACACGGAGACGTGGGAGAACAACTCCACCGTGACGTACGACGGCCAGGAGTGGACCGTCCTCGTCCCGAACGAGTCGGACCCCTCCTCTGCCACGCTGCGCGAGTCGATCGACCGCGCGGGCATCCTCGCCAACGACACCAACGCGGACAACGAGACGGTCACCCGGAACGGTCAGGCGTACGTCATCGTCACCGAGAACGGGTCCTCGACGCTCGTGCCGGCCAGCGAGTACTTCCCGGCGCCCGCAGAGCAACAGATCTCCGAGAGCCAGTCGCTCGACTACAACGGGAACCAGACGAGCGTGGACGTCGCGGCCGACGCGGTGACGCTCTCGTGGAACGCGCCGCGGGAGAACACCGTTCAGGCGTCGAACCACGCGAACGTCTCTCTGAGCGGACAGACCTACCTCGTCCACTTCCCGACCAACGACTCGGTCCAACTCACGCAGGACTTCGAGAACTTCCGAGCGCAGAACGACGACATCGATCAGTTCACCGAGCAGAAGAACGGTCTCTGGGGCGTGACCATCCTCTCCGGTCTTTCCGTCGTCTTCCTCATGGGGATGGCGTTCCTCCCCTCGCGGTACTGAGTCGCCTCGCTTCGGTTTTCGCTCTCGTCTCCGTCAGCAGCAGAACATGAACGGATAGATGAGAGCGACGCGGTCACCGTCTTCCAGTTCCGTATCCAGCCCGTCGAGGTTCTCGTTGAACCGCCCGTTGACACAGACCCGGGCGTAACAGCGCGTGTTCTCGCCTTCGGGGTTCTTCCGCCAGCTTCCCGGTGGCTCGTCGACCTTCGCCCACCCGTGGGCAGTCGCCTCCTCGTCAGTCTCGGCGATGAGCAGGTCGGCGACGTCGTACTCCGCGAAGAACGCGTCGAGGAACGCCCGGAGGGTGTCGCCCTCGAACTCGAACGTGAGCTCGTGCGTGCCGAGCGCCGTCCGGACGTGGCCGGTACACCGAACCGTGACCGTCGTCTGTCGGTTCTGGGTCTCCGTCGTCGTGGTCGTGCTCATGTGTCGCCGTACGTCCCGTGACAGCCTCAGCGTCACTCCGAACACGTTCGGGTTACGGGCGACGACGAGGCGTACGCCGCTGGGCTCGCTCCCGTCGTTCAGTCCGCACCGCGCCGTCGTCCGTCGTGCTCGGTCGTGACCTGCCGGGACGGAGCGCGTGTGTCGTCCGTGTCGTCGACGCCGACGTACAGCGAGTAGACGAGGACGCCGAACCCGGCAGCGGTGACGAGGCTCTCGATACCGACTCCGAGCGTGAATCCGATGTCGGCGACGTGATACAGCGCGCCGCCGAGGGCCGACCCGGCCGTCACGAGGCCGAACCCGACCATCAGTGCTCTGAGCGCCGGTGCTCCCTGTCGACGGAACGCCCGGTACGCGAGGAACGTGATGAGCGCGCCCAGAATGAGCGTCACCGTCTTCGTCACCACGAGGAGGACTGTCGCGTCGTTCGTGCTCAGGTTCACGGTCATACTTCGTACGGACACCTCCCGTCGACGTGTCGTCACCTCGGCATAAATACGGCTGCGGTGGTTTCAAGCAGCTGAGAACGGGTTCGACCGCGTCGACGCGAACCCGTCAGAAGACATATGTCCGTCGCGGGTGCGCAGTTCGACGCATGAAGAAAGTCCTCGCGAGCGTCGGTATCGGCAACGCGACGGTCGACACGGTGCTGGCCTCCTCGACGGTCGAACCGGGTCAGTCGGTCGACGTCGAGATACACATCGAGGGCGGCTCCGCCGAACAGACGGTCGACGCCATCGAACTCGAAGTCGAGACGCGGTGTGCGACCGACGACGGCTACACGGAGGTCGACGTCGGCCGACTCCGCCTCTCCGACGGCTTCACCATCGAACCCGGCCGGAGCGACGTCCGGACCGCGACGATCGATATCCCGTACGCGACCCCCGTGACTCTCGGGCGCGTGGAGGTGTGGGTCGAGACCGAACTGGACATCTCGATGGCGGTCGATCCCGAGGACCGAGACCACCTCGACGTTCAGCCGACCCCACGGATGCGGGCCGTGTTCGACGCCATGGACGAACTCGGCTTCTCGTTCCGCTCCGCCGAGTGTCAGATCGACCGCTCGGGACGCTACGCCTCCGGACGAGCCTTCGTTCAGGAGTTCGAGTTCCACGCGGCGGACGGGCCGTTCAGGGGACGGGTCGACGAGGTCGAACTCGTCTTCGACCCCGCGGCGGACGCCCTCACGGTCTTCGTCGAAGTCGACCGCCGCGCTGGCGTCCTCAGCGAACTCGCCGACACCGACGAGCGGACGACGTCGATCAGGGTCGACTCGACGGACGTCGCGGCGATCCGCGACCGGCTCGAAGCCACTATCGACGGCTTCGCTTGATTCGCCCGTTCAACTGACGAACAGCCGGCGTTCGGCGCGCTCGTGACCCATCCCCATCACGTCGACCAGCGGCGCGAACGGTGCCATCGTCTCCGGGTCGCGCCCGGCGTACGTCTCGCACACGTCGCACATGACCGGGCGAAGCGTCGTGAGAAGTCGCTGGGCGTCGGTGTGGGTCAGGCGGACGAGTCGCTGTGCGGCACCGAGCAACCCGACCACGAACGAGTGACAGGCGAGCAGACACGCGTCCTCCCGTGCGATCCCCTGTCGGCGCGCGACGAGCCCCAGCGCGACGGCGTGGTTCCCGGGCGCCTCCTCTGCGAGGACGCGTCGGTAGTACGCCTCGATGACGTCGTCGTCGGTCGTCTCGGCCATCAGTTCGAGCAGCCGACGCCCCGAGTTCTCCGAACTCTCGCGGAACTCCCGCGGGAGCGTCACCGACCGCTGTCGTTCGTCGACCGCGGCGAGCGCGTCGAGGGTCTCTCCGTCCGCGGCCTCCGCTCGGTCCCACGCCGCCGCGAGCGCGACGACGTCGCACGGGCCGACCTGTTGGTGGAGGTAGTCGCGGAGGAGCGCCTCCAGGTCGTCTCTCGTTTCGACTCGCCCCGTCGCGGCGAACTGTTCGACCCCGTAGGAGATGGTGTACGTCCCCACCGGGAGGAACGAATCCGCCAGTTGGAACGCGGCGAGCGATGCGCTCGCGTCCGCGTCCTCGCTCGCCGAATCGCCTCTCTCGGACTCGTTCTCACTCATCCGTCGCCTCCCGCGCCGTGCGCCTGAGCCGGTCGCGTGTCATCGTCGTGGCGTCCACGTGGACGTGGTCGTGTTCGTGTGCGCGCCCGTGGTCGTGGTTTTTCTGGTGGCCGTCATCATCGCCGTGCTCGTGCTCGTGGTCGTGCGAGTGAGCGTGGCCGTGACCGTGTTCGGGGCTGTGGCCCCCCTCCTCGTCCCCGTGTCCGGTCTGGCTCTCGTCGAACAGCGACGGCTCGACCGATTCGGTTCTCACCTCCGCGTTCGGTGGGAGGTACGGTTCGACAAAGGCGAGACGCTCTCCGGCGTTTCCACCGCTCGGGACGTACACCCGTCCCTCGTGAGCGACGAGGTCCCAGTGGCGGTTGCCGACGGCGTGGCCGGCGACGACCATCGCCGCCGGGTCCGCGTCGCCGTCGAACTCGACGACGAGCGCCTCGACGGCTTCGAGTTCGACGACGAACCGCTCGCCGTCTTCCGTCCGGAGGACGTCGCCGGCCGACAGCACCCGTGCGCCGTCGACGACGACGCCGACTTCCTCGCCGCCCGCCGTTCGTGTTCGAAACCGGGAGCGCCGCCGCTGCGTCTCGTCGACGACGATTTCCCCCGCACGCTCGCCGTCATCGTCCGCTCGTTCGACGGGGCCGCGTACGACGCGCATCAGAACTTCCTCGTGTCGGGCGCGCTGGCCCCGACGAGCGTTTCCCGCGCGCGGTTCCACACGCGGTGGAACCGGTCGGTCACGTCGCTCGCCCGCGCTCCGAGGACGCGGACGGCGACGCCCGATTCTCTGGGGAGGACGGACGCCCCGCCGACGGCGGACGGGTCTTCGCTCCCGCCTTCGGGCTGGACGCGCTCGTGGAGGGCGTCCGCGAGCGCGGCCACCTCGTCGTGGTCCGGTGCGACCACGTAGAACGTCCCGACCACTCTGAACTCGCCGAACAGCCCCGGCCCGCGCAGGTGGTCACCGCCGTCGAGGCGGACGGCGTCGGCGAACAGTTCTTCTCCCCGACTCCGTGCCTCGACGCTCGTGTGGAGCCGTTCGAACGCGAACAGTTCGTCGCGGGCGAGTCGTCCCGGGACGACGACGTCCGCGAACAGCACGCTCGCTCCCGGTGCGAGGTCCATCTCCACCTGCTGCCAGAACCTCGCCCCCTCGTGGAGAATCGTCTCCTCGGGCAGGTATTCGAGGTAGCCGCCCTCGCCGACGTCGATTCTCGTCGTCGACGCGCCGTAGTTGCGCTCCATCCGGAGGACCTTCGTCGCGCTCCCGGTCGAGACGTGTGCGCGCGCGCCGGCCCCGACCTCGACGGTCGCCTCGTACCGGTCGCCCTGTGCGATGCCGCCCGTCGGGTCCTGGACGTACGCGGAGGCGATGTCCGGAAGCGCCTCGTCGTGGTACAGGCCGCCGGTGAGGTGAAACGGCACGGTCGCCCGGTCGTACACCAGCCGCGACTGTCCGTCCCGGCCGCGAGCGAACCGGAGGTCGAGTTCTCCCCCTTTGCCGACGGCGCCCGCGGGCGACTGCGCGAGCGACTCCGCGGCGTACGACCGGAACTCGGGCGGCGGGCCGTTCGTCGACGCCGCCATCTACGCGAACAGCACCTCCCGTTCGACGTGTGCGGCGACCTCCTCGATGCCCGACTCCTCCTTGCAGTTCGTGAGGACGTACGGCCTTCCGTTTCGGACCTCCTCGGTGTCGCGTTCCATCACGTCGAGGTCCGCGCCCACGTGCGGCGCGAGGTCCGTCTTGTTGATGACGAGCAGGTCGCAGTCGACGACGCCCGGCCCCCGTTTTCGGGGGATGTCGTCGCCCTCGGCCACGGAGATGACGTAGATGAAGTAGTCGGCGAGTTCGGGATTGAACGTCGCCGCGAGGTTGTCGCCGCCGGATTCGAGGAGGACGAGGTCCAACTCGGGGTAGTTCTGCGCGTACTCGGTCACCTTGTCGAGGTTCATCGTCGGGTCCTCTCTGATGCCCGTGTGCGGACACGCGCCCGTCTCGACCCCCTGGACGAGGTCGTCGGGAATCTCGCCCGCGAACGACTCCTTCAGCACGTTCGCGTCCTCCTGGGTGAGGATATCGTTGGCGATGAGCCCGATGGTTCGGTCGTCGGTCTTCAGATGGGGGACGAGCCGCTCGATGAGCGACGTCTTTCCCGACCCGACGGGGCCCCCGATGCCGACGACGGGGACGTCGCGGTAGCTTCGCGGGCGGGTCGCGTCCTCGTTCTCCCGCTCGGTCCGGCTCACTCGCCCACCTCCAGCGGTTCGTCCCTTCGAATCGGGTCGTGGATGGTGACGAGCTTCGTCCCGTCGGGGAACGTCGGCTCGACCTGGATCATGTCGATCATCTCGGGCACGCCCTCCATCACGTCTTCGCGGGAGAGCAGTTCCGTGGCTTCGGCGCGGATGTCGGCGACCGACATGCCGTCGCGCCCGCGCTCGAACACCCAGTCGGAGATGTACGCGACGGCTTCGGGGTGGTTGAGTTTCAGCCCGCGCTCCTTGCGGCGGCGGGCGAGTTCTGCGGCCATGAACACGGTCAGTCGTTCGGTGTCTTTCGGGGTGAGTTGCATCGATGTGGTGTCCTGAGTCCTGAGGTGCGTGTGTGGTCGTGGTCAGAGCGTGTACCGCTGTGCCAGCGATATCTCCTCGGCCGGTTCGCAGGTGACGACCTCGTCGTCGATGGTCACCTCGAACGTCTCGGGGTCGACCGCGATCCCGTCGGGGCAGTACTCGTTGCGGACCATGCTGTCCTTCGCGAGGTTTCTCGTCCCCTTGATGGGGACCACTTCCTTCGTGAGGCCGTACTGTTCGCCGACGTCGTTTTCGAACCCGGCCTGCGAGACGAACGCGAGGCTGAGGGCGTTCTTCGCTTTCCCGACCGCACCCGCACGCGGCCGCTGGGTGATGGGTTCGCAGGTCATCAAGGAGCCGTTCGCCTCGCCCATCTTCGACAGCGCGGGGAACCCGCCCTTCATCACGAGGTCCGGCTTGATGCCGAAGAACGCGGGGTCCCACAGGCAGACGTCCGCGAGTTTGCCCGTCTCCAGGGAGCCGACGTACTCGTCGATTCCCGCGGTGATGGCGGGGTTGATGGTGTACTTCGCGATGTATCGCAGGATGCGCTCGTTGTCGTTCTCGCTCTCCTCGTCGCCCGGAAGCGGCCCCCGCTGTTTCTTCATTTTGTCGGCAGTCTGCCACGTTCGACAGACCAGTTCGGCCATCCGGCCCATCGCCTGCGAGTCGGTGGTCATCATGCTCACCGCGCCCATGTCGTGGAGGACGTCCTCGGCGGCGAGCGTCTCGTGTCTGATCCGGGACTCGGCGAAGGAGACGTCCTCGGGGACGTCGGGGTTGAGGTGGTGACACACCATCACCATGTCGAGGTGTTCGTCGAACGTGTTGGTGGTGAAGGGCATCGAAGGGTTCGTCGAGGAGGGGAGGGCGTTCGGTTCCCCGACGAGTTCGAGGATGTCGGGGGCGTGCCCGCCGCCCGCCCCTTCGATGTGAAACATGTGCATCGTCCGGCCGTCGATGGCGTCGAAGGTGTCCTCGACGAAGCCCGACTCGTTGAGGGTGTCGGTGTGAATACACGTCTGGACGTCCATCTCGTCGGCGACTTCGAGACAGGTGTCGATGACCGCGGGGGTAGAGCCCCAGTCCTCGTGGAGTTTGAGGCCGCAGGCACCGGCCTCGACCTGCTCGTACAGTCCCCCTTTGCCGGAGGAGTTGCCCTTGCCGTAGAAGCCGACGTTGATCGGCCACTCCTCCGCCGCCTGGAGGAACCGCTCGATGTTCACGGGGCCGGGCGTGACGGTGGTCGCTCCTCCCCCGTACCCGCCGCCGAGCATCGTCGTGATGCCCGACGCGAGCGCGTGCTCTGCGAGTTGGGCGCTGTTGAAGTGGACGTGGATGTCGAGCGCGCCGGCCGTCGCGATGAGCCCTTCGGCGGGGTAGACGTCGGTGGAGGGTCCCACGACGAGGTCGGGGTCGACGCCGTCCATCGTGTTGGGGTTTCCAGACTTCCCGATTCCGGCGATGCGGCCGTCCTTGATGCCGATGTCGCCCTTCACGATTCCCACGACGGGGTCGATGACCGTCGCGTTCGTCAGCACCCAGTCGAGCGCCCCCTCCTCGGCGGTGACGCCCGGGGCCATTCCCATGCCGTCCCGCAGGGTCTTGCCGCCGCCGAACACCGCTTCGTCGCCCGGCGTTCCCAGGTCCCGTTCGACTTCGGCGACGAGGCTCGTGTCGCCCAGTCGGACGCGACTCCCCTCGGTGGGGCCGTACAGGTCGGTGTACTGCTTCTTCGAGAGTTCGCGCGCCATCTCACGCCCCCTCGAAGCCGCCGTCGCGTGCCCGTTCGAGGGCGTCGGCGGGCGCGCCCTTGCTCGTCGCCCCGTTCGTGAGGTTGTTCAGCCCGCTCACTCGGCGCTTCCCCCGAACGCGACGAGGTCGACCTCCATCTCCTCGCCGGGTTCGAACCGGACCGCCGTGCCGGCGGGGATGTCGAGTCGCATGCCGAACGCCTCCTCCCTCGAAAACGACAGCGCGCGGTTCGTCTCGAAGAAGTGAAAGTGCGACCCGACCTGGATGGGACGGTCGCCGGTGTTGGCCACGTCGACGGTGGCCGTCTCGCGCCCCTCGTTGATGACGACGCTCCCCTCGCCGGGGTCGACCTCGCCCGGTATGAGATTCTCGTCGTCCATTCTATACGCTCGTTTCGCTGTTCGAGTCGTTCGTGGTCATCGTTGCGTATACACGTCCGTCGGGCGTCTCGGTCATAAATACTGGTGACAGACCAATATCTGCTCTCATACCACGACAATGTCAGGAAATATATGAATACTATTCGTCTCCGTCCGGTTCGAAAGGAGATTCATCTCTCCCCGTCACTGGCGTTCTGTCACGTTAGCCCGCGACACGGTCGACACGTGTCGAATCGGAAGACCCCCGACGCGCTCGCGGTCGAGGCGAGTACTTATGTTCCGTCTCCGCATCCCCGACCACACACGCACAACCCGTGCGAGGGGCTCACAGCCTCCGGACGGAACGACACACATGATACACGAAACCACGCAGTTCGAGACAGGGTCACGCGGTCGGGCGGCGCCGACGACTGCTGTCCGCGGCGAAGGAGTCGGCCGGTGACCGGGTCGGTTCCTCCTGTTTACGGCGGTGAAGTCCTCCACGTCCATCTCGACACCGGGGAGACGGAGACCGAACCCATCGCGCCCGCTGACGCGCGCCGCTTTCTCGGCGGGAACGGCTTCGTCGCCAAGGCAGTCGCCGACCACGTGCCGCCGGATGCCGGCCCGTTCGACCCCGAGAACGTCGTCGCGTTCGGCGTCGGCCCGCTGAACGCTACCCCGTTCCAGAGCACCTCCCGAGGGGTTCTCGGCTTCGTCTCGCCCATGACGAACGGTTTCTTCGACAGCACCTTCGGCGGGACCTTTCCGCGGGCACAGAAGACGACCGGATTCGAGAGCGTCGTCCTCCACGGCCGCGCGCCCGACCCGTCGTACGTCGTCGTCACCGAGGAGGGCGCCCGCCTCGAACCCGCCGAGGACCTCGCGGGACTGGATACCTACGAGACCTGTTCTGCGGTGCGCGAGCGTGAAGGGGTCGGCCACGACACGCACGTCATCGCCGCCGGTCCGGCCGGCGAGAACCAGGTCCGCTACGCCTGCTTGCTTCACGAATCGAAGATCCGCGAGGGCGTCGCCGGTCGCGGCGGTGCCGGGGCCGTGTTCGGCTCGAAGAACGTCAAGGCCGTCGCCGTCCGGGAGGGGTCGTTCGAGCCGGAACTCGCCCGCAACGACGACCTCCGAGAACTGGCGACGAGTCGGATGGCCCCGCTCATGCAGGAGACGACGATGCTGCAGAACTACGGGACGGCGGGGCTGGTGAACCCCATCAACGAGATGGGCAAACTCGGCCAGCGGAACAACCAGACCGAACAGACCGACCCCGAGACTGCGGAGAAGGTGAGCGGCGAGACGCTCAGAGAGGAGTACGTCACCGAGGACACCACCTGCGCGAACTGTGCCGTCCGCTGTGGCAAACACGTCACCGTCCAGTCGGAGGGCGTCACCGACGGGAAGATCCCCGAGTTCGAGAGCCTCTTCGGGACGTCGACGATGCAGGACGTCTACGACCTCCCGCGGGTGGTGAAGGTCAACGACCTCTGTGACCGCCTCGGCATGGACACCATCAGTTTCGGCGTCACCGTCGCGTTCGCCCGCGAGTGCTTCGAGAAGGGCCTCCTGACCGAGGACGACTCGTCACACCTCGCATTCGGCGACGCGGACGGCCTCGTCGAGTTGACGAAGCAGACCGCCCACCGCGAGGGGTTCGGCGACCGACTCGCCGACGGGTCGTTCACGCTCGCCGAGGACCTCGGCGGCGACGCCGAGAAGTACCTCCACGGGTCGAAGGGGTTAGAGTTCGCTGCCCACTCGCCGCGGGGGCTGAAAGGCATGAGTATCGGCTACGCCACCTCCACGCGGGGCGGCTCTCACCACGACACCAGACCGACCCTCCAGTACGGTTCCGAGGAGCCGTACACGCCCGAGAACTCCCCGGAGTTCGCGGCGCGCTCACAGCACTTCACGGCGCTGGGCGACTCGCTCACCCAGTGTCGGTTCGTGAGCGAAGGGGGGTGGGGGAAGAACATAAACGACCGCTACCGCGACGCGATCAACCACGCGACGGGCTGGTCCCTGTCCACGGAGGAGGTCGAGACCATCGGCGAGCGCGTCTACAACCTCGAACGGCTCATTAACGTCCGGAGGGGGGTGGCGAACCGCGAGACCGACACCCTCCCGTACCGCGTGATGCACGAGCCCATCCCGGACGGCCCCTCGGCGGGGATGTACTGTCCGCCCGAGGAGTTAGCGGGGATGCTCGACGACTACTACGCCGTCCGCGGGTGGGACGACGACGGGGTCCCCACCCCGGAGACGCTCGACCGGCTCGACCTCGCGGAGTTCGCCTGAGTCGAGCGCACCCCCACGAGGGTGTTCACGCCGGCGGAACGTCCGTCGAACTCGCATGCCCGCCGGCGAGGGCCGAGAGCAGTTCGGACAGCGCGAGAGAGCGGGACGTACTGCCCGTCCGGACGTCGACTGCGTCCGTCTCCTCGCTCGTCTCCGTCGCCACGTCGACCACGCTGTCGAACAGGTGTGCGAGGGTCGCGACCTCCCGGTCGGTGTGGGCGTCGGCGTGGATGATCTGGATGGTCACGCCGTCGAGAGCCCGAACCCGGCTGTTCAGGACGTGCAGGAACCGGTAGACGCGTTCGATATCGTTGTACTGCAGAAGCGTCGAGGGGCTGTCGACGACGACCCGCGGGCGCTTTCCCTCCGCGTGGACGGCCGAGAGCGCGTCGGTCGTCGAGATCCCGATCCCGGTCAGGTCGCTCGGTGAGGAGGCGTACCAGGTTCGCCTGTCCCCGCCGTCGGTCCGGGTCACGGCCTGCCCGGAGACCTGCGAGCGGACCGCGTCGACCACGTAGCAGTCGTCGCTCAGGTCGGCACCCTCCGTCGCGACCAGTCGCCGCCGGACGTTCGCCGCGTCGTCAGCCGCCGAGACCACGACCGGACGTTCGTCCGGCGCGAGCGCCGCGAGGAGTTCGAGCGCGATGTCGCGCTTCCCCGCGAGCGACGGACCCCGGACCAGCACGTTAGACCCGGGCCGGAACGCCGGGAGTGTCTCACCGTCCGGTGTCGTCGGCCGGGCAGTGTCTCGTTTCGTTACCATGTTCATTCCACAGTTTTCGTTCTATGATATAACGATACTCCTGACTGAATCAGTATCGAGAACGAGAACAGTCTGACGCCCGTGTGCTCGCCGTGTCCCGGTCTGTCGTCGGTCTGCCGGTTCGCCGGTCCGGCGGTTCGTCGTTTGCGTCGACCACTGCTCGACGCTCGCGCTCCGGTCGCGGGTGCCGCCATCGGACTTTTGCCCGACGGGACCGACCGACACGCATGTCCACTGACGAGCACGCCGACGAGGAGAACGTCCTCGGCACCACTCTGACCCCCTGTAGCCTCGCTCCCGACACGGGCTACCTGCGCGACGGCCACTGTCGCCACCTCCCGTCCGACCGCGGTCGACACGAGATGTGCGCCGTCGTCACGCAGGAGTTCCTCGAGTTCAGCCGCGAGCGGGGAAACGACCTCGTCACGCCCCGTCCGGAGTTCGACTTCCCCGGCTTGCATCCGGGCGACCGCTGGTGTGTCTGTGTCGGGCGGTGGCTCGAAGCGTACGAGGCCGACTGCGCGCCGCCGCTCGTCCTCGACGCGACGAGCGCGGCCGTCCTCGACGACGTCCCGCTCGAAACGCTCCGTGAGTACGCCCACGATGACGAGGACGAGGACGAGGACGAGGCGTAGGAAACGCGCGACCGCCTCAGAACACGCTCGCGACGGCACCGACCGACGAGAGCACCATCAGGCCGACGAAGACGAGCGCGATGAGCTGTTGTCTGTTCATACCCGTCACATCGGCGGCTCGGACTTGAACCTCCTGGTCCGGTTCTCAGGCTTGAACCTCGGGGCGACGAACCCACCCGCGAAGCGGTGGTTTAGTCCTGTCCGGTCGGTTCCCTGCCCCGTTCGTACTCGTCGAGCCGTTCGAGGTCCGTCTCCAGTTCCGCGCGGAGCCGCGTGACGAGTTCGCCCCTCTGTGACCCGCTCCCTGCCCACCGGTGGAACGACCGCATGCTCGCGAGTTTGTACGCGACTCGGTAGAAGGCGCGGCGACGCTCCCAGCCGGGGGCGAGGTCGCCCCGCTCGCGGTAGCCGGCGTAGACGTGCGGCCGGAGTTCGTCTCTGACCGCCGGGTCTCGCACCTCTCCGAGCAGGAAGTTCTTCTCGAACTGGAACAGGTCGTACTCGGCGTGACCCGACACGGCGAACCCCCAGTCGACGACGCCGACGATGGCGTCCCCGCGCGCGAGGAGGTTCCCCGGCGCGTAGTCGAAGTGCAGACAGACCGGGTCCGGAGCCACAGAGAGGAACGACTCCGGCGTCAGTGCGGTTTCGAACGTCCCGCGCAGGTCGGCGAACCGACTTTCGTCGAGTTCGGTCAGCCACCGCTCGACGAGCGTCGAGAGGAACGCCGGCCACGTGAGCGCGGGGTCGACCGTCACTTCTCCCCCCTCACGACGGAGCGGCCCGCTCGACTCGAACCGGACGCCCCCGTGGAGCTCTGCCAGTACGCGCCCGGCCGCTTCGAGCAGCGCCGCCTGCGTCGCCCGCGGACACGCGGCGAACCGCCCTCGGAGGTCCGGGGCGTCGACGTACTCGGTCACGTGGTACGGTCTCGCCCCGAAAACGTCGCTCGCCAGCACTCGCGGCACCGGGAGCGACGTCTCACGGTGTACGAGTCGCATGAGCGCCGGTTCGAGCGCGAACGACTCCTCGTACCAGGGCTCGCGCGGGAACGCGACGACGACGGTCTCCTCCCCCAGTTCGACCCGGTAGGTGTCCTTACAGCCCCCGGAGAGTCGTTCGACGCCACGGACGTCGCTCGCGCTCCCGAACGCGTGAGCGAGGGCCGCCACGACCGCCTCGGGAGGTTCCACGCTCCGTCGAAGGTGGCAGCACACAAACACCTGTCGGCGTCCCCCGGCGGGAGATACAGCTATGTCTCCGTCGGCTCTCTCTCACGTATGGACTCCGAGGTGACCCACCCTCGAACGCTCGCGCTGTTCAGAGCCGTGCTCTACCTCGCTACCTTCGTCGCCGCTCTCGGTCTGGTGGGCGTCGGCCTCTCGGTCCTCGGCGCGGCGTTCGTCCTGGCCGGCGTCTCGCTCTTCCTGACTGGCGACGCGAACGCGCTCGGCCTCGCCCTCCTCGCCGGGACCGGGCTCGTCACGACCGTCGGCCTCGCGGTCGGGGTCGCGTTCGGCGCTCGCCGCGTCGACCGTCGCGTCACGGACGCCGACCGACGCCCCGACCCGGTCGAGGAACTCACACGGCAGTACGTCGCGGGCGCCATCGACGAACGGACGTTCGAGCGCCGAGTCGAGCGCGTCCTCACCGGCGATGCGACGGACGACCGCCGACTCGTCCGCCGCGCCCTCGGTTCGGTACGCGCCCGGTTCGACCCACGCGCTCGCCTCCCATTCCGTGGTCGACTCGGCCGGAGCCGACGGGGTCGACAGCGTCGGCGCGACGGCGAGCGCGAACCCGACCCCGAACCGGAACTGCTGTAGCCGACCCCTCTCCAGAGTTCGTCTGGTCCCCCGGCGTCAGCGCGATTCCACCTCGGCTGCTGACCCGGCGAACTCCTTCAGCACCGTCCCCTCGATACGGTGGAGGCGCTCGCTCAGCGTCGACTTCGCCAGGTCGAGTTCCTCGGCGAGTTCGGTGAGCGTACAGCCCCGCGGGGTGTCGTAGTAGCCGTGTTCGACCGCCCGGTCGAGCAGGTCGCGCTGCCGCGTCGTCAACAGCTCCGACGACGTGGGGGACTGCCGCAGGTACTCCACCTCGTACGACATCCCGAACTCTTCGAGCTGGGTCGTCAGTTCGGCGAGCCGCGACTGTGCCGCCGTCAGTTCGAGTTCCGCCTGTCCACCGACGATATCCAGCGGGAGTTCGAGGGGGACCATCGAGTTGCGGACGGCCATGAGCAGGAACGGCTGGGTGGTCTCGAACTGCACGAGCGCCTCGTTCTGACCCGCCTGGAGCAGTTCGACGTCGTCGATACCCGCGTGTTCCTCGATGGCGGTGAGGACCGCGCGCATCTCCTCGGACGTGATTTCGAGCAACCCGACCCCTCGGTCGTCGGCCGGCAGCGCGGCGAGCACCCGGAAGACGCTGGCGGGATACGCCGACGACACCTCGCCGATCCACGTCCCCGGCGGGAGGTCGACGACCAGCTTCGTGAGCGCCATACAGGGTCTTGAACGCCCGACCACTGAATACCCTGGGCGAACATGTTCGGGACTGCGCGCGCTCACGCTCACGTGTTCGGGGTTCGCGGTTCGTCACCGGGTTGGTCGTCACTCGACGAGTCCCGACACACAGCGCTCGACGTCGGCCAGCGACTTCATCTCGAGGACGTTGTACGCCGCCCCGATCCGTTCGCCGACCGACCGGAACGTCGGGAGCGGGTCGTGGTCGTCGTCGGTCCCGTCGTTGTCGTGGAGGTGTGCGACGACGATGCGGTCGCCGAACCGCTCGACGAACTCCTCGAACGCGACGCCGGTGACCTTCGCGTGTCCCACGTCGAGCGTCACCCGGAGGGAGTCGACGCCGACGTCGTCGAGAAGGGTCGCGAGTCGCTCGGGGGTCGCGGTGTGGCGCCGCTGTGACGACTTGTCGCGCTGGTTCTCGACGCAGAGGGGGACCCCGACTTCCTCGGCGTACCTCCCGCAGGCGCGGAGCGACCTGACCGCCTGCTCGCGCGACTGCCCCTGCACGCGGTCGGGGTAGCGCGGACGGACCGACCCGCCGTGGACGACGACGGCTTTCGCGCCCGCCTCGGCGGCGAAGTCCAGCGAGTCACACACCGCCGCGACGGTCGCCTTCCGGAGTCGCTCGTTGAGGTTCCCGAGGTTGCAGTCGCGGTACGGCGCGTGGAGCGTCACGGTGAGGTCGTTCTCGGCGGCGACCCGGCGGACGCGTTCCGGCGACGGCGCGTCGGGGTGGGTGTCGAGGTGGCCCTGTCTGATTTCGACGTGCGAGAGCCCCTGCTCGCGGAGGAACGAGACGTACTTCTCGAACGACTCGTCGAACCGGAGGTCGAGTGCGGCGCCGAATCTCATCGCCTTGGGTGAGAGAGGAGGTGCGGACGTAAAGCGAGGCGGGTTCGGCTCGTCGGGGTGCGGACGGACGACTCGATAGCGGTTGGTTGGAGGTGACGCGGCGACAGTCGCTCTCGCACGCCATCGCTTTGTCTTGTGGCGACCGGCGCGCGAAAGCGAGTCACCGGAGGGAACGAGCGGCGTGCGAGGGGGCTGTGCTCGCGCCTCCGTGCGCGAGCACCCGGCTGGGGAGGAGAGAGGCTGCGGTCCACCGCGTCCGTGTGCCACGCGGCCTTCCTGCTCTCGTGGGTCGGTCCGATGAGAACTCTTCACCCACTCACGCGGACGTAGACTACTCCACCCCTCGCAACGACTCAGTCCGACGCCGACTCCAGTCCCCGCCGGACCACGTCCACCAGCGACCGCCCCTCCAGCCGCGGTATCACCTCTCTGCTGTCGAACGCGAGCGCGTAGTCGTGGACGTCGCGCCGGCGGAGGTCGTTCTTCTGGGCGTAGTTCGGCCCCTTCGCGGTCCGCACCTGCTCTTCGAAGACCGCCCGTTCCGCCGTCGAGAGTTCGATGCCGTCGAGCGCCCGGCTGATGAGCGTCGCGCCCACGTGGTCTTCGAGCGCCTCGTCTCCTCCCGACCCGGCGCTGACGATGTACGTCGGGCGGTCACGTCCTTCGAGATGCGCCGCGAGCGCGCTCGCGTTCATCGTCGAGCCGACGTACACCGCGCTCTCGTCGCCGAGCACCCGGCGGAGTCGGGCCACCGCGCGTCCCCCGTTCGAGGAGGTCATTCCCACCGGCCGACCGTCGATGTCGAGGTTCTGGACGTAGCTCGGCGAATTGAAGAAGTCGTAGCCGGGTTCGGGGTCGTACGCGGGCGTCGCGCCGCCGCCGATACGAGCTTCGGGGTGGTCGGCCTTGAACGCCGGTTCGTCGCCCCGTTCGTCGGTGATGTGGACGTAGTCGGCCCCGTTCGCGAACAGTTCGATGACCGTGTTCGAGAAGTGCAACACGTCGACGACGACGTAGTCGCCGACGGGCGGGTCGTCCGGAACCTCCTCACAGCGCGCGATGAGCCGGCTATCGAGCCGGTTCGTCCGCCTCATCGCGGCACCTCCGACGAACCCGTCGTCGGCTCCGGCGGTCCGTCCGCGAGTGAGTGTGCGCTCCCCACGCCGCGCCGGACCCGGTGCTGTGCTCGACTCCCCCACGAGAAACTCCCTGTTTCTGCCATCGATTCGGTATCTTCCCTCCGTGCGGGTGCCGCTAAGCGTTTGCTACGTGTGGGTATGTGATGCTATATATTCGACCGGCGCTCGACGGCGCGGGCGGGCGACTCACCGGAGACAGTCCGCGATGGACTCGGTGAGCGCGTCCTCCAGGCCGGTGCCCCGAAAGCTCGGACAGGGGTTGAGGTCGACCGCGTACCAGTCGTCGTCGTCGACGAGCACCAGGTCGACGCCGACCGCGCGCATCCCCAGTCGTTCCATGAGGTCGCCGATGCGCTCGACGTGTTCGGCGAGGGGTTCGGCCTCGCCGATGACGCGCTTCTCGCCGAACAGCTTCGACGTCGCGCGGAGCACGCGCGCGTGGAGTCGCTCGCCGTCGTCGACGACGTAGTACTTGTAGTCGACCTTCGCCGCCGGGAGGTACTCCTCGTAGAGGTCGCCCTCGCCGTTGAGTTCCGGCGACATGTTCCAGTGGAAGCGGTTCTTCGCGACGTAGTCGCCGTCGGGCTTCGTTCGGGAGGCGCCGGGCACCGCGAAGCCGACGCCTTCGAGCACACACCGCTGTGAGAACCGCGAGACGCAGGCGAGGACGCCCGTCGCGCTGTTCCACGTCGGCACGCCCAGTCGCTCCGCCCGGAGGAGTGTCTCGACCGACGCGGGACGCGTCTTCTTGCTCACGAACAGCGCCAGGTCGGAGAGGAGCGCCTCGCTCACCGGTCGTTCGTAGTCGAAGAACGTCACCGCGTAGCCCCGCTCGACGAGGTTCGACGCGACCGTCGAAAACACCGCGTGGTCGGGCCGACAGGTGATGCCGATCCGTGCCGTCGTCCCCCGTGACTCCCCGGTTCCGGCCACGTCGTCCCTCGCGTCGGTACCGTTGCTCCCCTCTTGAGCGGACCACGCTCGCTCCGACTTCCGAGGCGACATTCGCTTCCGAGTACCGCACCCTGATACTTCAACGCGTGCCCCGCGCCCGGTCGCCGAGATGCCGTCGAGAACGACGGGAGCGCCGGCAAGCTATTTGGACCTGTCCCTCGTGGGTTCGTGTACACGTGTTGTGTTACCAACACACATACACGGGCACCGGACGATAGTGCCCGTGGCCTCGGCGTCTCCCGGGCGGAGGCGCCCCTGGAGACACGATGACCACACACGACATCACACTCACGGTGAACGGAACCGCACACGACCTGACGGTGGAGTCTCGGACGCTCCTCGTCCACGCGCTCAGGGACGACCTGGGCTACACGGGGACGAACGTCGGTTGTGAGACGAGCATGTGCGGGGCCTGTACGGTCCTCGTCGACGACGAGGCGGTCAAGTCCTGTACGCTCCTCGCGGCGGCCTGCGACGGGGGCGAGGTCCGCACGGTCGAGGACCTCGCCGACGGGAGCGAACTCCACCCGCTCCAAGAGGCGTTCTCACAGGAACACGGGCTACAGTGTGGCTACTGCACGCCCGGGATGTTGATGACCTCGGTCGACCTGCTCGCAGACGACCCCGACCCCTCGCGCGAGGAGATCCGCGAGGCGCTGGAAGGGAACCTCTGTCGCTGCACCGGCTACCAGAACATCGTCAACGCGGTCGAATCGGCGGCCCGGACGATGCGGCCCGCGACCGACGGCGGCCGCGGAGGGGGAGGCGACTGATGTCCTCGACCCCGGAGTTCGTGGAGGCCCACGAGGCCCAGCGACTGCGCGGCTCCCCGATCCGCCGCCGCGAGGACCGACCGCTCCTCACGGGTGACGCACAGTACACCGACGACATCTCCCCGGAGAAACTCCTCCACCTCGCCTTCACCCGGAGCCACCACGCCCACGCGCGCATCGAGTCTATCGACACGAGCGCCGCGGAGGCGATGGAGGGGGTCGTCGCCGTCTACACCGCGGACGACGTCGCCGCGTCGGGCGTGGACGGAGAGGTGCCGCCGGTGTGGCTCCTCCCCGAACTGAAGACGCCACCGTACCCGATGCTCGCGCGCGAGCGGGTCCGATTCCAGGGCCAGCCGGTCGCGGCCGTCGTCGCCGAGCGCCGGTACCTCGCTGCCGACGCCGCGGACGCCGTCGAGGTCACGTACGAGAAACTCGACGCCGTGACCAGTCCGGGCGAGGCCACGAAGGACGGCGCGCCCCAACTCCACGAGGAGGCCCCGAACAACGTCGCCGCCGAGTGGGAAATCGGGGACCGGGAGGCGACCGACGACGCGTTCGAGCGCGCCGACCACGTCGTCGAACTCGACCTCGTGAACCAGCGCCTGTTGCCGACGGCGATGGAGCCGCGGGCGGTGCTCGCGGAGTACCGCGCCAGCACCGAGAAGCTGACCGTCCACATGTCGACGCAGTGTCCCCACCTCCACCGTCGCTTCTTCTGTGAGATGCTGGACTTCCCCGAGCACCGGATGCGCGTCGTCGCCCCCGACGTGGGGGGCGGCTTCGGGAGCAAAGACTCCGCACACCCCGACGAGGCGCTCACCATCTGGGCGTCGCTCCAGTTGGAGCGTCCCGTGAAGTGGGTCGCGACGAGGACGGAGGGGTACGCTTCGACGGGTCACGGCCGCGGTCACGAGACGCACGCCGAGATGGCGCTGTCGGGAGCGGGGGACATCCTCGCCATCCGCGTCCACACCGACGGGGACCTGGGAGGATACCTCTCGACGTTCGGCGCGCTCAACCCGACCTGGGGGTACGCGCCGATGCTCCCCGGGCAGTACGCGATGGAGGCGATGCACTGCACCGTCACCGAGGCGTTCACCAACGCGGTCCCGACGGAGCCGTACCGGGGAGCGGGCCGTCCCGAGGCGAGTTACGTCATCGAGCGACTCGCGTCCCTCGCCGCGAAGGAGGTGGGAATGGACCCCGCCGAATTCCGCCGGCGCAACTACATCTCCTCCGAGCAGTTCCCCTACGAAACCGTCGCGGGCTACCTGTACGACAGCGGCGACTACGAGAAGCCCCTGGACAGAGCCCTCGAACTCGTCGACTACGACGAACTGCGGGAGCGACAGGCGCGGCTGAGAGAGGAGGGTCGCTACCTCGGCATCGGCATCTCCAGCTACGTCGAGTCCTGTGGGTACGGCCCGAGCGAAATCGTCGGCCAGATCGGCGGGCAACTCGGACTGTGGGAGACGGGCGTCGTTCGCTTCCACCCCTCCGGAACGGTCACCGTCTTCTGCGGGACGTCGGGCCACGGCCAGGGCCACCAGACGACGTACGCGCAGATCGTCGCGGACGAACTCGGCGTCGACTTCGACGACGTCGACGTGGTCGAGGGCGACACCGACGAGATACCGATGGGGATGGGCACCTACGGGAGTCGGAGCGTCACCGTCGGCGGCGCTGCCGTGCTCACCAGTGCCCGGAAGGCGGTCGAGAAGGCGCGACAGATCGCCGCCCACCAGCTCGAAGCCGGAGTCGAAGACGTCGAGTTCGAAGACGGCGAGTTCAGCGTGACGGGCGCGCCCGACCGCTCCATCCACATTCAGGAGGTGGCCCGGCAGGCGTATCTCGCACACGACCTGCCCGAGGGACTGGAACCGGGGCTCGAAGAGGAGTCCTTTTACGACCCGGAGAACCTCGTGTTCCCGTTCGGGGTCCACGTCGTGGTCGTGGAAGTCGACGCGAACACGGGAGAGGTGTCGTTCGAAAAGTACGTCGCCGTCGACGACTGCGGCGAACAGATCAACCCGAAAATCGTCGAGGGGCAGGTCCACGGCGCCATCGCGCAGGGGCTCGGTCAGGGTCGGTTCGAGGGCGTCGTCTACGACGAGGGCGGCAACCTCGTCACGGGGTCGATGCAGGACTACGCGATTCCGAAGGCTCACCAGCTTCCGCACTTCGACACCGACCACACGGTGACGCCGTGTCCGCACAACCCTCTCGGGGTGAAGGGAGTCGGAGAGGCGGGGACCATCGCCGCGCCGCAGGCGGTCGTCAACGCCGTCTGCGACGCGCTCGCGCCGCTCGACGTCACCCACGTCGACATGCCGGTGACCGACGAGGCGGTGTGGCGCGCCATGTCCGCCGCGCGTGGACCGGTCGCGACCGACGGGGGGTGGAGTGATGTTCCCCGCCGAGTTCGACTACTTCCGGGCGACGACGGTCGACGAGGCGCTCGCCCTCCTCGATGCGAACCCCGAGGCCGAACTCCTCGCCGGCGGCCACTCGCTCTTACCGACGATGAAGCTCGGACTCGCGAGCCCCCCCGCCGTCGTCGATATCTCCGGTATCGACGCGCTCTCGGGCGTCGAAGTCGACGGCGAGGTCGCACGCGTCGGGGCGCTCACGCGCTACGTAACCCTCGCGGACGACGCTGCCCTCGAACGGGCGTCTCCGGCGGTCACCGCGGCCGCGGCCGCCATCGGCGACGTGCAGGTCCGTAACCGCGGCACCATCGGCGGCAACCTCGCTCACGCCGACCCCGCGTCCGACCTGCCCGCCGCCGTGCTGGCGAGCGACGCGACGCTCGTCCTCGTGGGGCCGGACGGCGAGCGGACCGTCCCCGCCGACGACTTCTTCCTCGCCATCTTCACCACGGCGAAGGAGGAGGGCGAACTCCTCGCGCGGGTCGAACTGCCCGTCCTCGGCGAGGAGAGCGTCGGCGTCTACGTGAAGAAACCCAGCCCCTCGTCGGGGTACGCCGTCGTCGGCGTCGCCGCGGTGCTCGGGTTCGAAGACGGCGTCGTCACCAACGCGCGCGTCGCGGCCAACGGCGCGTTCGACCACGCGACCCGCCTGCCAGGGACCGAGGACGCACTCGTCGACGAGTCGCTGGACGACGGGGTCATCGAGACGGCCGCCGCCGCGGCCATGGACGGCCTCGACGAGTCGGCGCTCATGGCCGACCACCACGTCTCGGCCGACTACCGGGCGGAGTTGCTCCGGGCGTACACCGCCCGGGCGCTCACACAGGCGGCCGAACGCGCCGACACGCCGGTCGCGGCCGACTGATTCGGGTCGGTTCTGTTCGGTTCGGCCGCGGGCGGCGCGTCGTGTGAACCGTTATCGCGGTTGCGTGTGATGGGGGCACATGGCACACCACATCGACATCAACTGCGACATGGGCGAGAGCTTCGGGACCTACGTGAAAGGCAGAGACGAGGAGGTGATGCCGTACATCACGACGGCCAACATCGCGGCGGGCTTTCACGCGGGCGACCCCCACGTCATGCGCGAGACGGTCGCGCTCGCGGACGAACACGGGGTGAACGTCGGCGTCCACCCCGGCCTGCCGGACATGATGGGGTTCGGACGGCGGACGATGGACGCGACGCCCGAGGAAGTGAGAGATTACGTCGTCTACCAGTTGGGCGCGCTCCGAGCGGTCGCCGACGCGCTCGGCGTCACGTTCGGCCACGTCAAGCCCCACGGCGCGATGTACACCATGTTGTCGGAGAGCGCCGACCACGCCCGCGCCGTCGTCGAGGGGGTGTTGGCGGTCGACCCGGACCTCACGTTCCTCGCCACGGACATGAACATCTACGAGGTCACCGAGGAGTACCCCATCACGGCGGTGTTCGAGGGGTACGTCGACCTCGACTACCGCGCGGACAGGAGCGTCGTCATCCCGCGGACGAAGGAGGCGCGCGACCCGGACCTCGTCGCCGACCGGTTCGTCTCCATCGCCACCGAGGGGGTGGTGGAGACGCCCGACGGCGTCGAAATCGAGGTGCCGGCGGAGAGCATCTGTATCCACGGCGACGGGCCGAACGTGGTCGAACTCCTGGAGGCGATTCACGCTCGCCTCGACGAGGCCGACGTCGAACTGACGAGCCTCACCGAACTCGCGTGACCGACGTCGTCTCCTTCCCGCCCCCAACGTTACCACCGTCGAACACGTAGCGCGGCGCATGGTCCGCTACCGGTCCCTCGTCGCGGCCGCCGCTGCGCTCCTCCTGCTCGCACCGGCCGTCGTCGGTGTCGCGGCCCTCCTCGACGTGGCGCTCGTCCGGGTCGGGTACGCGTCGGTCTGGCTCGGCGTCGCCCTCTGTGCCGTCCTCGTGATGCTCGGCGTCGTGATTCGGCGCGACGCGCGACGCGAGGGCGACGACTCCGACAGGGCCGAGAGCGTCTGGGAGTTCATCCCCTCCTGGCAGTACACGGGCCGACACGTCGAGTCCGGCGGCCTCGCCCGCGGCGAACAGGAGGCCGCGCTCGCGGACGTCGACGAACAGGCGAAGCAGCGCGAGCACGGCCCACAGTGAGCCGTGGTCCGGAAGGTGAATCGGACGAGGTGAGGCGAGTCGAGATGGAGTGAGGTGACGTGAGCCGCGGTGCGGCGGACGGTCAGTACTCGGACTCGACGACCGTCTCGTCGGTCGGAACGTCCATCCCCTGTTCCGCCTCTGACTCGGTCGACGTCTCCGCCTCGCGCTCTTGCACCTGCCCGTTTCCGACGTTCGACGACTCGGGGGGTTCGGTGTTCGCCTCCGTCTCCGCCTTCGCCGACCGCCCACGGTTCCCTGCGGGGGTGGGTCGGTTGCCGTCCCCGTGCGACCGGCCGACGAGTTCGTCGAGCAGGAGCGCTTCCCGGTCGGTGACGTCGTACCGTTCGTCGACGACGGACCGGGCCTCCTCGACCTCGCCGTGAAGCAGGTGTCGCCGGACCCGGATGTACGTCTCTAAGAAGGGCTCTTCGCCCGAGGGCTCCTCGAACGCCTCGTCGAGTTCCCTGCCGAGGTCGTCGAAGATTTCGCCGTAGCCGAGCACTGACGGCTGGTGGTCGGGGTCGAGCAAGGAGAGGAGGTACTCGGAGGCGAACCGGTGGTACTCGGACTTCGACTCGAACGCCGACGAGTCGGTCACGAACGCTTCGATTTGGGCCACCAGCGCGTCCGGGTATCGCACCGTCTCCTTCGCCATATCCAACCCGTTCGTGTGACCCGTACTTAGTTTCCGAGGTCGCGTCAGACGAGCGCGTGCCGCCCGTCCGCATCGTCGGCCGCGACCCGGTTCGTGGCCGGCAAGAAGGTATATGTGCCGACACGCCTTGTCGTCCAGTATGTCGGAGTCAACCGACCCCGAGAAGCGTATCGAGGAGACGACGACGTGGCCGGACCTGGCGATCAGTCTCTACGACCGGCTGACGGGGCGCGGTGCGGAGATCGTCTACGAGTTCGAAGACATGGAGGTCGACGTCCCGAGCGGTACCGGCGAGGACGCCGAACACGCCCACTGGCGACTCGACGGGTCGGTTCGCGTCACGACCCGCGAGCGCGAGTGACCGGACGGTGAACCCCGACCCCGACCGAGCGTCCGATCACGCTGACGATCCGCGCGCTCCGCTCTCCGTCTCGGCCGACCTCACCCTCTCTATCGACGGCATCGACGCGACGGTCACGTCGACGGGCGAACGGGTGTTCGTCGAGTTCGCGTCCGTTCCCGACGCGGTTCGGGTGCTCCGCGCGGGCGCCGTCTCGTCGGCCCGGACGGCCCGACTTGACGCGCTGTTGCACACGACCGACCTCACCGTCGAACTCCGCGTTCACGGTCGGACCGTCGGCGTCGTTGGTGTCGACGCTCGGCCGGGCGCTCTCTCCCGACAACTCGGCGTCGCGCCGGCCGAACTCCGCCTCGGCGGGGGAGTCGGTGCAGTCGGTCGGGAACTCGCCGACGGGGTCGCGACGCTTCGGCGCGCGCTCCGGTAGGCGCTCTGTGGCTCCGTTTTTACAACGTCCGTGTACCGCACGACCATCGCGTTCACGCTCGTCTTATCGCTCCGATTCGCCTCCCGATTCAGACCGCACCACACCGGACCCACCACTTCAGAGAGGCACAGACACAAGAGCCTCGACGCCGAAGCGAACGTATGACCGGACAGCTCCACGAGTTGGACCCGCCGGGGCGGACGTGGCTGGACGTCGTCGAGCAGGTGCTCGACGAGGAGATCGACCGGGAGGAGGCGATACGGCTCGTGGCCGACGATTTCACCGTCGACGTTCCGATCTCGTACGGCGACGACCCCGAGCGGGCGCGCTGGCGGTTCAACGGCAGCGTCACCGTCACCGTCGATGGGATGCGCGGCCCGCTCGCGGACTGGCTCAAACTGTGGCTCAGCGGGTCGCCCGAACGGGACGACTGAGTCTCCTGGTGAGCGAACTGACGATACGGCGGTTACCTGGGCTCTTCCACCCGATGTCGTCGGTTCCAGTCGACGAATCGGACGGTCCCGTCGGATTCGGTCGGCATCCGCTCTAGATTGGTCGACTGTCTACAGAAACGGAGATATCGCTGAACTCTTTCGGAAGGCTTATGAACTTAACGCGGTTTTGTTCAGCCGCAATGGCGAAAGGTACGGTTGATTTCTTCAACGACACTGGCGGCTACGGTTTCATCGATACTGAGGACTCGGACGAGGACGTGTTCTTCCACATGGAAGACGTTGGCGGCCCTGACCTGGAAGAAGGACAGGAAGTCGAATTCGAGATTCAGGACTCCCCCAAGGGTCCCCGCGCGGCGAACCTGACGCGGCTGTAACTCGGTTCTCGTCGTCTCCAGTCTCAGACGAGGTAACGGCATACCACTACGTTCTTTGAACGTCTCACGCCCGCGAGCGACAGCGCCCGCGGTGGGGGCCACGACGACGACGGAGCGTGTCAGTTCCGCCCCGCGCGATTCTCTGCCGTCGCTCCCCGTCGATAGAAGTGAAAACGAGTGTCGTCCGGGGGTCTCGATGGGAGGGGGACCGGATGTCGGGCGACGACGTCGGTCCGGAAGTCACCCCATCATCGATGCTTTGCGTTCGGTGCTCACCTGCTGGATGCCAGCGTTCGCCGTGCAGTTCGGACAGGCGTAGACGCGGCCCTTCTCGTCGCCGAAGACGCGCACGAAGTCGGTCGAAACGAACGTGTCGCAGTATGTGCAGTGACTCATGGTCGATGTGGCAGGGATGTCTGCCCTATTTCCACACAGGAGCGCAACGGATATATCGACACTACCCAACTAGTTGGGTATTTTTGCCCGGGTGTCGCCGAACCGTGATACACACTCCCGTTCGAAGCCGGCGACGTTTCGGTCCGGGGCATGTATCGCCTTTGAGACTTCGAATCCGAAGCCGAACGGCCGCATCACTTTTGGTACACCGGATCGGACGGTGGGTATGCGCGACCTCGACGAGACCGACCTCGAGATCGTTCGGCTCCTCCTCGCCGACGCACGCCGGCCGTACAGCGACATCGCGGACGTCGTCGGCCTCTCCCCGCCCGCGGTTTCGGACCGCGTCGCGCGGCTCGAGGAGGTCGGCGTCGTCCGCCGGTTCACCGTCGACATCGACCGGACCAAGTTCCACGGCGGGACGCCCGTCCTCGTCGACCTCACACTCGACCGGAGCGTCGACCTCCCGACGCTCCGCGAGGACCTCCTCGACGTCGGACCCGTCGAACACGTCTTCACCACCGCGGAATCGCACCTCGTGTTCCACGCGCGTGTGCCCGACAGCGACGTCGCCGCGTGGCTGTTCGACGTCGTCGACAGGGACGCCGTCGACTCGTACGAGGTGACGCTCCTCTCGGCGACCGACTGGTCGCCGGACCTCTCGGGGACGGAGTTCGGCCTCTCGTGCGCACAGTGTGGGAACACCGTCGACAGCGAGGGGGTGTCCACTCGTATCGACGGCGACCTCTACCAGTTCTGCTGCCCCTCGTGTGAGTCGCGGTTCCGCGAGAAGTACGCCGAACTCGCCGAGGGGCTCGACTGAACGGCACGCAACCGTCCACGAACCGATCTCCGACGTGGCAGCGACCCCTGTCGCCCTGTGGTTACGGGGCCTGACCACGTCACACTCGCCTGACCGGGTCGGCCCGAACGGCACGCTGTCCCGCGACACACCCCGAAGCCACCGACACACACGCGCCGAGGACCGGATACGTCACTGGAAACTCCGTCAGACACGTCGACAACACCGAGCAGTCGGCTCTCCCCGTTCCCGTACTCCCGAGTTCGTTCTGTATTAGGCGCACCTAAAATTCGAAGGTATTTTACGTCGTTTAGGCATGCCTAAAACACATGCACCAGACCAGACGTGGCGTTCTCAGGACGACAGGCGCTGCGCTTCTCGTTGGCGGACTCGCAGGCTGTAACGAGGCGAACTCGGAGTCGACTGCGACGGAGACGAGCGGTTCGACCGGGACGAGCAGTTCGAGCGAATCGAGCGGTTCGACGGACACCTCGTCGTCGGAGTCAGAGCCCGAGGCGGCCACGGCGAGTGCCGAGACCGCCGTGGCGGCCGAGTGGAACGCGATGCGAGCCCGGCTCTTCGATGCCGTCGCGCTCGGCACCGCAGGTTCGTTTGCCGACGGCGCGAGCGTCGCACAGAACGTCTTCGCGCGTTTCGAGCAGTCTTCGGGCGAGTGGGGAGCACACGAACAGCTGGAGGCGACGAACGAACAGGTGTACGAGTCGTTCGAGTCGAACCTCGGGGAGCTCGGGTCGGCGCTGGAGGCCGGCTCGCTCGACGAAGCACGCGACGCCGCGAGCGACGCGGACCAGCAGCTCCAGTCGGCCATCCGCGGCCGAACCGACGCGGGGACCGCGGCGGCGTTCGACCTGCAGTTGCTCGGGACGCGTGTGAAGAACGCGGCCGTCGTCGCCCCCGTCGACGCCGAGGCGGCGGTGACCGTCGCCGAACGCGCCATGGAGGCGTTCGAGGCCAGCGAGGTCCACGACCTGGTCGAGGAAGCCGATTCGGAGTCGTACGGGGCGTTCGAGGGCGGAGTCGAGTCGGTCGTCGACGCCGCGGACTCCGGCGACGTCGAGGCCGCGCAGTCGGCTGCCGACGACGCGCTCGCCGCCGCAGTCTCCGGCTCGTATGCGGTCTCTGGGACGCCGGCCGTCGCCGGGACCGGCCACCTGTCGACGTACCAGGCCGAGGCGTTCGACGCCGCGGCGCTGTCGGGACTCGGTGGTCCCTCGACCGACTTCGCCCACGCCGCCGCGCTCACGCTCTACCGGGCGCGCGTCGACGATGCCGGCTGGCTCTACGCCGCCGGCGAGTCGGACGCGGCGCGATCAGCCGTTCGGAGCGTCTTCCAGCACTTCGAGGGCGCTCGGGCGCACGAGGCGCTCGAAGAAGCCAGCGAGGAGGCGTACACCGGTTTCGAGGACGACGGGCTCAGTGCCCTCATCGAGGCCATCGACGCGGGCGACGACGAGGGTGTCTCCTCGGCGATATCGACGATTCATGAGAGCCTCGTGACCGGTGTAACGACGCTCGGATCCGGACCCGAACCCGCCGTGCTGGAGGCGGGCTACTTCCGCTCTCGGCTCGGCGACGCCCGCGAACTGTTCGAGGCGGGCGACATGGCGGGCGCGAGGGCGGTCGCACAGGGCCTGTTCCAGACGTTCGAGGCGAACGAGGCCGACTTCCACGAGACTCTGGAGGAGACCTCCGCGGAGCTGTACGAGACGTTCGAGGAGGAACACCTCGTCGGTGCCATCGAGGCGCTCGACGCCGGCAACGCCGAGGAGGCCGACGCCCACCTCACGGGTGCGATGGGTGCTCTCCTGCAGTTCGAGGCGGAGGCCGGGACCGTGGCACACGTCTCGGATGCCGAGGCGGGCTTCATGGCCGCACGTGGGTTCGACGCGAGCGGCGTCGCCGCGCTCGGCCGCACGGAGCGCGCAGCGACCATCGTTCAGGAGACCTTCGCCGGCTTCGAGGAGGGGGCGGGCGGCTTCCACGAGGCGCTCGAAGAGGCCGACGAGGAACTGTACGAGACGTTCGAGGCGGAACTGAGCGCGATCAGCGAGGCGGCGTCGGGCGACGGTGACGTCACCGCCGCCGCACAGGCGTTCAACGCCGAGGCCGTCGCGGCGATGTACGCCGTCGTGAGGAGTTCGGGAGACTCGTTCGGCGGGATGGCCGGGGCGCTCGCACAGGACGTCTTCGTCGACTTCGAGGAGGCGCGGGTTCACGAACTCCTCGAAGAGGCTGACGAGGGCACGTACGAGACGTTCGAGGAGCGACTCGGCGCGTTCATCGAGTCGATGTCGGGGGAGACGCTGTCGGCGTTCGCCGCGGCGACGCTCCGCGCGCAGTTCGCCGTCGCCGGCGCGCTCGACAGAGCCCCCGTCGACGCGGGCGAGGGAGACAGCGGCGAGTCGGGCGGCGACTCCGACCTCCAGGGTGGTCCGAACGTCGTCGAGGGCATCCCCGACGACGCCGACCACGTCGTGGCGATGCAGGCTGTCGCGTTCGAGCCGAAGGAACTCACCGTGAGCGTCGGCGACACGGTCGCCTTCGAGCACGTCGGCGGCGAGCCCCACACCGTGTTCGCGTACGAGGACGAGATTCCCGAAGGCGCCGCGTACTGGGCCTCCGGCGGCTTCGAGTCCCAGGAGGCGGCCGAGGCCGGCTGGGAGGAGGGTGCGGGTGCCATCCAGGCAGGCGAGTCGTACGTCCACACGTTCGAGACCCCCGGCACGCACGGCTACTACTGTGCGCCCCACGAGGCCGCCGGCATGGTCGGAACGATAGTCGTCGAGGAGTGAGCGGACGGACGCGCGCCGGAGAGTGAGTAATCGCTGCCCGTACCGGCGCTCGGCCGATACGGTGTTCCAGTCCTCCCAATCCGGACAGGGTGTCGTGGCGACGGCGGACGGCCGGCGTCGTACGCACCCAGGCGTGACGAGCCGTTCCGCTCGGCGTCTCACCCGCCAGAGAGACGGCGGGAGGTGGGCCGGACCGTGCCCGACCCGCTGCAGCCGCTCGGTCCCGGGTCTACGCCGACTCTGCCGTCCGCTCTTCGACGAAGTACTCGTCGAACAGCGCGACCACGCGCGCCTCGATGTCGTCCCTGATCGCTCGGACCTCCTCTTCGCTCTTCCCGTCCGGGTCGGTGAGCGCCCAGTCGCGCACGTCGACGTCGTCGGCGTCGAGTTCGAGCGTCGAACAGCCCATCGTGGCGACGACGTCACACGCTTCCAGTTCCGCCGTCGACACCTCGCGGGGCGTCCGGTCCGAGAGGTCGATGTCGAGTTCGCGCATCGTCTCGACGACTTCTTCGTGGACGTGGTCCGCCGGGTGGGTGCCGCCGGTGACGATGTCGACCCGGTCGCCGAGCCCGCGTCGGTCCCGTTCGCGCTCGGCGAACGCGGCCGACATCTGACTCCGCCCGGCGTTCTGTACGCAGACGAACCCGAATGTGATCGTCTCGTCGCTCATGCCTGATGGGTCGCGTCGGCTTCCGGTTAACGGCTGCTATGTGGGGTATAGAGCCCTCGGTACCTCCTTCTGAGCCGCCTGGACCCACACTTCCGATTGGCGAGCACCCGGCGTCACTCCGTCTCGCTCCGTTCGACGTTCGGGCGTCCCTCCCTTGAGAGGTCGTCGCTGGACCCGACCACTTTCCGGCGGGCGCTGTACAGCGTGAGGCGGTACAGGAGGTAGCTGAACGCGGCGAACGCCACGACTTCGATGAGGTACAGTTCGGCCGCCTCCGCCAGCGTGAGTTGCCCGAGGGCGACGCTCCGTGTCGCCGTCAGCGCCACGTACGCCACCAGCAGCGTCAACGCCGGCAGGGTGACGACGAGCAGACCGGTCACGAGCACCCAGAACCGGTCCGGGAACCCCGCTGCTGTCGCGTCGTTCCACGGGACCCGCCACCCGTCCGTGTCGGATGCGTCTTTCGTGTGTGCGTCCGCGTCCCCGTCCGGTGTCCGTCGCTGTGCTCGTCCCATACCCATGCGTTGTAGCGAGAGAGCATAAATGAATCTAAAATTTACCGATACGGTCAAATAGACTGGATTCTTTTACCAGAATATGATTAAATTGCGGACCGGTGGTCGCTTGGGAGGCGGGGCGTGACCCGACTGGCAGTGGCGACCGGGTCGACGCGGTCGACGGCCACCCGATTCGGCGCGACGGTGCTCGTCGCGTTCGGCTTCTACCTCGCGCTCGGCGACCCGACCGACCCGTTCGACCTCGTGACCGGCGCGGTGAGTGCGCTGGTCGTCGGCGCCGTCTTGGGGCGCATCGCCTTCGAGCGAACGCCCTCCGTTGCGACCGCCGGGGCGTTCGGCCGCGCGCTCGTCTTCCTCCCGGTGCTTCTCGCTGCGGTCGTCCGTGCCAACCTCTCGCTGGTCCGCGTCGTCCTCGACCCCGACCTTCCCATCGACCCGGCCGTGGTTCGCGTTCCGGCGCCCCAGAGCGCCTTCGGTCGCGCGCTCTTAGCGAACAGTATCACTCTCACTCCCGGAACCGTCACCGTCGACGTGGCCGACGGCGAACTCGTCGTCCACGCGCTGACCGCCGCGAGCAGAGCGGATCTCTTGGAAGGCTCGCTCGCGCGCTGGGTCGCGTACGTCACGGGTGAACCGCTCCCCGCGCCCGACGCCGAAACCGCTGTCGAGGGACGGACGGAGGGGTCGGTGTGACACCCCTGGTCTCGACGGCACTGCTCGCAGGCAGCGCCGCGCTCGTCGTTCTCGCCGCCGCGCTCTGCTGGCGCGTCGTCGTGGGACCGACGACGGCGGACCGCGTCGTCGCGGTCAACGTCGTCGGCACCGCGGCCGTCGTCGTCATCGCGCTCCTCGGCGCGGCGCTGGGTGAACCGGGCTTCCTCGACGTGGCGCTCGTGTACGCCCTGCTGAACTTCCTGCTCTCGCTCGGTCTCGCGCGGTTCTCCGTCGAGCAGGGGGGGCTGCTGTGACGCCGTACGAGGCCGCCGTCGTCGCCCTCGTCGCCGCGAGCGTCTTCTTCTCGCTCGTCGCTGTCGTCGGCTTCGCCCGCCTCCCGGACGTGTTCGCCCGTGCCCACGCGGCGTCGAAGAGCGAGACGCTCGGCGCGCTGTTCGGCCTGCTCGCCGCCGCCGTCGCCTTCGGACAGGGCGCGACGACGGTGAAACTCGCGCTGCTCGCGATGTTCCTCCTCGTGACCGGGCCGACGGCCGCTCACGCCATCGTCCGGGCGGCCGCGCTCGCCGGGGCGACGCCGTGGACCCGTTCGAACCGGGACCCGGGACCGTCCACTCACGACCGGCCCGAGGCGACGACCGGCACCGGTGGAGGCTCCCGATGATTCCCTCCGACGTCCTGCTCGTCGCTCTGCTGGGCTTCGTCGTCGTGACCGCCCTGGCGACGGCCGCCGCGCGGACACTCCTCGCAACGCTCGTCGCATTCGCCGCGTACAGCCTCGGCCTCGCGATGGTCTGGGTGTTCTTCCGCGCACCCGACGTCGCGCTCACCGAGGCGGCCGTCGGCGCCGGCGTCACCACCGCGCTGTTCCTCCTCGTGGTCCGCCGGGCGACCGACCCCGAGACGGGACGCCTCCCCGAGGCACCCGCAGAGCGGATGCGCCCCGCGTCGTTCGCCGTCGCCGGCCTCGTGACCGTCGGGTTGCTCCTCACGGTGCCGGCGCTCCCCGCTGTGGGGGCGGCTGACTCCCCGGCGTTCGGCGCCGTCACGGAGTTTTACCTCGCCGACACGGTCGACCGCGGCATCGACAACGCCGTGACCGCCGTTCTCGTCGTCTACCGCGGGTTCGACACGTTCGGCGAAATCGCGGTCGTCTTCGCGGCCGCCGTCGCGGTGCTGGCCGTCCTCGGCCGGGAGACGGTCGTATGAGCGGCGCGCCCCGGCGGGCGGACAGTCCGGTCGTCACGGTGACCGTCCGGACCCTCGCGCCGTTCGTCCTGACGTTCGCGCTCTTCACGCTCTTTCACGGGACCAGTTCGGTCGGCGGCGGCTTCCAGGGCGGCGTCGTCGTCGCGGCGACAGTGGTGACGCTCGCGTTCGCCTTCGGCGTCCGCGACACCGCCGCGTGGCTCTCCGCGGGGACGCTCCGCGCGCTCGTCGTCACCGCGCCGCTCGTCTTCGTCGCCGTCGCCCTCGCCGGCGTCGCCAGCGGCGGCGCCTTCCTGCAGTTCGATACCCTCCCGATTCCGAAGGCATCGGTGTACGCCACGGAGGCCATCGAACTCGGCATCGGCGCAACCGTCGGGGCCGTCATCGTCGTGCTGTTCGTCGCCCTCGCCGGACCGTCCGCCGACGCGGACGCTCGGACCGACGGAGGTGAGCGCGCGTGACCGTCACGTCGGCGCTCTCGCAGTCGGGCGCGTACGTCGTCTACGCGCTCTTGGTCGGCGTCGGTCTGTTCGTCCTCGTCGACGAGGACGACCTCGTGAAGAAGGTCGTCGGCCTGAACCTCTTTCAGACGGGGGTCTTCCTGTTCTTCATCACGGCGGCGTTCCGAACCGGCGGGCGCGCCCCTCTCGTCTCCGCGGCCGGGCCGTACGTCAACCCCCTGCCGCACGTGCTCATCCTGACGGCCATCGTCGTCGGCGTGAGCGTCACGGCCGTCGCGCTGGCGCTGGTCGTCCGACTCTCCGACGCCCACGGTACGTTCAGCGAACGCGAGATCCGAGCGAAGCGAGAGGGCCCGACAGTCCCGGAGGAACCCCAGCCGTGACCCCGAGCGACCTCCTCCCACTTCTCGTCGCGCTCCCGCTCGTCGGTGCCGTCGCGCCGTTCGTCCTCGGCGCGACCCGACGCGGCCGCGTCGTGACGGCGGGGATTCTGACCGCACAGGTCGCGCTCGCGCTCGCCGTCACGGTCGTCGTCGCGACGAGCGGGCCGGTCTGGACCGTCGTGGGCGGCCTGCCCGCCGCGGTGGGAATCGCCCTCGTCGTCGACCCGGTGTCGAGCGTCTTCGTCGTCCTCGTCGCCGTGGCCTCCTGGCTCCTCTACGTCACGGTCCGGACCGACGCCACCGGTCCCACCGACAGCCTGTGGCTCCTCTTCACCGCCGGCCTGACGGGCATGACCGTCACCGCCGACGTGTTCAACCTCTACGTCTTCCTCGAAATCTCGGGGCTGGCGGCGTACGCACTCGTCGCGAGTCGTCGGGGGACGAGGGCGGCGCTCGCCGCGCTCCACTACCTCCTCGTGGGGACCGTCGGGGCGACCCTGTACCTCCTCGGTGTCGGCTACCTCTACGTCGCCACCGGCACGCTCGCGATGGCGGACCTCCGGACCGCCCTCCCCGCGGTCGGCTACGACTCGCCGCTCGTCGTCGCGGCGTTCGTTCTCATCGCCGTCGGGTTGGGCGTGAAGCTCGCGCTGTTCCCGCTCCACGCGTGGAAGCCCGACGCCTACGCCGCCTCGGCGCTCGACGTGAGCGCGCTGCTGGCGACGCTCGGCTCTACCGTCCCGGGCTACGCGCTCGTCCGTCTCGTCTTCGACGTGTTCACCGGGTCGTTCCTCGCGGCGGTGCCCCTCGCGGAGGTGGGCCTCCTCGCCGCCGGCCTCGTCAGCGTCGCCGCGGGCGGCTACCTCACCTTCCGGCAGACCGACGTCCGCCGCTTCCTCGCGTACTCCTCCATCCTGCAGTTCGGGCTCGTCGTCGTCGGGGTGGCGCTGGCGACGCCCGCGGCCGTGACGGCGGCGCTCGTCCTCCTCGTGGCGAACGCCGTCGCCAAGGGCGGCCTCTACGTCGCCGTCGGCCTGTTCGACCGGGAGTTCGGCGCGACGACGGTCGCCGACTACGCCCGACTCGCCCGCGACGCTCCCGTCGTCGCTGTCGGCGTCGCCTGCGCGTTCGCCTCGCTCGTCGGCCTCCCGCCCACCGTGGGCTTCGCCGGCAAGTGGTATCTCGCGCTCGCCGCTGTTGAGACTCGAGCGTGGCTCGTCGCGGGCGTCGTCCTCCTCAGCACGCTCGTCTCGCTCGCGTACGCGGGCCGCGTGGTGGAGCGGCTCTTCCTCGCGCCCGAACCGGTGGCGGTCGGTTCGGCGCCCGTCGTCACCGACGGTGGGGAGGCCGCGTCCGAGGCCAAACCCGCGTCCGGGACGGCCGTTTCCCCCGCGTTCCGCCGGCGCGCGACCGGCGTGGTCGTCGTCTCGGCGGTCGCCCTCGTCGGTCTCGGCCTCGGCTCGACGGCGCTGGCCGAGTGGGTCGCGCCGGTCGTGGAGGGGTGGCTGTGATCGGGGAGTACCTGCCGCTCGCCGCCGTCGCGATTCCGGCACTCGCGGTGCCGCTGGTCTACGCCGTCAGCGCGCGTGCGAACCTCAGAGAGGCCGTGACGCTCCTCGCGTCCCTGGTGCTCCTCGCGACCGTCTGGCTCATGGTCCAGGCGCCCGGGACGCCCGCCACGTCGCTCGGCTCGGTCGCCGGCGTCGAGTTCGTCCTCCGGGCCGACGCGGCCGGCCTGCTCTTCGCCCTGTTGGCGGCGACGCTGTGGCTCGTCACCAGCGTCTACAGCATCGGCTACATGCGAACCCTGCGGGAGGAGTCACAGACGCGGTACTTCGCCGCTTTCGCCGCGAGCATCGCCGCCACGATGGGCGTCGCCCTCTCGGCGAACCTGTTCACGCTGTTCGTCTTCTACGAACTGCTGACGCTCGCGACCTACCCGCTCGTCGTTCACGCGGGCTCGGAGACGGCCCGGAACGCCGGCCGGACGTACGTCGCGTACACGCTCGGCGGCGGCGTCGCCGTCCTCGCGGGCGTCGTCCTCGTCGCCGTCCTCACCGGGACGGTGGCGTTCACGCCGGGCGGCATCGCCGCGCTCGCGACTGCGGACCCGACACTCGCCCGCGCCGCGTTCGCCCTGCTCGTCGTCGGCTTCGGCGTCAAGACGGCGTTCGTCCCGCTCCACTCGTGGCTCCCGGCCGCGATGGTCGCCCCGACGCCCGTCTCCGGACTCCTCCACGCCGTCGCCGTCGTCAAGAGCGGCGTGTTCGCGCTCGCGCGAACGGTCCTCTACACCTTCGGACCGGAGACGACGTGGGACCTCGGCGTCGGCCTCCCGCTCGCCGTCGCCGCCGCCGCCACGATGCTCGTCGCGGGCGTCGTCGGCATCCGCCAGGACAACCTCAAGCGCGGGCTGGCGTACTCGACCATCGGCCAACTGTCGTACATCGCGCTCGGCCTCGGCCTCGCGACCCCGCTCGCGGTGTTCGGCGCGCTGCTGCACGTGGTCGCCCACGCGTTCATGAAGATCACCCTGTTCTTCGCGGCGGGGCTGGTGTACGCCGAGACCGGCGAGAAGTACGTCTCGGACCTCGCGGGCATCGGCCGACGCCTCCCGCTGACGATGACGGCCTTCGCCGTCGCCGCGGCGGGACTCGTCGGCTTCCCGCTCGTGGCGGGCTTCGTCAGCAAGTTCCACCTCGTCCTCGGGGCGGCGGCGGTCTCTCCCGTGGTCGTCGCGGTCTACCTCGTCGCGGGCGTGTTGAAGCTGCTGTACTTCTGGCCGGTCGTCTACGTGGCGTTCTTCGGCGAGCGCGGCGACGACGGATCGGCGAGTCGGCACGCGTTCGCTCCGCCACACGCGACCGACGGTGGGTACGTCACTCCCACTCGGTGGGAACGCCGGTCGCTCGGCGCGGAGACCACGCCGTTCCTCCTCGTCCCCGTCCTCGTGACGGCCGGCGGGGCGGTCCTCCTGGGCGTCGTCCCGACCGCGCTCCCGTTCTGGGAACTCGCCGAGACCGTCGTGTGGGAGGTGTTCGGATGACCGACGTGCTCACCCTGCCGCTCTGGGTCGCGTTCGTCGTCGCAGCAGTCGCCGCTGCGACGCTGCCGCGGAGGCCGGGGCACGCCCTCGCGGTCGCTCTCACGCTCGTAACGGTCCCGTGGGCGTTCGCGCTCCCGGCCGGCACCGTCCTCTCGGTGGCACCGCTGGGCTTCGAGCAGGTCCTCCTCCGCGTGGACGGTCTGACTCGCCCCGTCGCCGCGCTGTTCGGGTTCGTCGCCGCCGCGAACGTGCTCTACGGCTACGCGACCGGTGCCGACGGCCGGCAGACCGCGTACGCCCTCTGCTACATGGGCGCGGGCGTCGCCGCCGTCGTCGCCGGGGACTGGCTGACGCTCCTCGTCGCGTGGGAACTGCTGGCCGTCGCCTCCACCGTGTTGGTCTGGCACCACGGCGGCGAGGCCGTCCGGGTCGCGTTCAGGTACGCCGTCTACCACCTTCTCGGCGGGGCGTTCCTCGTCGCGGGCGTCGCGCTGCAGTTCACGGCGACGGGGACGTTCCTCTACGGCGACGGCTTCACCCCCGGCCTGCCGACCGCGCTCGCGCTGGTCGGCGTGAGCGTCAACCTCGGCGTCGTCGGTCTCCACGCCTGGCTCTCGGAGACCTACCCGGTGCCGCACGTCGCCGCGAGCGTCGTGCTGGCGGGCTTCACCACGAAGGTCGCCGTCTACGTCCTCGCGCGCGTCGTCCCCGACGGGAGCGTCGTCGTCGCCTGGCTCGGCGCCGTGATGATCCTGTACGGCGTGACGCAGGCGGTCCTCCAGACCGATCTGCGACGACTGCTCTCGTACCACATCGTCTCGCAGGTGGGGTACATGGTCGTCGCCGTCGGCATCGGCACGGCCGCCGGCCTCACGGGCGCGTTCGCCCACCTGACGGCACACGTCCTCTACAAGGGCCTGCTGTTCATGGTCGCCGGCGCCATCGTCATCCGCACGGGGGAGGAGTCGCTGAAGCGCCTCGGCGGCCTCGCCCGGCGGATGCCGCTCACGTTCGCGACGTTCCTCGTCGCGGCGCTGGCCATCGCGGGCTTCCCCGGTTTCTCCGGCTTCGTCAGCAAGGGCCTCGTCACCAAGGCTGTCGAGAGCGCCGGCACCGGCGTCGCGCTCGGTCCCCTCGGCGGGGACCTGCTCTGGTGGGCGCTCGTCGCCGGGAGCGTCGGCACGGTCCTGTCGTTCGCGAAGTTCGGCTACTACGCGTTCGTCCGCGCCGCCCCCGCCCGGGTTCCCGTCGCCCGCGCCCCCCGGACGCTGTCCGTCTCGCTCGTCGTCGTCGCCGTGCCCTGCGTCCTCTTCGGGGTCTTTCCCACCGCCTTCTTGGGGCTGTTCGCCGGCGACCCGGGGAGCTTCGAGCCGTACGCGGCGAGCGAACTCACGAAGGCGCTCGCGGCCACCGCCGTCGGCGTCGTCGGCTTCGTCGTCCTCCGCGGGCCAATCGCCCGCCTCCCGGCCGTCGACGTCGACCGGGTGCTGCACCCGGCGGCGGCGCGGGTCGCCACCGCGACGGCAGCGTCGTTCGTCCGCGTCGGCGACGCGGCGTCGGCGAGGGGCGCGGCCCTCTCGGCCCACCTCGGCTCGCTGGCCGGGCGGGACGAGCGCGTCGACACGTCGCTCCACGCGGCGCTGTGGGCGCTGGCGCTCACGACGGCGCTCGCGCTGCTCGCCGCGGCACTCGCGTGACCCAGAGACATGATACACAACATACTCACCATGCTGTTCACCAACAACACGACACCCGACTACGACCGCCTCGTCAGTATGCTCCAGGACCGCTTCGGCGACGACCTCCGCTGGGTCGCGTCGTTCGAATCGGAGCGGTACGACTACACCGTCCACTACGTCCGGCCGGACCTGAAGACGGAACTGTCGAGCCACGAGTTCGACGTCGTCGTCCACCGCTCGATCGCGCTGTTCCGCCGGCCGTACATCGAGGAGGTGTACACGCACCTCGGCCCCGCCCGGACGCTCGTCGTCGAGCACGACCGCGCCACGGCGGTCCACCTCTACCTCACCGAGACCGAGGGCGTCATCATCAAGGTCGCCGCCGGCAACGAGATATCGCTCCCGGGGTTCCCCGACGACTGTCTCGCTGCCCTGTTCCCCGACGAGGAGGAGCCGTAATCGCCCGGCTGAACGGTCGGGCCGGCGGCAGCCGTCTTACGACCGCCGGTCGTTCGACGGGCGATAGACGACGCGGCCCTCGACGCATCCGAGACGCCGTCCGTCGGGACGGTCGTCTCCGCGTCGTGACGTACGGTCGAACGGTTCTCGAATCAGCCGACGGGTGCGCGCCGTGCCGCGCTCGAAAAGCGTGAAACCGTCGACGCTCAGCTGCGGGTCGGCTCGCAGGTGAACGCGTCGAGTTGTTCTTGGAGGTCCCCGGTCTGGGTGGTGAGTTCGTCGAGCTGGGACCGGACGTCGGAGATGGTCGACGCGCGGGTCTCGGCGCGGTCCGCGAGCGACTCGCTCTGTTCGGCGACCGACCGGGCTTCGTCGGCGACGCGCGTGATGGCGTCGACGACCTCTTCGGTCGTTCGCGCGCCGTCGTCGGTGGCTGCGGCGACCTCCGTCACCGAAACGTCGACGCCCTCGACGGTCGTCGTCAGGTCGGTGAACGCCGTGCCCGCGTCTGCCGTGGTCTCCTTGCCGGTCTCGATCTGTGCTTTGGTCTGCTCCATCTCGCGCTGGACGCGCTTGACGTCCTCGATGGTCTCGTCGATGGTGAGACTGATGGCGGCCGAGTGGTCTTGCGTCTCGTCGGCGAGCGACTTCACCTCGTCGGCGACGACGGCGAACCCCTCGCTGTCGTTGACCGCCCGCGCGGCCTCGATGTTGGCGTTGAGCGCGAGCGTGTTCGTCTGCTCGGCGATGGACTCGATGAGGTCGGTGCTCTCGGAGACCTCGTCCATCCGGGTGTCGAGCGAGTCGACCAGCGCGGCGAGTTCGCCGACGCTCCGCTCGATGTGTTCGATGGCCTCGACCGCCGCCGCCGCGGTGTTGGTCCCCGCGTCGGTGGCGTCGGCCGCGTTCCCGGCCTCGTTCGACACCTGATCGGCGTTGGCGGCAATCTCCTCGATAGTCGCCGAGAGGTTGCTCAGTTCGCCCGTGGTCGATTCGAGGTTGCTCGCCTGGTCTCTGACGTCGGTCGCGAACGCGCGGACGTCGGACGCGAGTTGCTGCTGGGCCTGTTCGAGCGTCTCGGCGTCGTCGTGGACCGACCGCGTCGTCCGCTCCACGCTGGTCGCGAACTCCCGGAGGTCGACGATGGTCGCGGAGAGTTCGTGCTTCATCTCGCTGAACGCGTCGCTGATGGCCGCGATGGCCTCGATGTCGGTGTTCTTCGGCGGTTCGGCGGTGAAGTCACCCTTCGAAACCGCGTTCATGGCCGTGGCGAGTTCGTCCGCCTGCACCACCAACTGCCTGTTCAGTTCCTCGACCTCGGCCTTCGCCTCCTCGCTGTCTTTGACGTTCTGGATCTGCTGTCTCGTCTCCTCGCGGGAGCGCTCGATGGAGAACCAGTTCGACACCAGCGCCGCACAGAGGCCGAGGAGGAAGACGGCGTGGACGAACCCCCATCCCATCGGGTTCGCGACGGCGTCGGGGTGGTTGTACACCGCCTCGGGGTACGTCATCCCGAACATGCTGTGTTCGACGGCGACGTACACGATACCGACGGCGAAGGGGAGGTAGTCCTCGTAGGTGGCGATGACGCCCGCGACGACGAAGAAGTGAAAGTGCGCCTCGATGAACCCGCCGGAGAAGTACACTAAGAGCGCCGAACTCGTCATCAGCCCGACCGACGCGACGGATGCACGGACGCGTCGAGGGAGCCCCGACCACCACGCGACTGCCGTGATGGCGGTGATTACTCCGACACCGCCGACGGCGTGTTCGAGCGGGACGGCCGTGAAATCAGTGCCGGTGATGTACGGGTCGGTTCCGTTGAACGTTCCGAGCGCGAAGAGAAGCGGGACGTGCGCGAGTAAGAGGACGAGGATGTTGCGGTGGCGTTTCTCCCAGGCTTCCTGTGGAAGCGACTCCCCCGCGGGACGTATCTGATGATGTTCCCGATAGTGTGCCGGAGTTCTCGGAAGCCGAGGTTTCGACTCGGCGAGTCCGGCGTACTCGTTGCCATACCTCCTAGGTGTCAATCGCGTTGAAATGGATTGCGTCCCGTGTATCAATCGAGATAATACTCCTCCTCACGAGGCTTTCGGCGATTCGGGATCGGATAACTAGTTCTATTCAAAAATATAGAAACTTGTATAACCCGGTTTCCGCGAACGAGTCGTGACCGGGGGTGTGCTCAGTGGCTAGTCCACTGACAGTCCGGACAGTTCTGGATGCCGTGGACGTTGACCGTCGACGTGGCGCAGTTCGGACACGCGGCCGTCCCGCCGTCGGCCACGACGGTTTCGGCGGTTTCGCTCGACGCCGCTTCACCGGGAACCGTGGGGTGACACGCCCGACACAGCCATCTGGTCACCCGGTGCGTCATCGCAACGCCGTACTCGCGGTACCGCACGACCTGTTCGACGTCGTCTCCGCAACTCTCGCACGCTATCATGACTGGACGATAGACCTTGTATATGAAGAACGTTATCCTACATGTGCTCTTATGGCTCGGATATTCTCCGTAATACCTTATATCCTGAATACATCTGGATGTCCGTCCAGCGCCCAACACGATATCTCGACGGCGCGTCTCCACCGAGTGTCGCGCGTTCTGCCGCCGTCGTCTCCTCGCGGCCGTCGACGCCCCCGCAACCGGGATGGCCGTCTTCCGGAGCGCGTGCCTGTCGAGAGTCATCGGCGTCTCACGACCGGAGCGCGTCGACCGGACGGTCGTTGGCGGCTTTCCACACGGGGTCGGTCCCGCTCACGACGCTGGAGACGACCACGTTCGTCGTGATATGCTATTTCCGAACTATGACACGTGTCCGCCACAGATTAGGCACAAATCCGACCGAACGGTCGACTCTCCGGGCCGCTTTCGAGACTGTAGCGGTCTCGTCCGGACGGCGCTTCGCTCTGTCGCTCCCGAAAAAACACCGCGACCGATCGTCTCCGCCGTTCAGAACGGCGGGTCGTAGTCCTCGTACTCCTCCATCTCGTCCATCTCGTCGATCTTCGACGGCATCACCGCTGCTCGGGGGCCGCCCGCCCGAACGACCTTGACCTCCGAAACCCCGTCGACGCTCTCGGGCAGGCGGTGTTCGATGGCCTTCATGGTCATCGGGGCGATACCGCACCCCGAACAGGCGCCGCCGATGGCGACGGTCACCTGTCCGGCCTCCTCGTCGACCTCTCGAATCTCGAAGTTGCCACCGTGCTGCTGGATCTGCGGGACGTTGTTGCTCAGGTAGTTCCGCGTCTGCCGTTCGAGGCCTTGAGTGCTCATTGCGTTCGATGGTATGGGCGGATATATCATAAATCTGTTCTTTTAGGTGGCCCTAAAGAATGGGGTTACAGGGTCCCAAATACGGAATCTGTCGATTTAGAGCCAGATAATGAGTTTATTCTGGTAATTTTTCGCACCACCTAAAAACCCGGAACGGTGGTGTCTCCCTCGATTTAGGGGTGCCTAAAATCCGAAAATGTTTTGACTATTTAGGCCACCCTAAAAAATATGCGTCACGCGGAGACACCGGGACGGTATCGGACCGGGTTCGACCACGACGCCGACGGAACGGACGGGTTCACGCCGGATGCGGCATCGGACAGTCGTAACGCTCGGCGTTCGGCCGGGGCGTAATCCGTGAGCCACGGACCTCGGCGGGTCGTCGTCCCCGTCGCGAACGACCCGGTGTGTCGGCTCTGTCCTTCGTTCGGAAGACGCCACGACACACCGGGATGCGTGAGCGGATGAGCGAGGCGTCACAGTACCTGCTCGCCGTCTACCTCGTCGAACGGGAGGCGTCGGCACCGGTTGCGCCCGGTACCGTCGCCGACGCCGTCAACCGGTCGCCGTCCGCGGCGACCGAGATGCTCCAGCGCCTCGACGAACGGGGCCTCGTGGTTCACGAACCGTACGAGGGAGCATCGTTGACCCCTGCCGGGCGCGACACGGCCGAAGAACTGCACGAGACGTATCTCGTCCTCTCGCGGTTCTTCCGCGACGTGCTCGAACTGGACGACTACGACGACGAGGCCATGCGACTCGCGGGGAACGTGAGTCCGGTCGTCGCCGAGCAGTTGGCGACGAACCTCCTCGATGACGAAGACACCCAGATGCGGAGGGACACGACGCATCAGTTCGTCGGCGACGGCGACGGGTGAGTCTGACACCACACTCCGTTATCCGAGTCTGGCCAACGGCGAGAACTCTCGTGACGTGATGATCGACTCTGAGGTCGCTGACGGAATTTTGGACGATCTCTCCACCTACGAGTACGCATCTGAACGTCACGTCTGCTTTCTCCTCATATGGCGTGCACCGCTCCGGAGAGGCGCTACTCATGCACTGGATGTGGACGACTACGATCCACAGGAAGTGTCGCTGGACGTTCGCCACCACCCGGAGACGGGGACACCAATCAAAAACAAGCGCGATGGGGAACGATTCATTGACCTCTCAGAAGAGACACACCCGTCGCACACGATTCAGCCATCGTACACCAGTCTATGGTACGATGTATATCGATCGCGTATTCGGATGCTTCAGCAGAATCTCTTCGCAAATGCGCTCGACCCGTCCCAGGGCACCGAACATCCGGACTGGCGAGTAGAACTCAGCAACGATTACCGGACGCCAAAGTTGAAAGTCACGTTCCGGGAGGCACTCGCTAACCGACTTCGACGTGTCTACCTCGCCCTGTTCGGGGTGTTGCTCGCTGCTTGGATCTTCCGCATCACAGTCACGCCTCGTCAAGATTGGCTCACCACCGCCGCAATTGCCGCTGCTCCTGGTTCCGTCGTGGTTGGGGTCGTCGCCACATTCTCCGTGACGGTACTCGGCATTGCGATATGGCCTCACAAACGACAGGCAAAGGGAGAGTCCCGTGAAGGCGATCCGGAGACGTGGAACGAGGATTAAGCATAGTGATGACTAACGGCCCCTCCCGATTTCGTCGATACTACCCGTCCTGTGTTGTCTAAACTCGGTCAGCAGTCGATGTCTCTCTCACTGGCGCTCAACAAGCTGGAAGTGTCACTACGGACCGATATCGACCCGTAAGCATGAGATTCCACTGCACGACGCGGGAAAATAACGGCTACGGGTCAGGATGTAAGTACCGATGAAACCTATTCCAAAGACTGTGTTACTTTCAGCAAGATCCGGTAGACTTAGACGACTTTGCGTCCGCTGGTGGTTACATTTAACTTTTCAATTGTTGTTGAGTTCACCGAATTGCTCGCGACAAGTATCGCGTCTTGATGTGCAGGAAGCGAGAGAATCACTGTCGTCTGACCGGCATCGACTTGTGTCGATTGGAACGTTTGACCGTCTTCTTCGATCGCAGTTATGGTTGTCACATTCGAACCATTATCGCTTGATTTCAGGCTGATTTTCGTTCGAATACCGGGACCAGACCACGGTTCAGTAGCTGAGATGTGCTCGACAACGGTTGAATTATTCGTATCCGCCGAGACTGTCGGACTGAGCGTGAGACACCCGCTGAAGACGAGACTACAGGCCACTATCGTCGTGAGGAGGGCTCGTTTGTGAGGGGTTTTGATCACACAGTGTTGTTGCGTACACGCTCAAAAAGATTCCCCTGCAGAGCACTGGGCTGGGCTACGGAGGAGATATGTCGCTCAACTCCGCCTGGCTACGAAACTACGTCTCTCTCCCCCTGTAATTTAAATCGAACAATAAATAGATGGAATAAAAAGGGTAGTGGAGCAAGCACCCGAACTAAACGAGCGGGAGTTATACCATGATCATGGACGGCAATAATCCATCAAAATGGGAGTACAAGACGCTCGAACCGCCGAAGGGATTGACGAAGCGTGAGACTATCGACCCCACAGAGGAGTTGAACGAACTCGGCGCGGAAGGTTGGGAACTCACCGCCACGCTCGATTACGACAGGGGTGGAACGAAGCTACTGCTCCTCAAGCGACCGGTGTACGATGAGTGAGCTTGACCTCTCGAGTCCCGACAAGCTCCGTAAACGAACCGGGGTGAACGAATACCTGTTTTGGGTACTTCTTGGAGCAAACCGTTGGCTCCTCGCAGGAGTGCTCGCCCTCGTCGTCTTCATCTCGTTCATGAGTTTCGGGTTTCTCAAGCCGGTTTCGATCCAATCGACCATGGAGACGAGCGACATGGTCGAGACGGTCTTCGCGGGACTTGTGGGTGCGATTATCACCAGTACGACGCTAGTGGTCTCAATCAACCAGTTGGTGCTCTCCCAAGAGATTGGGTCTCTCGGCACCCAACGGAGCCGAATGGACGTAACGATGGATTTCTACCAGAATATCGACGATCTGATCGGAGAGACCAAACCCGTTGTTCCGGCTGATTTGCTCGATGAACTCATCAAGACGAGCGTACACCGAGCAGGAACGCTCCGAGAGACGATTTCCGAGAACGGGGACGACGAACTCCGTCGCCGGGTCAACGAGTACGTAGACGACCTCGAAGAAAGCGCAGATACCGCTCGAGAAGAGCTTGAAGGGGTGGATTTCGGATCGTTCGCGGTCGTTTCGCCAGCCTTGGACTTCGACTACAGCCGGAAGATGCACGACATCCGGCGCCTCGGCGAGCAGTACGAAGACAGTCTCAGTAGGGAGGAACGCAGGGCGTTTAGAGAGATGCTGGAAGCCGTAACGATGTTCGGTCCGGTTCGCGAGTATGTCAAGGTGCTGTACCTCCAGTGGGCGCTCGTTAAACTCTCTCGCGCGATTCTTTACGCGTCAGTCCCAGCGCTCATCGTTGCCGGTGGGGTTGTAGTCTTCGTCGATGCGACCACGTTCTCAGGGACGCTGCTGGGCTTTGACACCGTTCTCTGGGTTGTCAGTGCTAGCTTCACGATATCAGTCACGCCGTTTCTGGTATTTGCCGCCTACGTGCTCCGACTTGCGACGCTTGCGAAACAGACGCTCACAGTGGGGCCGCTCATTCTCAGTTAAAGCCACCAATACATACGGTTCTAAGAGAGAGTGGCACCGCTCATGATGAAACCGGATTAAAACCTGACTCGATTCCACAGCCTTCCTGCGATTAGACGCTACGGACCCGACGGGATTTGAACCCGCGACATCTTGGTCCGGAACCAAGCACTCTGTCCACTGAGCTACGGGCCCTCACCGGGTCGTAGCCCACAGCCACGTATAACGATTGTCATCTCACCCCCCGGACTACGTCTCACCCCACTAACGACGCGAATCTATATCTCCTGACACTCTCTCTACACACGGTACCGTGTGACGGGCCACCGATTCACACATCCGGTGCGGTGTCCACGGCGTGGGCATCACACCCCCTCTCACCATGAGTACACACGACATCACGTTGACCGTCAACGGAACCGACCACGACCTCACCGTCGCGTCGCGGACGCTCCTCGTCGACGCGCTCCGCGAGCAACTCGACTACACCGGCACCCACGTCGGCTGTGAGACCACGCGCTGTGGCGCCTGTACCGTCCTCGTCGACGGCCGCGCGCTGAAGTCGTGCAACCTCCTGGCCGTGCAGGCCGACGGGCGACGGGTCGAGACCATCGAGGGCGTCTCCGAGGAGGGTCTCCACCCGCTCCAGGCGGCGTTCCAGGCCGAACACGGCCTGCAGTGCGGCTACTGCACGCCGGGGATGGTCGTCACCGCCCGCGCGCTGCTCGAATCGAACCCGGACCCCTCACGGGAGGAGATCCGCGAGGCCATCGAGGGGAACCTCTGCCGCTGTACGGGCTATCACAACATCGTCGATGCCGTCGAGAGCGCCGCGGCGACCCTCCGGGAGGACTCCGCATGAGCGAATCGACGCTCGACGAAGAGGCCGTCGCGGCGGAGGTGTTCGGTTCCTCCGTCGCTCGCCGCGAGGACGTGCCGCTCGTCACGGGAACGGGCGAGTACACCGACGATATCGACCTCGCCGGCGCGCTGCACCTCGCCATCCGCCGGAGCGACCACGCCCACGCGCGAATCAAACACATCGACACGAGCGCGGCCGCGGCCCAGGAGGGCGTCGTCGCGGTGTTCACGGGCGCGGACGTCGAGGAGACCGGAGTTCCGAACAGCATCCCGACCGCGTGGTCGCTTCCAGGGCTCGTCACGCCCCAGTACCGCATCCTCGCCGTCGACAAGGTCCGACACCTCGGTGACGGCGTCGCCGCGGTCGTCGCCGAATCGAGAGAGCGGGCCCACGACGCGGCCGCGCTCGTCGAGGTCGAGTACGAGCCACTCGACGCCGTCGTCGACCCCGTCGAGGCGGTCTCCGGCGACTATCCCCCGTCCACGACGAGGCCGCCGACAACGTCGCGTTCGACTTCACGCTCGGCGACGAGGATGGCGTCGACGAGGCGTTCGCGGACGCGGCCCACACCGTCTCGGTCGACCTCCGTCAGCAGCGGGTCATCCCGAACGCGATGGAGCCCCGCGCGGCGCTGGCGGACTACGACTCCCGAACCGAAGAGCTTCGCATCTGGATGACGAGCCAGAACCCCCACCTCCACCGGATGCTCCTCGCCGGCACGAGTCTGGGCCTCCCCGAGAACAAGATACAGGTCGTCGCCCCGGAGGTCGGCGGCGGCTTCGGCTCGAAGATCTACCACTACCCCGACGAGGCCGTCACGGCGTGGTGTTCGATGCAACTCGGCTCGCCCGTGCGGTGGCAGGCCACGCGCTCGGAGGGCTACCTCACCGACTGCCACGGCCGCGACCACACCACCACGGCGGAGATGGCGCTCGACTCCGAGGGAACGGTCCTCGGGATGCGCGTCGAGACCCACGCCGGCCTCGGGGCACACCTCTCGCAGTTCGCCACTGCAACCCCCTCGTACCTCTACGCGACCATCCTCTCGGGGCAGTACGCCATCCCCGCCATCCACTGCCGCGTGGTCGGCGCGTTCACCAACACGACGCCGGTCGACGCCTACCGCGGGGCGGGGCGGGCGGAGGGCATCTACGTGCTCGAACGGCTGATGGACGTCGCTGCCAGCGAACTCGGACTCGACCCCGCCGACCTTCGGCGGCGGAACCTCGTGCCGAGCGACGCGTTCCCGTACGAGACGTGCGTCGCCGTCGTCTACGACAGCGGCGACTACGAGGGGGCGATGGACCACGCGCTCGACCTGGTGGGGTACGACGACCTGCGCGAGCGGCAGGCGAAACTGCGAGACGAGGGTCGCTACCTCGGCATCGGCGTCGCCAACTTCGTCGAGAGCGCCGGACTCTCCCCGTCGAAGGCGGCCGGTCAACTCGGTGCCGTCGCCGGCGGCTGGGAGAGTTCTATCGTCCGGTTCGACATGTCGGGGACGGTCACCGTCTTCGCCGGCACCGCCGACCAGGGACAGGGTCATCGAACGACCTACGCGCAGATCGTTGCCGGGGAACTCGGCGTCGACGTCGACGGCGTCGAGGTCGTCGAGGGTGACACCGACCAGATTCCACAGGGGATGGGCACCTACGGTAGTCGGAGCGCCCCCGTCGGCGGTGGCTCCATCGCGCTGGCCGCCCGCGACGTCCGCGAGAAGGCGCGGAAGATAGCCGCGCACAAGCTCGAAGCGGACGAGGACGACGTCGAGTTCGCCGAGGGGACGTTCAGCGTCAAGGGCGCGCCCGACCGCTCGATTCACATCCAGGAGGCCGCCCACGAGGCCTACCTGGGCTTCGACCTCCCCGAGGGGATGGACCCCGGTCTCGAAGCGACCCACTTCTACGACCCGGAGAACTTCACCTTCCCCTTCGGGACGCACGTCTGCGTCGCCGAGGTCGACGCGGAGACGGGCGAAGTCGCGGTGGAGAAGTACGTCGCCGTCGACGACTGCGGCGAGATCATCAACCCGATGATCGTCGAGGGGCAGGTCCACGGCGGCGTCGCCCAGGGGATCGGCGTCGCGCTCTACGAGGAGGGTGCGTACGACGACGACGGGAGCCTCCTCACCCGGCGGATGGACGAGTACGCCGTCCCCGTGGCGACGATGCTCCCCGACTTCGAGACCGACGCGACGGTGACGCCGAGTCCGCATAATCCTCTGGGGGTGAAGGGTGTGGGCGAGTCCGCGACCATCGGTGCGACCCCCGCCACCGTGGCGGCCGTCTGTGACGCGCTCGCGCCGTTCGGCGTCACCCACCTCGACATGCCGCTCACGCCCGAGAAGCTGTGGACCGCCATGCGCGAGGGGGAGGTGTCGTAGATGTACCCCGCGGAGTTCGACTACTACCGCGCCGGTTCCGTCGACGAGGCCATCGACCTCCTCGGCGCGCACGAGGGTGCAGAACTCCTCGCCGGCGGCCACGGGCTCTTCCCGCTGATGAAGACGAACGAGCACTCGCCCCCGGTGCTCGTCGACATCGGACGCGTCGACGGGCTCTCGGGCGTCTCCGTCGACGGCGACACGGTCTCGGTCGGGGCGCTGACGACCCACGCCGAGATGGCGGCCTCCGAGATCTTAAACGAGCGCGCGACCGCGCTCGCGGACGCCGCGGGCGAACTGGGCGACTTCCAGGTCCGAAACGGCGGGACGTTCGGCGGCAACGTCGCCCACGCCGACCCGCGCTCGGACCCGCCGGCCGCCCTGCTCGCACTCGGCGGCGAGGTTCACGTCGAGGGGCCCGACGGCGAACGGACCATGGCGGTCGACGACTTCTTCCGGGGAGCGTTCGAGACGGCGCTCGACCCCGGCGAACTCGTCACCTCGATTTCGGTCCCCGCCCACGGACCCGGCGAGGCGAGCGCGTACGTCCGCTATCGGAACCCGCTGTCGGGCTACGCGCTCGTCGGCGTCGGCGTCGCGCTGCGAACGGACGACGGACGAATCGAATCGGCCAGGGTCGCCGCGACGGGCGTCCTCGACGCGCCGTTCAGGCTCGACGCGGTCGAAGCCGCCCTCACCGATTCGAGGCTCGACGCCGACGTCGTGGACGACGCGGCGACGGAGGCGGCGGACGGACTCGACGCCGAGGACGTCCAGTCCGACGTCCAGGCCTCCGGTGCGTACCGACTCGGCGTGCTCCCGACGTACACGCGCCGGGCGCTCTCGGCGGCGCTCGACCGACTCGACTAGGCGGTCGGGAAAGACGGTCGAGAAACGGTCTCCGTCGCCGGTCGAGGGAGCGTCGAGGAGAAGAACCGAAACGGGTCGTGGCGCTCGTGCGTTCGAGCCGACCTCAGGGCGCTTTGCCCGTCTCGATGGTGAACGAACCGCGCGGATACGCCACACACGTCAGGGTGTAGCCGTCGTCGAGTTCGCCGTCGTCGAGCATCTGCTGGTTGTCGTGGACGACGTAGTCCTCGGAGGGTCCGTCCTGGATCTGTCCGGCACAGGAGACGCACGACCCCTGCCGGCACGCATATGGGAGGTCCCAGCCGTGGTCCTCGCCGGATTCGAGGATGGTCTTGTTGTTGGCGACTTCGATGGTCTCGCCCTCCTTGACGAACTCCACCTCGAAGTACTCGACCTCGTCCTCGGGGATGTCGGCGGGGCCGGTCTCCTCGGCGGTTTCCTCGCCGCCTTCTTCGAGTTCGGCACCCTCAGCGCTGGCGCCCGCGGCGACGGCGGCGGCGCCACCGCCGATGGAGCGGTTCATCGGTTCGGGGAAGTCCGTCTCGGGGACCGTCTCCGCCCGACGGTCCAGCACCTCCTGTGAGATGTCCTGCGTCGACTGCCACCCCGTCCCTTTGGAGTAGTGCAGCGCGACGGCGATGAGCGTCAGCAGGACGCCCATACTGAGTCCCACGACGTTGATCTCGACCATGTCGGCGGCTACGGATGCGGGGGTTAAGGGGATTGTGATTGTCCGTCCGCGCCGGGTCGACTACCGTCGCCCGATTTCACCGCCGTTCGGTGCTCGGTGGCTCGCCGCCGTCGGTCGCGGCGACGCCACCATCTCCCGTCGGTGTCCGTGCCGGGGCGTGCGACCCGTCCCGTTCGCCGAGTTCGAAGGCGTCGAGCGTCGACGAGAGCCTCGCCGCGCTCGCCGCCAGCGAGTCGGCGCTGTCGGACACCTCCGAGAGCGAGGCGGTCTGCTCCTCGGCGGCGGCCGAGACCGACTGTGCCTCCGCTGCCGTCTGCCGGCCGACGGTCGCCACCCTGTCGACGACCCCGACCACCTGCTCGGCGGTGGTCGCCTGTTCGTCGGTCGCGTCGCTGATGGACTGGACGCCGGCGTTCGCCGCGGTGACGTCCTCCGAAATCTCGTCGAGGGCGTCGAGCGCCTCCTCGACGGTGTCGGCCCCGTCCGCAACCCGCTCTCGCATCTCCGCCATGTCGTCGACGGCGCTCGTCGTCGAGGCCTGTACGTCCTCGACGAGGCCGGCGACCTCGGCGGTCGACTCGGTCACCTCTTCGGCGAGCGCCTTGATCTCGTCGGCGACGACGGCGAACCCGTCGCCCGCGTCGCCCGCGCCGGCCGCCTCGATGGAGGCGTTCAGCGCCAGGAGGTTCGTCTGTTCGGCGACGCCCTCGATGAGCGAGACGACTTCCCCTATTCGATTCATCTCCTCGTCCAGCGCCGCCACCTCCTCGGCGGAGCGCTCGCTCTGCCGCTCGATGCGCCGCATCTCCGCCATCGCGTCGCTCGCGTACCCGGCACCGGCCTCGGCGCTGTCGGCCGCCGTCTCAGACGTCCGGGCGACCTCCGCCGACGAGGAGGCGATCTCCTCGACCGTCGCCGAGAGGTCGGTCATCTCCGCCGACACCTCCTCGAGCCGCTCTTCCTGTTCGGCCGCCCCGTCGGAGATTTCCTCCACCGAGAGCGCGACCTCGTCGCTCGCGCGGCTCACCTCGTCGGCGCCGGCGGTCACCTCCTCGCTCGCGGTGGCCACGCTGTCGGCGAACGACTGCACCTGTGTGAGCGTGGACTCGACCGACGCGACCATCTCGTTGAACCCCTCGCCGACCTTCCGCATCGCCTCGCTCTCGCTCTCGGGGTCGACGCGGACCGTGAGGTCTCCGTCCGCTGCCCGTTCCATCGCGGCGTCGTAGCTGGCGGCCTTCCGGTCGAGGTGCTCGGCGAGGGCGTTCGCCTCCCGCAACTGTTCGTGGATGGCGTCGCGCATCGCACCGAACGCCCCGTACAGCCGCCCGATTTCGTCCTCGCGGTCGGTCTCGACGGACACGTCGAGGTTCCCCGCCTCCAGTTCCCGCGCGGTCTCGGCGAGGTCGTCGAGCGCCCGGACGGTGCTCCGGCCGATGGTGAGGCCGACGACGACGAATCCGAGCGCCGAGAGCCCCACCAAGAGGAGCACGTCACGTTCGATGAGGTCGACGACCCCGTAGGCCCCTCCCGTCGGCGCGTGCGTCAGTACGACCCAGTCGGTCCCCTCGACGGGCGCGTAGCCGACGACGTATCCGTCCTGTTCGACGACGCCCGATTCGTCGGCAGCGCCGCGCTGGAGCGCGACCGCGTCGGCCCCCCACCGGTACTCGCGCAGCACGGCCTCCTCGCTCTCGGCGAACTCGACGATGCCGTTGCCGTCGACGACCTGGGTGAACCCGCCCTCGATGGGCGTGCTGAACTGGCTGGCGCGCTCGGTCGTGTCGACGGTCATCACGAGGGCGCGCTCGCCGGAGATGGGGCTGGCGAACGCGACGAGTTCGGTCCCGTCGCGCCGGTACCCCTCCGAGACGAGCGTGTCGTCCTGTGCGGCGTCGGCGAGCAACTGGTCCATCCACACGATTCCGAGCGTCCCGAGCGGCGCTCCCTCCCTGACGTCGTCGGTGCTTCCGATGACCGTCCCCGACCGCCGGTCGACGAGGTGGAGCGCGTGGACGGTCTCGGGCAACTGCGCTCGCTTCTGGTCCAGCGCCCCGACCGCGGTCGACGTGTCGATAACCTGGACCGCCTCCGAGTCCGACAGGAGTTGGACCGTGCGTTTGTTCGTCTCGACCCACCCCGCGAACCCGTCCGCTTCGAGTTCGGCGACTCGCCGGAGCTCGGTCTGGGTATCGTCTCTGAGTTCGTCGCCGATCATGTTCTGGACGAAGAACCCGAACCCGGCGACGACGACCATGACGACGAGGACCGTCGCGACGAACTGCCGCATGTAGCTCCGACGAAGCCACGAGGGCAGCATCGACTGTCCGTTCATACCGCCGGTCGTGTCTCCAGCCCCCTCGGTGTACGGCCGAAGCGGTCCGGCATCGAATATCTTCGGTGATACTGAGAGGGTGTACCGGACCGCCCCGTCAGTCGAACAGTTCGGTCAGCACGGTTTCGAGGGCGATACGGAGGTGCTGGTGGAACGTCGACGCCGAGATGCCCATCGTCTCCGCGACGTCCTCGGCGGTCTGTCGGCGCGGGCGCTCGAAGTAGCCGCCGTGGTACGCCGCCTGCAGCGCCGACAGTTGTCGCTGGGTGAGCCGCGATTCGACCGTCTCCGCCACCGCTCGCGTCCGCTTCACGGGGCGGGCGACCTGTCGCTTCGAGACGAGTCCGCTGTCGGGGAACGCCGATCGGACCCCGTCGAGGAGCCGTCCGACGTCGACGTTCGGCGAGACGTCGACCATCACCCGGAGCGTCCCCTCCGACGCCTCCATCGTGTGGACCTTGGTGCCCATGCTCGCGAGGTAGGTCACGAGCACGTCCGTCACGGTCAGGGCGATGACGCCGCCCTCTCCCTCCCGGTCGTGGACGACGGTCACCTCCTCGACCGCCGGGTTCGGCGCGACTGCCGCGACCCGGTCGGTCGGCGCGCTCCCTTCGAGCGTCACGTACACGAGGTACCGCCGGTCGTCGATGGGAACGAGGCGGTCGAGCGTCACCGTTCCGTCCCCGCTCCCGAGTTGGACCAGCGGGTCGTCGGCGTCGGTCGTCTCCAGCACGAGTTCGACGACCCCGTCGGCCTGCAGGAGGTGCTCCGTCTCGACGGCGTGGATGCCGTACCCGGCGGCCGTCCCGATGTCCGCGAGCGCGCTCCGTTCGTTCTCGGTCAGGCCGCTCGCCGTCGTCGAGCAGAGGAGGACGAGCCCGGAGGTGGTCTCCCGATAGGTCAACGGGACACAGACCACCGAACGGATGGCGGTGGCGAGGTCGTGGTCGAGGTCGACCGCGGCGCTGTCGACGTGCTGGACCTCGACGCTTCCCCGTTCGTAGGCTCGCTCGATGACGCTGCGCGACGTGATGTGTTCGAACACGTATCCGGCCGCGTCGGCGTCGAGGCCGCTCGCGAGTCGGACGTCGAACCCGCCCCCCTCCACGTAGTCGACGCTCGCCGCGAAGAGGTACGGCCCGTCGCCGGTGAGTCGGTCGCAGACGTCCTGTTCGATGTCCCGCCGCGAGGAGTCGTGGACGATGCGCCGCAGGATGTCGCGGAGGACTTCGTTCATCCGGTTCGCGGCCGCGAGCGACGCGCGCTGTGCCTCGAGTTCGTTCTCGCGCGCTCGCCGTTCCGTCATGTCGCGGGTCACGAACGCGAACCCCTGGTGGGTGCCGTCGTCGTCGAACACCGGCGTGACGACCACGTGTGCCCAGAAGCGCTGGCCGTCGCGGCGGACGCGCCACCCTTCGTCTTCGACGCACTCGCGTTCGAGCGCCTCGTCGAGAAGCCGCTCGGGGAGGCCGGCCGCGACGTCCTCAGGCGTGTAAAAGAGCGAGACGTGCTCGCCGACCGCCTCCTGTTCGGTGTACCCCTCGATGTCCTCGGCGCCCTCGTTCCACGTCACGATTCGCCCCTCCGTGTCGAGCATGAACACGGCGTACTCGGTGACGGCCGTGACCAGCGACTCGAACCGTTTCGCCTCCAGTAGTTCCTGCCGGCGGCGTTCGTCGTCGGTGATGTCCTGGGCGACGGAGATGAGTTCGCCGTCCTCGGTGTACGACAGCGAGTGGTTCGTCAACACCAGGTCGCCGTCCTTCCGCCGGTAGACGGTCTGACCGGTCCAGCCGCCGTTGGCCGCCGCGGGCAGTTGCTGGTCGTACACCCGCTGTCTGTCCTCCTCTCTGTACAGCAGTTCCCAGTGTCGGCCGAGGAGTTCGTCGCGGTCGTACCCGACGAGCGAGGCGAACGCCTCGTTCGTGTAGACGAACCGTCCGCTCTCGTCGAGGATGCTGATCCCCTCGCGGGCCCGCTCGATGGCCTCGTACCCCCGGAGACGCTCCTCCTCGGCGCGGCGGCGCTCGACGTAGTTGACGATGCGGTTCGCGAGCAGGGTGTACTGCTCGTAGCCGCGCTTCTGGATGTAGTCCGTCACGCCCGCCGATATCGCCTCGCTCGCGACTTCCTCGGAGCCGTGGCCGGTGAAGAAGATGACCGGCATCGTGTCGTCGACGTCGCGCACCGCCCGCAGGAACTCCAGCCCGCTCACCTGTGGCATCTCGTAGTCGGAGACGACGCAGTCGAACGACTCCTCGTCGAGGCGCTCCAGCGCCCGTTCGGCGTCCGGTTCGCTCTCGACGCTGAGCGCCTCGTTCTCCGCCTCGAGCGAGGCTGCTGCCAGGGAAGCGAACTCCCGGTCGTCGTCGACGTGGAGGACGCATATTGTGGCAGTCATCTCCTGTGTTATGCACCGGACGCTTGTATATGTCACTGCCCCTACGACGGGCCCTCTCGGCGTCTCGACCGGCGGCCGGTCGACTACTCGCGGGCGACCTCGTGCCGGCCGAACCCGTAGCGCAGGCGGTTCGCCAGGCGACGCGAGAACCGCTCCTCCCGGCTGGCGAATCGCTCGGCCAGCGCCTGGTAGATGAGGGGGACGGGGACCTCCTGTTCGAGCGCCTCCTGGACCGTCCACGTGCCCGTCGACCCGCCCGCGACGTGGTCTGCGACGTCGCCGAGGTCCGACCCCTCCTCTCGGAAGGCCTCCTCACAGAGTTCGAGCAGCCACGACCGGATGACTGCGCCGTTGTTCCACGTCCGCGCCACGGATTCGAGGTCGAGGTCGTACCGGCCCTCGAAGAGGAGTTCGAACCCCTCGCCGTACGCCTGCATCAGCGCGTACTCGACGCCGTTGTGGACCATCTTCACGTAGTGGCCCGACCCCGCCGGTCCCATGTGTCCGTGCCCCTCGGGTCCCGTGGCGACGGCGTCGAACACCGGCGTCATCTCCTCGTACGCCCACGCGGGACCGCCGATCATGAGCGAGAAGCCCAGTTCCGCACCCGCCGGTCCGCCGCTCGTCCCGCAGTCGAGGTACGCGGCGTCGACGCGCTCTGCTCTCCGAACCGAGGCCTCGAAGTGGGAGTTTCCCCCGTCGACGACGACGTCCCGCTCTCTTAGATGCGGGGCCAGTTCGTCGAGGGTCGCGTCGACGGCCTCGCCCGCCGGTACCATCAGCCAGACGCGGCGCTCGTCGCCGAGGCGGTCCAGCACGTCGACGGGACCCTCGGCGGTCTCGGCACCCGCTTCGGCCGCGGTGGTGACTGCCTCGGAATTCAGATCGAACGCGACGACGTCGTGGCCCGCATCCAGGACGCGTTCGACGACGATCTGTCCCATCCGACCGAGTCCGATGACGCCCAGTTGCATACCCGCCCCTGCGAGAGGGGAGGTGGTAGTGGTTGTGGTTGTGGTCGTGTTGTGGTCGTGTCCCTGCGTCTCGTACGGCCCGCCGCACACCCCGTCGACAGGATACGTTTACCCCGCTCCGGACCTTTCGTCCGGTATGACCGCCGACATCGCCCGGACGGACGTCCTGACGGCCGCGCCGGACACGACCGTCGTACAGGCGACCGACGCCATGCGGACGCACGGGGAGGCGTTCGTCGTCGTGCTCGACGAACAGCACCCGCTCGGGGTGCTCTCGGCGGCCGACGTCGGACTCGCACTCGGGACCGTCGACGGACTCGCCGACCGGCCGGTCGCCGACGTCGTCTCCCTGTCGGTGACCATCCGCGAGCGTGCCTCGCGCGAGGGACTCGTCTCGCGCTTCCGCGAGACGGGCGCCGAGCGACTCGTCGTCGTCGACGCGGCCGACGAGTTCGTCGGCGTCGTCTCCCGCCGCGACCTCCTCGCGACGTACGCCGACGAGATCGGATCGCTGTTCGACCTGTTCTCCTCGCTCGACTGAGGACCCCCTCCGGGAGTGGCGCTCCTTTCGTCTTCGATTGACACCGTCGACGCGCACGCGAGGGTTTTTCGCGGTCGGGGCGTTCTCGTCCGCATGGACGAACGGATACGCGACCACGCGCGGACGCTGGTCGACTGGAGCGCCCGGGTCGAACGCGGCGACGACGTCGTCGTCAGCGTCGGCGAGGACGCACACGACCTCGCGGTCGCCGTCTGCGCCGAACTCGGCGAGCGCGGGGCGAGCGTCGTCACGACCTACGCCTCGGAGGAACTGGACCGCGCGTACCTGCGTGCCCACGACGGCGACTTCGACGCCTCGGACGCGGAACTCGCGCTCTACGAACGCGCCGACGTCGTGCTCCGCCTGGGCGGTCCGCGGAACACGACGGCGATGGCGGACGTCTCCGGCGACAGCCAGGCGGCGTACGCCCGTGCGAACCAGGCCGCCCGCGAGGCGCGCCTCGACACCCGCTGGGTCTCGACCGTTCACCCGACCCGGGCGCTCGCCCAGCAGGCCGGGATGGCGTTCGACGAGTACCGCGACTTCGTTTACGGGGCCGTCCTCCGCGACTGGGAGTCGCTCGCGGCGGAGATGGCCCAGTTGAAGGAACTGCTCGACGCCGGGAGCGAGGTCCGCCTCGTCACCGAGCGCGACGCACACCCGGACACGGACCTCACCATGGCCGTCGAGGGGCGGGTCGCGGTCAACAGCGCCGCCTCGGTCGCGTACGACTCGCACAACCTCCCCTCCGGCGAGGTGTTCACCGCGCCGTTCGCCACAGAAGGGGAGGTGTTCTTCGACGTCCCGATGACGCTGCAGGGTCGTCGGGTGCGGAACGTCTGGCTCTCGTTCGAATCGGGCGAAGTCGTCGATTTCTCGGCCGAGACGAACGAGGACGTCCTCGCGGACGTCCTCGACACCGACGCCGGGGCGAAGCGCCTCGGCGAACTCGGCGTCGGGATGAACCGCGGCATCGACCGGTTCACCGACAACGTCCTCTTCGACGAGAAGATGGGCGACACCGTTCACCTCGCGCTGGGGCGGGCGTACCGCTCGAACTTCCGGGACGGCGAAGAAGACGAGGCGAACGACTCCGCGGTCCACGTGGACATGATTACCGACGTGAGCGAGCGCTCGCGGATCGAAATCGACGGCGACGTGATACAGCGAAACGGCCGGTTCCGGTGGGAACCGGGGTTCGAGACGGCGTGAGACCGCCCCGGTCGTCTGCCCCACCTCTCGGTCCCGTTCGGTCGTCTCCCTCGGCGTTCGACGCCGGGGCGACCCCGAGACGAAACCGGGGCGGGTCCAGTGGCCCGCGCGCTCGTCAGCGCGCGGGAACGATGCTCCCCCTCCTCACTCGTCCCCTCTCCGCTCGCTCGCCGGCACACCTGTGCGGCGAACCGGTGCCGCGCGGCGATATACCATCGCGAGATGGTGAGATAACTGTATACTTCCGTTTTATTACGCTGTCATACCGTCGCACGCTGCGCTGGTGACGACCGCCCACCCGACGCCGAACGGGTCACAGTGACAGTCGGTACGCCCGATTGACGAGGTACGCGCTCGCACGCCGGATGAATTCGAGTGGGTTCGCCCGGAACCGCCGCAGGTGGTGTTGGCTCTCGCGGCGGAAGACGGTGAGTCGGTCCTGTCGGATCACCTGGTTGTGTTCGACGCTGTACACCGGTCGGTCCGTGAGTCGGGCTATCTCCATCGCCTGCCGGTGGTCGCTCTCGACGAACAGCACCGCGTCGAGGTCGTTGTACACCTCGGCTTTGAACTCGGCGTGGTTCCCGAGCCGTTGTCGTATCTCCTTGCTCGGGAGGTCGAGCATGATCAGTTCGCCGTACTCGATGCCGTGGTCGTCGAGCCAGGCTTCCGTCTCCGCGCGGTACTTCTCCAGGCGGGCGGTGACGATCCAGCCGATGGGTTTCGAGGGGACGACGAGCGGTTCCACCGTCGACAGGAACTCCCGGTAGCGGGGGCCGTCGTCGTTCTCCTTCGGGGTGGGGTCGCGACAGAGGACGCCGTCGAGGTCGAAACAGCTCTTCGGGACGAACCCCGGGTGGTGCATCAGGTTCCACTCGAACACCCGCGGGAACCGGATCACGTCCGCGTAGGTGTCGACGAGGTCTCTCCCCTCGGGGCTGACGTAGACCGCGCCGAACACCACGTCGACCTCCTCGGGGAGCGACGCCTCGGCGACGCGCTCGCGCGCTTCGGTCATCGCCGAACCGGTCAGCACGCTGTCGTCGAGCACTAACACCCGCTTCGGCTGGGTCCCGACGTCACCCTCGAACCGTTCGCCGGTCGCGAAGGCCCGCGACTCCAGGAAGCCGTCGAGGTCGGTCAGCGGGGCGTTGAGGTGAAGCGCGAGGATGGACCCGGCCAGCAGACCGCTGCGGGGGACCCCGACGACGAGGTCGAACGGCGGGAGCGTCGGCGCCCAGCGCTTGATGTCGTCGTTCAGATCCGCGATACTCCGGTAGTTCACGGCCCGCCTCCGCCCTGTTCGCGGCTCCGTCTTCGGCTGATCTTCCGGGCGGTTGTCGTGTGGGTCCGAGGGACGGCCTGTCGAGGTGGGAAACGGTAGTTCACGACTCAGTATCGTTGGCGGACGATATAATCATATCCATTGATATTTTCGAAGATAAAAATATCGAGACAATAAAATGTGAGCTACCTGATACCGATTCGGTAGCTGATTCGTCGAATACCCCGACATGTGACACCACAACCCACGGGCGCCCGCCGTTTCGACGCGCTTTTCATCGGCCGCGGGTTTACACGCAGGCATGGCAGACTTCCAGGTGGTCGTCGCGGACCCCGACTCCGGCGCGACCTACCAGACAGAGGTATCGGGACAGGACGCGAACCGCTTCCTCGGGCGCGACCTCGGCGACGAGGTCGACGGCAGCGCCGTCGGACTCGACGGCTTCACGCTCGAACTGACCGGCGGCTCCGACGCCGCCGGCCGACCGATGCGCGCGGACGTCTCCGGGCCGAACCTGAAGGAGATTCTCTCGACCGGCGGCGTCGGCCACAAGACCACCCGCGACGGCGAGCGCAAACGCATCACCGTCCGCGGCCGACGGGTCTCCGACGAGACGGTCCAGATCAACGCGAAGGTCGTCTCCGGCTCTGGCGACGTCGCCGCCGCCTTCGGCGAGGCGGACGAAGACGACGAGTAAGTGACCGAACGCGTTCCCAGCGACCACCCCTCGGTTACGACCCACCGCGCGAGCCTCGAACGGAGCGGCGGCACCCGCCGGCCCTGTCTCCGCCTCCCCGACGCGACCGAACTCGAGTCGGGCGACCTCGTCCGGCTCGTCCTCGACGGCGACGAGTTCCACGCCGCCGTCACCGGCGACTCCTCGGGACTGGTCGTCCGGAGCGCCCACGACAACCGGCGGATGGCCCGCGAACGCGAGGGGGCAAACCGCCTCGTCGAGTGGGCCGACGACGTCGGGAGAGGTCCCGGTGATGCGGTCGAGGTCGACGAGGTCGTCCCCGGTACGCTGTACGGCGTTCGCGTTCCGGGTGTCCGCGCGGTCTACTCGGCGACCGAAACGCCGCGCGACTCGCTCAGCTCTATCGCCGAATCCCTCGACGGCCGCGACGACGCTCGACGCGACTGAGGCGCCGCTCGCGTCGTCAGCCCGTGTTCTCGTCGCCGCACGCGCTCCTCGCTCCGGTGTGACGGGCTTTTGTATCCGTCGCTCCTCCCGGGAGGTATGAGCAAACTCGACGAGTTCCTCGCGGGCGAGCGACTCGACGACGTCGCCCTCTTTCTCACCCACGCATTCCTCGACAGCGAGGGGAAGATAGCCAACTACGGCGAGGACGTCGACGACGGCGTCGTTCTCGTCGTCGACGGCGACAAGGGCCGGAAGCTGTTCGCTTCCGGGACTGGAATGGACGCGATGGCGTTCGCCCGGGAGGCGATGGACACCGATGGAGAAATCGCCCGCGACCTCGGCGGCGGCGAGGCACCCGACGGCGGCGACGTCCAGTTCGTCTTCGCGTTCGCCGAGGCACAGAACGAGGAGGTCGGCGGCCTCTACGCCGAGGGCGACGTCATCCACGCGTACGCGTACTCCTCCGAGGGCACCGCCTTCTCCGACCGGTGGGTCGTCGGCGACGAGTGACGCGCCCGCTGTGAGCGACGGCTCACCGGCAGACGACGGACCCATCGACGACGGATGGCGATCTGTTGATGCCGGATGGCGCCTCGTTGACGACGAGTGACCACCGGGCGAGGTGACGACGCCATCGACCGGCGGCGGAACCGTCTGCCGTTCGAACGCCGTCCGTCAGACACGGACAGAAAGCTCATTACGGAGGCGGGGAGAGCCACCGATGCCTTCGGGGTCGAAGGCTGTCACACGCCCCCCGTGGTCTTCGGGTCGCCCCCCCGACCCTTCCTCCGGTTTTCGCGTTCCCGTGAGCGACGTCTCCACCCCTCGGTTCCGCCGTCGCCGCTTAGCGCTCGGTGTCGATGCCCTCGTCGCTCTCGTCGCCCGGTTCGACCTCCGCTGCGACCCGCTCGAACGCCGCGAGGATGACGCGCTTCGTCGTCGCGCCCTCGGTCGTCCAGTGGTGGGCGTAGTCGAGCATGTCGTCGTAGATGTCGGGCTTACAGCCCGCCGCCTTCGGGTGGCCGCCGCCGTTGACCAGCGCGGCGACCTCGTGGCAGCGTTCGAACCCGTCCGACCCGCGCAGAGACGCGCTCCCCGCCGGTTTGACGACCACGGACGCGTCCGCGCCCTGTTCGCGGAGCGCGTCGGCGACTTCGTTCTGCGAGCATCTCCCGTAGGTGACGCCGACGGTCCACTCGCCCACCTGGGTGAACTCCGCGCGGTCGACCGCGCGGTCGATGAGCGCCTCCTTCTCCACCCGCCGGTACTCGACGTACTCGATGACGGAGTCGGGGAGGTCCGCGCCGTACGCGCCGACGACGGCGACGTACTCCTCGGACGAACTCCAGTACGCGTAGTCCGCGAGGTCCTTGCTCCGCGGGTCCTCGTTCAGCCAGAGGTCGTGGTCGCGGGTCACCTCGGCGAGTTCGGTGAACCGCTCGGGGAAGTCGTACGCCAGCGAGCGAAGCGTCACGTCGGTCGTACACTCCTCGTCGGAGTCGCCGACGACGAGGTCGACGCCCGTCTCCCGGACGAACGCCGCGACCTCTTCGTCCCACTGGTGGTGGTCGAACCACCGCACCGCGCCCGCCCGCGACGCGAGCGATTCGAGCGACGCCGAAACCGTCTCGACGCTGTCGGGACAGAGGTCACAGACGTAGACGTCCGCGTCGGGTTCGAGGTACTCGGCGACGCGTTCGAGCGCCTCGCCCAGCGAGTGCGGGCCCGCGGCGACCAGCGCGACGGGCGACTCCTCGCTTTCCTCGTCCTCGTCGTCCGCCTCGTTCTCTCCCGCGCCGTTCACGGTTACGTCGGCTTCGCCCTCGGGTTCGTCCTCGTCACGGAGCCTGGCGGTCAGTTCCGTCTCGAACGGGGCGACGTCGAGTGCGGCGTCGCGCACCTTCCGAATGAGGGCCACCGAGCCGAGTCCGTCGGCGTCGCTGTCGGCCACGATGACGGCTTCGGCGCCCTCGCACGCCTCGCGGACCCGTTCCTCCGCGTACTCCTCGTCCAGCGAGTCCGGGTAGAAGAAGCCCTTTCCGGGCAGGCGGGACTTCCGTGACAGCGAGAGCGCGTCGTCGTCGATGAGGCTGTCGTCCATACCGCGTTCTGTCGTCGGTTCGGGAAAAGGGTGCCCTTCCGTTCCCGACCTCGGCCCTCAGAGCGTCTCGTCCGCCGCGAGCTGTCGCACCGTGAGCACCGGCATCGGACACGTCCGGACGATGCGCTCGGCGACGCTTCCGAGGAGGAACCGGTTCTCGCCGTGTCGTCCCCGGGTGCCCATCGCGACGAGGTCGGCGTCGTGGGCCTCGGCGTACTCGCGGATTTCGGTCGCCGGTCTCCCGACTCTGACCGACGTCGTCACGTCGAGGTCCGTCGACGCCACGACGTCGGTCAGGGCCTCCTCGGCCTGGTCCTTCAGCGCCCGTTCCATCTCGTCTTGGAGGCGTTCGGGCGACGACTCGATCTCGTCGGTGTCGACGATGGAGATGGTGTGGACTTCCGCCTCGAAGCGCCGGGCGAGGTCGAGTGCCACGTCGACGGCTCGCTGGACGCTCTCGGAACCGTCGGTGGCGATGACGATGGTCTCGAACATCCTTGTCCGGGGGTTCCGCTGGCGACGACATAAATCCCGCGTGGACCCGTCCGCCCCCGAGTCCGATGCGTCCCCAGGGCGAGAATCAGTCGAGAAACGCTCGCGTCTCGGGACTGAGTCGGACGAAGACCGCCCGCCCGTCGTACTCGCGGGTGAGTACGCCGGCCGCGACTAACCGGTCGACGTGGCTGCTCACGGTGCTCGTCGCGAGCCCGAGTTCCGAGCCGAGGTCGGTCGTTCCCACCGGCTGGAGTCGTTCGACCGCCCGGACGACGCGCTCCGTCGACTGGGTCGCGAGCGCGGCCGCCGGTGCGGTCGCCCTGTCGTCGACGGGTGTCGGGTACACCCGGTGGTGACCCAGTACCGACCGCGATTCGACGAGACCGGCCCGGTCGAGAATCCGCACGTGGTACCGGAGCGTGGACCGGTCGACGCCGCTCGCCCGGACGAGGTCAGCGATGCTCCTGCCCGGGACCTCCACCACGTGCCGGTAGACGTGCGCCCGCACCTCGTTGTCGAGCGCATCCCCGTTCGCGCGCCGTTCGTACCCGACGACGAACGCGATTCCGGGGGCACGCCGGGGGAGGTCGAGGTGGCTCACTAGCCGCTGGCCGTCGTCGAGTGCCGACGGGACCTCCTCGGCCACTTCGTCGAGGCCGACCGAGTCGAGGCCCGTCACGGCCACGGCGACGCATCCGTCCTCGTCCGTGGGTTCGAGCGCGCTTTCCCCCGTCGGCGCCGCGGACGCTGCGGACGCCGGCATCGCCGTCAGGACGACGACGAGAAACACCAGCGCGGCGAACCCCACGGTCCGACCCGCTCCGTGGGTGAACGCCGCGCTGTCGGAACGCACAGCCGAAGCCAGTTTCTCGGTCTGAACGAGCATCGTCGTCTCCCACGTGTATACCAGGGGTACAAGAACGTTCTAGAAGTGTTCTGACGGAGCGAACCGGCCGGTAGGAGGTGTGTAACCACGGAGCACGACCCCCGTACCGGTTCTCACCCGCTGGGGAAGTCACCGCCTACTTATGCCCGATGTCCACGTTCTCCGAACTGTACCGGCTTCAGACCGTTCACCGCTCCCAACCATGTCCGAACTCCCACTCCGCCGCGACGCCGACCAGTCGTCGACCGACAGCGACGTCCTCACCCCACCGACTACTCGGCGCGCGGCGCGTCGCTCTTCGACGACGGCGCCGAGTACGCGGCCGTCGTCGTCCCCGCCGCCGACCGTCCGGACGAGTGCACCATCTTCCCGCTCGGCGTAAGCGAGGCGGAACTCGTCACGACGTGGATTTCGGCCGGGGAAGGCTCGTTCGTCGCGCTCGACGAGATGCGGTGAGTCGAGTCACGCTCCGTTCTCGTTTGTATCGGTTCTCGGTTTCTCGCTTCTCGCGTTATTCGGTGGCCGGAAACCCGTGTCGGCGTGTCGCTCGAACGAGACAGCGACCGGTTGCGTGAGGCGGAACAGCGACCACGCAGGACACGGGGGCGGTGAGACCGGAGCCTCGCACCCCATCCCGTCCGACCGGGACGGAGCACGGCCGGGACCCTCGCACGCCGCCCGCTCGCTTCCATCGCCGGCGCTGCGCGTCGGCTTTCAGCGGAACCGAAGGGTCCGCCCGGTTCACTCGCCTCCGCGCGTCGACCACGAGGGCGGGGCGGTGGCGCGTGACGTCACGCGGTCCCTCCGCGTGACTCACGTGCGAGGGACGAGCGACGGAGCGAGCGGACGCGAGCGAGAGAGCGAATCGGCTGGGGTGGCTGTGGCTTCACCGCCCTGGCGACCGCGCGTCACCCGTTGCTCACAGGCCTCTCGACGATGTGCTCACAGGCCTCTTGACGATGTGCTCGCACGACTCCTGACGACGTGCTCACGACCGACGCGCGGTACGCGCTTTCTCAGAAGTCATCCAGTGCGGACTGCTCGGCCGCGCGCAACACGTCGTCGCACGTCTTCCACGACGCCCGCGCACACGCCGGAAGCCGTCCGTGCTCGCGGACGTACTCCCGCAGGAAGGTCCGCGTCGTCGGGTCGCTCGGGTAGCCGCTCCCGACGTCGCCGTACTCGGCTCTCAACTCCTCGACCCGCCTGTCCCGTTCGACCTTCGCGACGATGCTCGCCGCCGCGACAATCGGGTAGGTCCCGTCCGCACCGTGTTCGGCGCGGACGTCGACGCTCACGCCGCGTTCGTCCGCTCCCCCGGCGACGCGACGCGCGAAGCGCGACTCGCTCACGTCGCCCGCGTCGGCGTACACCGGGTCGCCGTCGCGTGCCACCGCCGCGACGGCCTCGACGTGGGCCGCGACGGTCAGCCCGTTCATGTCCGTCTCCGGCGCGTCGATGCGGGCGGTGGAGACGACGCCGACTCCGACCGCGTCGGTGGCGGCTCGAATCTCGGCGGCGAGTTCCGCTCTCCTCTCCGGCGTGAGCCGCTTCGAGTCGTCGACCGCCGCGGGGAGGTCGTCGGGGTCGACACGGACCGCCGCGGCGACCATCGGTCCCAACACCGGCCCCTTCCCGGCCTCGTCGCTCCCGACGTGGGTTGGCATGCGCGGTGATTCGCGCGCCTCGAAAAACCGTTGTCGGTACTGCCGGGCTATCGGGGTCGGTTTCCGCCTACTCGTCCGTCTCGGCGACGGCTTCGGGTTCGGCCTCGTCCGCGTCCGTCCTCCGCTCGTCCCTGAAGTACGCCTCGTCCTCGAACGCCTCGCTCTCGCCGTAGACGCCGACGACGTCGAGCGCCGTCACCTCCGCGCCGACGCCGAGGAGGCCGGCCAGACTCGGCTCCGTCCGGCCGTCGTCGCCCGAGACGAGTTCCTTGATGTACAGTCCCCCCTGCCCGTGGAACTCGACGGTCGCGTGCGTCTCGTCCTCCCACTCGCCGGCGGCCTCGTACACCTCCCGGGTCCGGGTGAGGTTCGCCCGCCGGTGGTCGACGCGCTGTGGCGTGTACTGCTCGATGATCGCGCCTTCGAGGTCCGAGAGCGCCGCTCTCAGCGCGTCTTGGGAGATAGAAGAATCGAACTCGACCTCCGCGCGGTAGCGCTTCGAGGCGTCCAGTTCCTTCACCCGCTCGACCATCTCGTACGTCGCCAGCCGTAGCCCCTCGACCTCCACTCGACCCTCGGCGTGGTCGTTCACCACGCGTTCGAGGGGCTCGACGTTCACCGTCCGCCGCTTCGGCTCGCGCACCTCGACGACGAACGGGCGGCCCGTCCCGAGCATCCGCGCGTCGACGTCCTCGCGCCCGGCACCGTGGAACGTCGCCTCGCTCCCCTCCATCGCCTCCCGAATCGGCGGCGCGACGAGTCCCTCGACGCTCGCCTGGTACAGATAGCCTGTGCCGTCACACTGTGGACACTCCCGGCTCTCGCCGAGGACGCCCCGGCCGTCACACCGGCCGCAGGGCCACTCGGTCTGGGGGATGTCCCGTTCGAGCTTCCGGTAGCGCCCGTAGACGAACGCCGAGTTGACCGTCGCCTCTACTCGACCCTCTTCGATGTCGAGGAGGAACTGGACGTCGGGCCGACCGAACTCGACCTCGGTCTCGGTGAGCCGTCCGACCCGCTTGCCGACCTCGCGGTTGAACTCGGACTTGAAGAGTTCGCCGGCGTCGGCGGCGAGGCCGGCTTCCTCCCTGAGAAGTAGCTCGTTCTCCTCGACGAGCGGTGGGGTGCGCGTCCCGACCTGATACGTCTCGAACTCGACGCCCTCCACGGCGTTCACAGCGCGCTCGGCCCACGCGTCGAACCGCGCGCACTCGCCCTCGCAGACCCAACACTCCTCGGTAACGGGCTCGAACGGCTCGTCGTCCGCGAGGGCGGCGGCGACACGGAGCGACCGCCCGCGCTCGGCGTTCGTCAGCCCGAAGCTCCGGTCGGCGAAGACCCGGCCGAGACAGGCGTCACAGACCGGCCCCGCCCCGTCGAGCGCCCGGGCGTCGTCGAGAACACTCATACCCGAAGGTGTGTGGGGGGAAGTAACTGTCTTGCGTTGCCTGTCTCGGCGTCTCACACCCCAGCACGTCCGTCGCCCGTCTCGACGTCACACGACGCCGACCCGCACCAGCGCCCACCACGCCGCGACGCCGACGCCGACCCCCACGAGGACGAGAAGCAGCGTCAACAGCGCGGTGACGACGACGACGTACCGACGGTCCAGGCTCGCTCCCTCTGGCTCGTCGAGTCGCGTCGCTGCGAGCCGAACGTTCCGCGTGTTCGCCTTCCACACCGCGTCGAAGACGTCGCCCACGAGGGGCAGTGACCCGAACACCGCGTCGACGACGAGCACGAGGAGCATCCGCGCGAGCGTCGCCCGCGGGACGCCGAGCGCGGCCGCCCGGGCGACGATGTACGCCGACGCGGCGCTCGTGGGGACGTCGCCGACGCCCGGAACCAACCCGACGAGCGGGTCGAGACCGATTCGGTAGCTCGTCCCGGGAACGCGGAACAGGTCGTCGAGGTAGTAGCTCAACCGTCCGAGCGCGAGTAGCTCCGCTCGCTCGTCGTCGTCCGCGCCCTCGACTTCGACTCCGGTGCCGACGCCGACGTCCGCGTCCGTCCCGCCGCCGGTATCGACCGCGGCGTTCGGCGCCGCACCGTCCCTTCGGCTCACCGCTCCGGCTCACCGCCGAGGAGTTCGACCGCTTCGATGCCGACCGCCGCCGCGAGGCTCGCGTCGAGGGCCGCCGCGTCCGTCTCGCAGGTGACGGTCGACCGCGCGTGGACGCGGAGGTCGTTGAGTCCCGGGCGTACCCCGGTGACGTCGAACGCCTCGACGCGCTCGACGGTCTCGACCCGGGCGAGTCGCTCGCGCGCCTCCTCGCGGAGGTCCTTCCGACCGCCGCGCGGGACCCGTAGCGTCAGCCGGGCGTCGACGGGTTCGGACATCGCCTCTCGGGTTGCCCTCGTCTCCCACGGGCAAAAAGACTCGCTGCGGTCGGCCGCGCGACCCCGGTAACTAACTACAACCGCCGCGCCGAGTCGAACGCCCATGTCCGACGACGACTCCACCACTCAGTCCCGGTCGTTTCGGTACGACGGGGAGGTCCGCCCCGGCGAGAAACGACAGTTCCGCTACGAGGTGGGCGAGACCTACCTGGGCGACCCCGTCGAGATTCCGGTGACGATCATCAACGGCGACGACCCCGGCCCGCGCGTCTGTCTGACCGCCGCGATTCACGGCGACGAACTCAACGGCGTGAAGGTGCTTCAGGAGGTCGCCGACCGCTACACGCCCTCTGAGATTCACGGCACCCTCGTCTTGCTCCACGTCGTGAACGTCCCCGCCTACCAGGCCCAGCAGCGCTACATCCCGATCTACGACCAGGACCTCAACCGCTCTTTCCCGGGCAAGGAGCGCTCCAACACCGCCGAACGGATGGCACACCGGGTGTACTCGCGCTTCGTGAGCCAGTGTGACCTCGGTCTCGACTTCCACACCTCCACCCGGAACCGGACGACGATGTACCACGTCCGCGCGGACGTCGAGAACCCCGAGACCAGACGGCTCGCGGAGGCGTTCGGCGCGAACGTCATCCTCTCGGGCGAGGGCGAGGAGAGTTCGCTCCGCGCCGTCGCCTCCCGCAACGGAACCCCGACCGTCACCGTCGAGATGGGGAAGGCCCACCGCTTCCAGTCGGGACTCGTCGACAAGGCGCTCGAAGGGGTCGAGAGCGTCCTCGCGGCGTACGACGTCTTCGACGGCGTGGTGGCGGAGCCGTCGTGGCGGAAGGTGATGGGTCCCGACGAGGAGAAACGCTGGCTCCGCGCGGAGACCGGGGGGCTCGTCGAGATGCAGTGGGGCCCCAGTCCGCTGGTCCACGAGGGCGAGACCATCTGTACCATCACGGACCACTTCAAACACGACGAGCACGTGATCGAGGCGCCCTTCACGGGCCTCATCGTCGGCGTCCTCGAGAACCCCGTCGCGCTCCCCGGCCACCCGCTCTGTCACCTCGTCCGCATCAGCAGCGAGACGCGCGCGGAGATCGAACGCCAGATAACCAGCGGCGAGTTCGACGGCTACCGCTCGCACGGACAGCGGTGGATGGCCGACGACGAGGAGGCGGAGTGAGGTCGCGGAGGGTCAGTCGGCGCGGCGTTCGGCCTCTTCGCCCGAGACGGCCGGCACGCCGACCCCGCCGTCGGCCGCGCTCACGGGGTCGGCAGGCGCTTTCGCCGCCGCCTCGCCGCCGGAGAGTATCCGCAGCGAGAACACGAGCGCCGCGCCGAGGAGGACGAGTCCCCCCGCGACGCCGAACGCGACCAGGTAGCCGAACGAGGCGGCCCACCCGCCGAGCACGCCGCCGATGCCGCCGGCGACGGCCCCGAGCGCGGTGTGGACGCCGAGCACCTCGCCCCGGACGCTCGGCGGTGCGAGCCGAGTGACGATGGCGGTGCCGATGACCGCGATGAACGCCCAGGTCACCCCGATGGCGGCGAGTCCCACGCCGGCCGCGACCAGCCCGACGACGAGCGCGCCGAGACCGGTCACGACACCGACAACCGGAAACAGCAGCCCGCGGGCGGCGAGCGCCCCCGACTGGAGGAGTCGGACGTCGTATCGCGTGGCGAACCGCCCCGCGCCCTCGTAGAGGACGGCGGAGCCGACGCTCGACGCGAGGTAGAGCGCGAACACCTCTCCCGACCCGAAGCCGAGGTCGGTGAAAAACAGCGGGAGCGGCGCCCAGAACGCGGCGAACCCGGTGAAAAACAGCGTGGCCGCGGCCAGATACGTCGCGAGCGCCGGGTTGAGTCTCCCCGCGAGTCGGCGCGGGTCGATGCCCCGCGTCGTCCAGTACAGCCGGTTCGGCGAGAACGCGAACGTCGCGCCCTTGACGCCGCGCCGCGAGTTCGAGAGGAGGCGAGCCACGCGCCGGATCCGTCGCTCGCTCGTGACGTGGTCCGCCGGCGCCGGGTTCGGCAGCGACCCCGCCGCACCGAGCGTGCTCACCCCCGCACAGGCGGCGAGCAGCCAGAACAGCGCCCGTGTGACCGCGTCAGTGCCGACGAGCGGTGTCGCCACGAGCGGCCAGACCGTCCCGAGGACGAGGCCCCCCGCCCAGCCGTACCCCTGGTACTTGTTGAGGCGGCCGATGCGTTCGCTCCACGCGGATTCGGGAGCGTCGTCGACGACGAGCATCGTCAGGACCGGCGCGACCGACGCGACGACGAGCCACAGCACCGCGTTCGCGACGATGATCGCCGCGATGCTCGACAACAACGGGACCATCGCGAGCGCGACGGCCACACCCGCGAGCGTGAGCAACACCAGCGCCCGCCGGCGTTCGACCCGGTTGGCGAGTCGTCCGAACGCGATGGCACCCGGCGCGCCGATGACGGCCGCGCTGGCCGCGAGAATCCCTAGCTGTACCGGCGTCGCTCCCAACTCGACGATGTAGAGCGGGACGAGGAGCGAGGCTCCGCCGAACGCGACCGACCCGATCCCCCACGCGTAGAGCCACCGTTCGGTCATACATCAGAGGAGGTGAACGTCTCCGAAAAGTGTTGTCGGTTCTCGTTCCCTCGCCGCCGCCCGTACACCTATTGCGTCGCCTCCCCTCCTCCCGTGCATGGACGTCGCACTCGTGACAGTCGGAGACGAACTCCTCGCGGGCGACACGGAGAACACCAACGCGACGTGGCTCTGCCGGCGTCTCACCGAGCGCGGTGTCACGGTCACCCGCGTCCTCACCATCCCCGACGACCGGGACGTCATCGCCAGCGCGGTCCGCGAGTTCTCCCAGGCGTTCGACGCGTGCGTCGTCACCGGGGGTCTCGGCGGGACGCCGGACGACGTGACGAAGGCGGCCGTCGCCGACGCGCTCGACCGCGACCTGGTGGTCGCCGACGACGTGAAGGCGGGTATCGTCGCGAAGGCGGAGGCTTACGCGGACCAGTACCCCGACCTCGCCGACGCGTACGACCTCGACGTCGATTTCGACGCGCAGGCGGCCGTCCCCGAGGACGCCCGTCCGCTCGTCACCGACGAGAGTTTCGGGCCGGGGTTCGTCGCCGGCAACGTCTACGCCTTTCCCGGCATCCCGGACGAACTGTACGTCATGTTCGAACTCGTCGTCGACGAGTTCGACGGCGAGGTGGTCTCCGACTCCCTCTACACTCCGGCACCCGAAGGCGCGCTGAACGACCGGCTTTCGGACGTCCGCGAGCGGTTCGACGTGAGCGTGGGGAGCTACCCGGGGAAGGGTCGGATTCCGACGCGAATCAAGGTCTCGGGTCCCCCGGCGGCCGTCGACGAGGCCATGACGTGGCTCGGCGAACACGTCGACGTGACCGAACCGCCGGAGGGAGGTTCGGGGTACGCCGACAGGCCGGGGGCCGAGCCGGAGTCACGGTGAGGCGTCAGCTCAGTCCGTATCGTCGCCTTTCGATGTCTCGACGCCGCGTATCTCGAACCGCGCCCCACCAGCCTCGCTCTCGGTGACGGAGAGTTCCCAGTCGTGGGCCATCGCGATCTGTTGGACGCTCATCAGCCCGAACCCGGACCCGGCGGGCTTCGTCGTGTACCCCAACTCGAACACGCGGTCGCGCTCGCCTTCGGGGATGCCGGGGCCGTCGTCGGCGACGTAGAAGCCGCCTCCTTCGTCGAGCATGCCGAGGGTGACGGTGACGGTCGATTCACCGTGTTCTCCGCCCTCCTCGACGGCGGCCGCATCCTCCCCCTCCGGGCGGCCGTTCGTCGAGTCGTGTTCCACGCTGTCCTCGCGAGCCTGCGAGCGAGGGCTTGTCGAGCCGTGCTCGACACTGTCGTCGGCCCATGGCCGACTGCTCGTGGAACTGTGTTCCACGCTGTTACGAAAGAGGTTCTGCAACAGTCGCATCAGCGCCTGCTCGTCGGCGCGAACGGGCCGGACGCCCTCGACGCGGAGCGTCGCCTCGGGGGTGTCGATCGTCGTCCAGACCGTCCGCGCGACGCGACCGATGTCGACGACGCTCTGGTCGCCGACGAGGCTCCCCTCCCGCATGACCGTCGCGAGGTCGTCGACGAGCGCCTCGACGCGGGCGAGCGACTCCTCGGCCGCGTCGAAGTGTTCGTCCGCCCCCGTTTCGCGGGCCAGTTGCAGACGGCCTCGAAGCGCCGCCAGCGGCGTCCGGAGGTCGTGTGAGAGGACGTCGCCGAACGTCTCGATCCACTCCGTCCGCTGGTCGAGTCGTCGCTCGGTCGCCTTCTGCTCGCCGATGTCGCGGAAGTACACCGACAGCCCCGTCTCGGAGGGGTACAATCGGACCCGAAACCACGCGTCGAGCGGTGGGTAGTACTCCTCGAACGCGACCGTCTTCTGGGTCTCCATGGCGCGCTTGGCTTCCCGTTCGAAGACGGTGTCGACCTCCTCGGGGGACGTCTCCCAGACGCACGTTCCGAGCAGTTCCTCGACGGAACGACCGGCCAGTTCCGCGGCCCGTTCGTTGACGTACGTGTAGCGCCATTCCCGGTCGAGCGCGAAGAACGCGTCCGACACCCGCTCGAACACCGCCTCGTTCTCCCGCCGCGTCTCGACGTGCTCGGTTACGTCCTCCTGGAAGCCGACGAAGTTCGTGACCGTCCCCTCGTCGTCGCGGATGGGCGAGATCAACACCCGGTTCCAGAACGCCGTCCCGTCCTTGCGGTAGTTGCGGAGTTCGACCGACACGGGTTCCTCGTTGTCGATCGCCTCCCGCATCGCCGCGACGGACTCGGAATCGGTCGCTTCGCCCTGGAGAAATCGACAGTTCTCCCCGAGTATCTCCGACTCGGTGTAGCCGGTCAACCGCTCGAACCCCTCGTTCGCGTAGACGATGCCGTTGTCCGAAAGCGACGGGTCGGTCACGACGATACCGAACGGTGCGGTCTCCATCGCCCGACTCCTCACGAACAGGTCGTGCTCGCGGCGCTCGTCGGCCGAGATGTCCCGGACGGTACAGACGAGTTCGTCGCCGGCGGTCCGCGAGACGGCGACGTCGGCGAGCAACTCCGTCCCGTCGCGCCGACACATCAGCACCTCGCCCGTCCACTCCTCCTCGGCGAGGGTCGGTCGGATCTCCGTCTCGAACGTGTCGTCGACGAAGAGGTCCGCCGCTCTCCGTCCGACCACCCCCTCGTCCTCGTATCCGAACGTCTCCGCGAACGCGTGGTTGGCGTAGGTGACGGCCCCGCCGGACCCGACCAGAGCGATGCCCTCGCGGGCCGTCTCGATGGCGTCGATTCGCTGTCGCAGGGCGCGCTCGCTCCGATGTCCCGTCACCAGGTTCTCCACCCGGTTGGCGAGGACGGTGTACTGCTCCACCCCGCCGCTCTTCTGGAGGTAGTCGCTCACTCCGGCCGAGATGGCCTTGGCGGCTATCTCCTCCGACCCCCGTCCGGTGAACAGCACGAACGGGAGGTCCAGCCACCGCTCTCGGACCGCTCGAAGCAGGTCGAGTCCCGTCTCGCCGGGCATCTCGTAGTCCGAGACGACGCAGTCGAACTCCTCCGACTCGAGCCTGTCGAGCGCCGTCGGTACGTCCGACACGGTCTCGACCGTGAAATCCCCCTGTTCTTGCCGTAAGAACTGGGCGACCATCTCCGCGAACGCCATGTCGTCGTCGACGTGAAGGAGACGTATCGAGCGGTCATTCATTATTATACACGTGGGATACGGATCTGATATGCGTTGTGGGGGTTCGTTCGACGTTTCGGTCGACTTTTCCACCGCTGTGGGGTCTGCGGTCGACCGGTGGACCGATCACGACGGTTCGGTTCGGCGCGGAGTGCCGACCCCATCAGTGTTGGTCGCGCAGCTCCATCTCGGCGACGACTTCGTAGGGACCGAACCCGTTCCGGATGCAGTCAAGCAGGGTGAACGCCTCCGACGGGGTGAGAAAGTGCCGACAGACGGCGTTCCCCAGCGGGGTGGGCTCGAAGCCGTCGATGAACTCCCACTCCAGCAAGCGTCCGACCGACCGCGTCGTGTCGATGTCGCCGAGCATCCGGTCGTTCAGCCCCTTGGCGCGCTTGCCGGCGACGATGACGTTCGCGAGGGTCTCCTCGGCGGCGGCGGCCTCGTCGTAGACGGTCGCGACGTCCTCCATCTCGCCTTTCAGGAGCTTGAACGCGACTTCGTCCTCGGTCATCTCCATCGAGCCGTGGTAGGCGCCGTCGGGCTCGACGAGGAGGTACACTCTCCCCCTGTCGTGGTAGTCCGGCCTTCCTGCGCGTCCGAGCATCTGCTCGAACTCCTGGACGGAGAGCCACTCGATCCCCATCGCCAGCGAGTCGAACACCACCTGCGAGGCGGGGAAGTCGACGCCGGCGGCGAGGGCCGCCGTGGTGACGACCGCCGCGAGGTCCTGGTCGCCGAACATCCGCTCGACGCGCTTTCGACGGCCGTAGTCCAGCCCGGCGTGGTACGGCGCCGCGTCGTATCCGATCTTCCGCGCGAGTTCGTGACAGCGCCGTCGCGAGTTGGTGAAGACGATGGTCTGTCCTCGATACCCCTTCGACGACTCGCTGTCGAACTCCCGCTTGACGAGTTTGTCGATGATCCTGGCCTTCTCCTGTCCGTCGGCGAACGTGACGTGCCGCTCGATGGGGACGGGACGCTCCTCGAACTCGATGAGCGTCGCTTCGAGTCTGCGAGCGAGCCACTCGGGGTTCCCGACGGTCGCGGAGAGGTAGACCCACTGCGCCCCCTCGTACGTCTCTTTCGACCTGGCTCGGCGCTCGCAGTAGTACTTCAGTCGGGATATCATCCCGTCGAGGCGGTGGCCGCGTTCCTCCTCCTTGAGGGTGTGGACCTCGTCGATGACGACGGTGCCGATGTCGCCGAGGTTCTTCCCCGTGCGGAGCGCGTGGTCGATGCCCTCGTAGGTGCCGACGATGATGTCCGCGGAGGGGTCGAACGACGCGTTCGAGTCGGAGATGCGCGAGGCCCCCACCCGGATGGTGACGTCGGCGATGTCGCCGTACCTCTCTTCGAAGTCCTCGTGCTTCTGGTTCGCTAACGCGACGAGGGGAACGAGAAAGAGGAGTTTGCCTCTCCCCTTCAACACCCTGTCGAGGCCGGCGAGTTCGCCGACGAGCGTTTTCCCGGTCGCCGTCGCGCTCACCACGAGCTGATCCCTCCCCTCGAAGAGGCCGTTCTCGACCGACAGCGACTGGACGGGGAGGAGGGTGTCGAACCGCCCCTCCACGCGCGACTGCAGCGTCGGGTGGAGGTCAAGCGAGGACGTGGGAACGGGGTCGACGTCCTCGACAGTGGCGGAGACCTCGTCGAACTTGGTGAGTTCGGGGTTCAGCCCTCCTTGCAAGAGGTTCGTCACCTTGTCGAGGTCCTGGGTCGCGAGAAGCAGTTCTTCGAGGCGGTCCTTCGCCGCGCCCGTGATACCTCCCGAAAAGGACAGTTCGCGTTCGAGTTCGCGGCGGGCGCAGTCGGGGCAGACGTGGTCGCGGTCGGCCTTGATGGCCGTCTCTTCGGTGATGGGCGAGTAGCGCCCGTTCGAGGCGCAGTACCGGCAGGTCCGGACCGTCAGCGCCTCTAGCTGGTAACCGTCGAGCATCTCCTTCAGTCGGGTCCGAGCGTGCTTCGAGGTCTGCTGTGAGATTCGAATCCGTGCGGCGCGGCGGGCGAGTTCGACGAACTGCTGGGGGTCGCGCGGCTCCTCGGAGGAACCGCGCTTGATGCGGAACTTCGCCGGACGGGGCCCCGCGGAGGTTTCCTTCAGCTCGAGGACCGCCCGGAACACCCGCTTGCCGTCGCGCTGGACCACCACGAGGAAGTTCTCGCCCCGTTCGTGGAGGAACAGCGTGTCGACCTGCCCGACCTGCTGTGACACGCCTTCGAGTAGGAGAACGGGGTATTTCAGCGGTTCGTCTCCCGGTGGCGGTCGGACCGACTCGGCGAGATACTCCCGAAAAATTCGTGTCGAAACGGGCGAGCCGCACGCCCGTCGTTCTCCTCTCCTCTTCGCCTCCTCTCTCTTTTCTCTCCTCTCCTCTTCTCTCCTCTTCGCCTCCTCTCTCTTTTCCTCGCCCTCTCCTCGCGCCCTCCGAATGCGCGCAGCGGTGTGCCTACTCGACGATGAACTGCCCGGCGACGTCGAGGATCTCGTCCATCGACTGCGCCTCGTCGAACGCGTCGGGGAACGGCACGCCGCCGTTGAGCAGGTTGAGATACGAGGCGTGGCGGGCTTCGACGGTGGCGACGGTCGCCGCGGCCGTCTGGAGGTCGGGGCTCTCGATGAGGTCGAGCGCCCCCGCGTACGCCATCACGCCGGTGTTCTCCAGCGCCTGTGCGGTCGAGAGGAACTGCATCGGACCCATCTCGCTGTTTCGAGGGACGCCGAAGTCGTACTCGGCCGCCTGGACGGGTTCGCCGCCGAGCGTCCGGATGGCGGTCGTCAGCACGTCCACGTGGGTCGACTCGTGCTCGCCGATGAGCTGGATGTTGTCGTACACCTCGTTGAGGAGTTCCTCGGGGAACCGCTGGAGCGGCTCCGCCGACATCACCGTCTCCCGGCTGAGAATCGCGTCGCGGTAGAAGGCGTTTTCGAGGTGTTCGAGCGTCAGCGCGTAGTTGAGGACGTCGACGTCGGTTCCGGCCTGGCTGAACGGGTTCTCCTCTCCCATTCCGCTGCCACGGCCGTTTCCGGACTCGCCCTCGTGTTCGTCCGCGCTCGCGAGGCCGCTCGCGCTGAGCGCCCCCGCACCGAGCGCGGCGGAACCGGCGAGGAAGCCGCGTCGTGAGGTCAGTTGGTCTCGGACTCGCGCGATGACGCGCGCGAACTCCGGGCTGGACTGTGGGTCGTCGGTCGGGGACTCGTCGTCTGTCATGGTTCTGCGGCGTGTCGCCGCGACTACTGCTCTCTCGACTGATATGAAAGCGGTTTTCCGAGTTCTAACCGGGTTCTCACCCAATTCTCTTCGGAGTCAGTAGCGGTGAATTTCACGACATTGAGACGTTCTGTGCGGTCCTCCCGCCTCGTCCTTCGATAGACTACACCCGCTGAAAACACGTTCCGAACCCCTGTCATAACCCCGTCTGGTCGACGGTACGTGTCCGTCTCCGTCGGGGTTCTCGAACGCGGCTCGACTCAGCGGTCGTCGTCGACGAGTTCGATGGCGTCGTCGCCGTTGGGTACCGCACAGATGAACGCACCCTCCTCTTCGCCCGTGTTCCGGTACCAGTGGACCGTGCCGGCGGGAATGAGAAGCGAGTCGCCCGCCTCGACCGAGAACTCCTCGTCGCCGATGCCGACCGTGTACTCGCCGGCGAGGACGTACTGTTCGTGTTCGACCTCGTTGGTGTGTCTCGGCACTTCCGCGCCCGGCGCGAGCGTGAACCGCCGGATTGCGAAGTGTGGCGCGCCGTCGGCTTCTGAGACCAGGACGCCTTTCTTCATCCCCGTTGCCGCACTCACGTCCTCGTACTCGATTTCTTCTGCGCGTCGCACGAGCGGCTGTGGTTCGGTGTCGGTGGTGGTTTCGCTCATGGGATAGACCACGTCGCGGCCGGTGTAAGGTCTGTCGCCGGAAGGGTGGCTAGTTTCGGTTCGACTTCTCCCCGTGAGGCGGGTTCCGACACGAGGTGTACGGCTGTCCCGAGCGGCTGGTGTGGTGCAGGAGGTCTGACGAGCAGGGTCGGGAGGACGAGGCTGCGGTTCACCGTGCCCGTGTACTGTGCGGACGTTCCCTGGAGCCACCTGTTTATCAATCGCTCCTCCCCCGTCCGACGGCACGACGTTCTCACGGCAGACACGTCCGTTTAAGAACCTCAACCGATTACCTACTCGTATGCGAGGAATCCGTATCGGGAGCGCGTTCGGAATCCCCATCCGTCTCGACGTCACCTTTCTCCTCGTGCTCCCGCTGTTCGCCTGGCTCATCGGCTCCGACATCGCGAACCTGACGGGGGTGATAAACGGCCTCTTCGGGACCGCAATCGCGCCGGACCCGCTCACCGCCGGGTCGATGCGGTGGGTGCTGGGGAGCGCCGCCGCCCTCGGGCTGTTCTTCGGCGTCTTACTCCACGAGTTCGGCCACTCGCTCGTCGCGATGCGCTACGGCTACGAAATCGAATCCATCACCCTCTGGCTCTTCGGCGGGGTCGCCCGCTTCACCGAGATTCCCGAAGACTGGAAGCAGGAACTGAACATCGCCGTCGCGGGTCCGGTCGTGAGCGTCCTCGTCGGCGTCGTCTCCTACGTCGGCTTCGTCGCGCTCCCGTTGGGCGATCCGGTGCAGTTCGTCCTCGGCTACCTCGCGCTGACGAACGTCGCGCTCGCGGTGTTCAACATGCTCCCGGGCTTCCCGATGGACGGCGGGCGCGTCCTCCGCGCGCTCCTCGCGCGCAACCGTCCGCACGCCCGCGCGACCCAGTTGGCGGCCGAGGTCGGCAAGGTGTTCGCGTTCCTCCTGGGGCTGTTCGGCCTCTTCGCGAACCTGTTCCTCGTCGCGCTCGCCTTCTTCATCTACATGGGCGCGTCCAGCGAGGCCCAGCAGACGGTGATGAAGGCGGCGTTCCAGGACGTCATCGTCCGCGACATCATGACGCCCCGCGAGGAACTCCACGTCGTCGACGAGCGCACCTCCATCGCCGAACTCCTCGAGCGGATGTTCCGCGAGCGTCACACCGGCTACCCAGTGATGCGAAACGGGCACCTCGTCGGGATGGTGACGCTCGACGACGCCCGCGAGGTGCGCGAGGTCGAACGCGACGCCTACCGCGTCGACGACGTGATGGCGGACGAACTCGCGACCATCGCGCCCGACGCCGACGCGATGGAGGCCATCACGATGATGCAGCAACACGGCGTCGGTCGTCTCCCCGTCGTCCAAGACGGCGAGTTCGTCGGCCTCGTCTCCCGGTCGGACCTCGTCACCGCGTTCAACATCATTCAGTCCCGCGGGTCGCTCGATTCTCTCGGGCGAGAGCCGTCGCTCGACGTCCGCCCCGGTCCCTAACACGGTCCTGCGTCCTCCCCCGTTGTTCCGCTTCGTTCGAGCGAGGCTCTTCGACCCGCTCTCTCGACGACCGGTGCCGCAGACGTCACCGGGGCGGGTAGGCGTCGTGCCAGGGGCGGACGCGCTCGAACGCGCCGCTCGCCGCGAACACCGTCTCGTCGTCGAACCGGTCGCCGACGAGCTGCATCCCCACCGGGAGACCGTCAGTGAAGCCCGCCGGGATGGACGCCGCCGGATGGCCCGTGAAGTTGATGGGGTAGGTGAGACACCAGCCGATGAGCGGGTCGACCGGTTCGCCGTTTATCTCCGAGGGGCCGACGGTCTGTCCCGTCCCTCCGTCGTCGTTCTCCACCGGTGGGACGGCGAGCGTCGGCGTCACGAGGAGGTCGTACCCCTCGACGGTGAAGACGTCCTGGACCGCGTCGTACACCTCGGTCCGGAGGTGCTCGTCGCGCTTGTAGTCGATGACGGACTGGTCGCGCGTCTCCTCCAGCAGGTCGGCGAACTCGGGCGTGAGGTCGTCCCGATGGTCGCCGAGGAGGTCCAGCCCCTCGTCTTTGAACCCCTCGACGGCCGAGTGGTACAGCATCCCGATTTCGCGTATCCACAGGTCGGCCAGCTCTAACTGGTCGTGGGTCAGTCCGAGCGACACCTCGTCGACGGTCGCCCCGGCCGTCTCGAACGCGGTCACCGCGTCGTCGACGACCGCTCGAACCCGGTCGTCGACGGGGAAGATGTCGAAGTCGGGGCTGTACGCGACTTCCAGCCCCTCGATTCCCCGACGGACGGCCCCCTGGAAGTCGTGTGGCTCCTCGGGCACGCTCAGCGGGTCGCGCGGGTCGGGGCCGGTCATCACGTCGAGCATCAGCGCGGCGTCCTCGACGGTCCGGGTCAGCGGGCCGGCGTGGATGGTCGGGGTGTGCGAGAGGAACGCGTCCGGGCGGATGGCCTGGGCGACCCGACCGTAGGTCGCTTTGAAGCCGTACACGCCCGACCACGCCGCGGGGATGCGCACCGACCCGCCGCCGTCGGAGCCCTGCGCGATGGGGACGAGGCCGTCCGCGACGGCGGCCGCGCTTCCACCCGAGGACCCGCCCGCGTTCCGGTCGAGGTCGAACGGCGTGCTCGTCGGGCCGAAGAGCCGGTTGTCCGTCGTTCCCTTGTGTCCCATCTCCGGCGTGTTCGTCTTCCCCAGGACGATGGCCCCTGCCTCCTCCAGCCGTCGGACGTACGTCGCCGACTCCTCGGGAACGAACTCCGCGAACGGGACCGATCCCATCGTGTTCCGCACCCCGGCCTTGAAGTCGAAGAGGTCCTTGACGGCGATGGGAACGCCGTGGAGCGGGCCGAGTTCCTCGCCGCGACGCACCGCGGCCTCCGCCTCCTCCGCACGCTCGCGCGCGTCGTCGCCCAGCACGGTCACGAACGCGTTGATGTCCTCGTTCCGCGCGTCGATGCGTTCGAGACACGCGTCGACGACGTCGACCGGTGAGAGGTCGCCCCGTCTGATCCGCGATGCGAGTACCGCTGCCGACGTGTACGCGAACGTGTCTGCCATTGCCTCTCACACTTCGACGTGTAGTGACAAAAATACAACTGCTCCTCGCAGGGGAGACACCGCGGTTCACGCTCGCATCTCCACCGGAGGGGCCGACCAGCAACCCTTAACATCCGTTCGGGTGACTGTCCATCCAACACCGATGTCCCTGGATATCTCCGACGCCCTCTCGGACGGACTCGACCGCACGTTCCAGCGAAACGGTCTCCTCCTCGCCGTCGTCTTCGTCGTCTTCGGCATCGCCGACGCCGTGGCCGGCCAGACGCTCGCGGCGGCCACCGCCCGTTTCGTCGAACAGACCGTCAGCCAGTTCCCCTCCGACGCCTCGCCCGCTCCGACCACGACCCTTCCGAGCGCCGAAGCGACGCCGCTGTCGCTCCCGCTTCCGCTCCCGGTCGCGCTCGGCCTCGTGGCCGTCCTCGCGTTCGTCGCCGAGGCGGTTCGCATCGTCGCCGTCCGGACGCTCGTCAGCGACGAGACCGAGACGATTCCCGACGAGTTCGTCTCGCGGAACCTCCTCTCGGCGACGCTCAACGGCTTCGTCGGGGGCCTCGTCGTCCTCATCCTCGTCGGCGTCGGCCTCCTCTTCCTCGTCGTGCCCGGGGTGTTTCTCGCCCTCTCCTTCTTCTTCGTCCGCCAGGAAATCGCCGTCGAGGACAAGAACTTCATCGACGCGCTCTCGGCGAGCTGGGAGCTCACCTCGGGCCACCGCCTCCAACTGTTCGGCCTCGCGCTGGTCGTCTTCGTCATCGGCCTCGTGGTGACCGGCGTCGGGAGCCTCGTCGGCTTCGTCGGCATCCCGCTTCTCACCACTGTCGTCACCGTCCTCCTCGGGTCGGTGACGACCGTCTTCGGCGTCGCCGTCACCTCCCGAGCGTACGTCCAGCTCACGGAGGAGGCGAACGTCGAAGCCGACACCGACGCCGCCGACAGCCTCGGTGCGGACGAAGAGAGCGAGTGGAAGTACGACCCTTAGCGCGTCCGTCGGCGGACAACTCACACTGCCCCGAACTTTGCTTTTATCACCGTGGCGCTCGAACAAAATACCGTATGACGGACGTACTCGTCGTCGGCGGCGGTCCCGCCGGCCTCACCGCCGCACTGTTCACCGCGAAGAACGGCCTCGACACCGTGGTGTTCGACACGGACGGCACGTGGATGCACAAGGCACACCTGTTCAACTACCCGGGCATCGGCTCCGTCGACGGCTCGAACTACATGTCGATCCTCCGCGACCAGGTCGACGACTTCGGCGTCGAGCGCAACCAGGCGGAAGTGACATCCGTGAACGCGACCGACGGTGGCTTCACCGTCACCACCGACGACGGCGAGCACAGCGCCGACTACGTCGTCCTCGCCACGGGCGCGAACCGTGACCTCGCGGAGGACCTCGGGTGTGCGTTCACGGACGACGTCGTCGACGTCGGCGTGACGATGGAGACGAGCGTCGAGAATGCCTACGCCACCGGTGCGATGGTCCGCGTCGAAGAGTGGCAGGCGGTCATCTCCGCGGGCGACGGCGCCGCGGCCGCACTCAACATCCTCTCGAAGGAGAAGGGCGAGAACTTCCACGACTTCGACGTGCCGGCGACGGCCGACGAGGTCATGGGCTCGCTCGTCGACGAGGCGTGAAGCCAACCCCCTGAGTATCCAACCCGTTTTGTCGAATCGGGCGAAAAGGCGGTGACGACCGACGAGTCGGTCGACCGGCGCCGCTTCGTCGGTGTCGTCCCGTCGGTCTGCACCGTCCGGTCTCTAGACCGGTCAGCCGACCATACTACCGACCGAGCCGTCGATTCTCCGGTTCAGTCACTGTCTCTCCGGTTCAGTCACTGTCTCTCCGGTTCAGTCACTGTCTCTCCGGTTCAGTCACTGTCTCTCCGGTTCAGTCACTGTCTCTCCGGTCCAGGCGCCGTCTCTCGACGGGATTCCGATTGGGCTCTCGTCTCGATGCCCGGTCCCTCTTCGGTCGAACCACTCCGCCGATTCGCAATCGAGATGTAGAAGTAATTGTATTCGTGGCGTCGATCCGTCGCCGGGATACCCGACCGGCCGACCCCCCGCACTCGTGCTCACCCACACAACACTTTTGACAGCGGTTCACGAAACGGGTAAGCGAGCCGTTACCATGCCCGAGGCTGTCTTCGACAGGAGTGAGTACGAGCGGCGTATCGCCCGGACGAAAGAGCAGTTGCGCGAGCGCGGGCTGGACGCGGTGTTCGTCACCGACCCGGCGAACATGAACTACCTGACGGGGTACGACGGGTGGTCGTTCTACGTCCACCAGGGGGTCGTCGTCACGCCCGACCGCGACGAACCGGTCTGGATCGGCCGTCAGATGGACGCCAACGGCGCGCGGGCCACGACGACCCTGGCCGAAGAGAGCATCCGCCCGTACAGCGACGACCACGTCCACTCGCCGTACGACCTCCACCCGATGGACTTCGTCGCCGAGGTGCTGGAGGACCTCGGCCTCGACGAGGGCCGCATCGGCCTCGAGATGGACGCGTACTACTTCACGGCGAAGTCGTACACTCGGTTACAACAGAACCTCCCCGAAGCCACGTTCGATGACACGACGCTCCTCGTGAACTGGCTCCGGGTGAAGAAGTCCGACCGGGAAATCGAGTACATGCGGCAGGCCGCGCGCATCTCCGAGAACGCGATGCAGGCCGGCCTCGACACCATCGCCGAGGGCGTCCCGGAGTACGAGGCCGCCGAGGCCATCTACTCGGCGCTCATCGAGGGCACGGGGGAGTACGGCGGCGACTACCCCGCCATCGTCCCGCTGATGCCCTCGGGCGACCACACCGGGACGCCACACCTGACGTGGACCGACCGGCCCTTCGAAGACGGCGACCCGGTCATCATCGAACTCTCGGGCTGTCGGCACCGCTACCACTCCCCGCTCGCGCGGACCACGTTCGTGGGCGACCCGCCCGAAGAGGTTCAGGAGACGGCCGACATCGTCGTCGCCGGGATGGAGGCGGCCCTCGACGCCGTCGAACCGGGCGTCACCTGCGAGGCCGTCGAGAAGGCCTGGCGCGACGAAATCGCGAAGCACGACGTCGAGAAGGAGGATAGAATCGGCTACTCGATGGGGCTCGGCTACCCCCCGGACTGGGGTGAACACACCGCGAGCCTCCGCCCCGGCGACGAGACCGTGTTGGAGGAGAACATGACGTTCCACACGATTCCGGGGCTGTGGTTCGACGACTTCGGCGTCGAACTCTCGGAGACGTTCCGCGTCACGTCCACCGGAGCGGAACCGCTCGCTGACTTCCCACGACGGCTGTTCACTGCCTGACCATGCCCCCGTCGAGCACTCCCCGACCACGGCCGAGGGGAACGACGACGAACCGAGTTCCGCGCTGGCGACCGCCCGGCGACAACTCGAACGGGCGACCACGCACACCGACGTCGACGAGGGCGTCGTCGAGCGGCTGAAGCACCCGACGAAACTCACCCGGGTGTCCGTCCCGCTCCGTCGTGACGACGGCTCGCTGGAGGTGTTCACGGGCTACCGCGCCCAGCACGACGACGTCCGCGGTCCGTACAAGGGCGGCCTGCGTTACCACCCGGAGGTCGACGCCGAGGAGTGTATCGGTCTCTCGATGTGGATGACCTGGAAGTGCGCCGTGATGGACCTGCCGTTCGGCGGTGGGAAGGGCGGTGTCGCCGTCGACCCGCGGACGCTCTCGTCTGGGGAGCGCGAACGACTCACCCGGCGGTTCGCCGAGGAGATCCGCGACGTGATCGGGCCGAAGACGGACGTCCCCGCCCCGGACATGGGGACCGACGCCCAGACGATGGCGTGGTTCATGGACGCGTACTCGATGCAGTCCGGCGAGACCACGCCCGGCGTCGTCACCGGAAAACCGCCCGTCATCGGCGGCTCTCACGGGCGCGAAGGGGCTCCCGGTCGGTCGGTCGCCATCGTCACCCGCGAGGCCGTCGACTACTACGACTGGGACCTCTCCGACGTGACCGTCGCCGTCCAGGGGTTCGGGAGCGTCGGCGCGCCCGCCGCGCGTCTCCTCGACGAGTGGGGTGCGACGGTGGTGGCCGTCAGCGACGTCGACGGCGCCATCTACGACCCCGCCGGTCTGGACACGAACGACGTCGAGGCGCACGACGAGCGACCCGGCATGGTCTCGGGGTACGACGCGCCGGAGACGCTCACGAACGCCGAACTGCTCGAACTCGACGTCGACGTGCTCGTCCCGGCGGCCGTCGGCAACGTCGTCACGACGGAGAACGTCCACGACGTCTCGGCGGACATGGTCGTCGAGGGAGCCAACGGCCCGACGACGTTCGCCGCCGACGCCGTCCTCGAAGAGCGAGACGTCCCGGTCATCCCCGACATCCTCGCGAACGCCGGCGGGGTGACCGTCTCGTACTTCGAGTGGCTCCAGGACATCAACCGCCGGCAGTGGTCGCTCGACCGCGTCCACGAGGAACTCGAATCCGAGATGCTCGGCGCCTGGGACGCCGTCCGACGGGAGGTCGACGCCCGCGGCCTGACGTGGCGCGACGCCGCCTACGTCGTCGCCCTCTCGCGCATCGGCGAGGCGAAGTCGACGCGCGGGCTCTGGCCCTGAGCGACCGAACGGTAAACGCCTGAAACCCCCCGAAACACGCCCGCGAGGGCGTGTCGGACCCGGTCAGTCCTCGCTCGGTGCGAGGACCAGGTTCTCCAACTCTTCGCCCGTGTCGAGTCGTTCGACGTTCCGCGCGACGATGTCGGCCAGTCGGTCCCAGTGTTTCGGGGTGTGACCGCCCGTGTGAGGCGTGATGAGACAGTTCTCCAGGTCCCACAGCGGATGTTCGCTCGGGAGGGGCTCGGGGTCGGTCACGTCCAGCGCCGCCCCGCGAATCTTGTTCGAGCGGAGCGCCGCCACGAGTGCGTCGGTGTCGACGATTCCTCCCCGCGCCGTGTTGACGAGAACGGCTTCCGGCGGCATCGTCGCCAGTTCCGCCTCGCCGATGAGCCCGCGCGTCAGGTCGTTGAGCGGGCAGGCGACGACGACGTACTCGCTCCGCGAGAGCGCGTCGTGAATCGCGTCCTCGTCGAAGCCGACGACTTCGTCCGTCGGGCCGCCCTTCTCGGGCGTGTAGCGGACGCCGATGGTGTCGACCTCCATCCCCTGCAGGCGCTGGACGACGGCTTCCCCGATGGAGCCGAGGCCGACGACGGTCACCGTGGAGTCGGTGAACTCCCTCGACTGGAAGTGCCGCCACTCCGAGCGCTGCTTGCGCCGCCACCCCTCGTGGAGGCGGCGAGCGAAGACGAGCATGTTCCCGACGGCCTGTTCGGCGATGCCGGGCGCGTGGATGCCGCCGGCGTTCGTCACCCTGATCCTCTGCTCTTCGAGCGTCTCTTTCGGGAGGTGGTCGATACCGGCGAACGTGCAGGCGAACACCTCCATCCGCGAGTCGACGACGAGGTCCTCGTCGATGGTGATGCCGGTGACGACCCGCGCTCTGGGGGCGAGTTCGCGCTCCTGCTTCGGGGTACGGGCGAGCGCGACCCGCCGGTCGGGGAGGCGTTCGCGCAGCGTCTCGGCGTACGATTCCATCGACAGGCCCTCGGTCCCCTCGCGGAGGACGACGACGTCCGGGTCGGGGTCGGTGTTCTCGCTCATGGGTGGGTGGCTCCGCCCCGCCCGTCAGAACCCGGATACGGCCCGTCGCGAGTCGGTACCGGCTGTCGCCGACAGGGTCGGCGACGACCGGGACACAGTCACGACAGCCCGTCCGAGACGACGGTCGGGTCACGTACGCTTCCGGTCGGTTGGTGCCGGCTTATGCTTTTTCGTCTCCGCCGTTCGGTATTAAGTAGATGGAGAGTGGTAGTGAGAGCCATGGTCGAGTCGATTCATGAGCCGATTCGTGAGCGACTGCCCGAACTCAGACGCGAACTCCACCGATATCCGGAGCCGGGGTGGTGTGAGTTCCACACGACTGCTCGCCTCGTCGAGGAGATCGAACGGATCGGCGTCGACGAACTCGCGGTCGGTCCCGACGCGTACGACCCCGCGGACCGGATGGCGGTCCCGTCCGACGACCGGCTGGAGGAGTGGTACGACCGCGCCCGCGACCGGAACGTCGACCCCGCACTCCTCGACAAGATGGCCGGCGGGAACACCGGCGTCGTCGCCGTCCTCGACCGGGGTGACGGTCCCGCCGTCGGCCTCCGCGTCGACATCGACGGGCTGTTTATCAAGGAGTCCGAGGACCGAGAACACCTCCCCGCACAGGAGGGATTCAACTCGGAGACCGGAGAGACGATGCACGCCTGCGGGCACGACGCCCACATGACGTGGGGGCTCGCGACGCTCGAAGCCATCAAGGAGAGTGACTTCGACGGTCGACTCGTCGTGTTCTTCCAGCCCGCGGAGGAGGTTTCCGGCGGGGGGCATCCGATGGCCGAAAGCGACTACGCCGCCGATCTCGACTACCTCTTCGCGGTCCACGTCGGCCTCGACCACCCCACCGGAGAGGTCGTCGCCGGCATCGAACGACCGTTGGCGATGTGTCACCTCGACGTCGACATCCGGGGAACGTCGGCCCACGCCGGGAAGGCCCCCGAGGAGGGGAACAACGCCATCCAGGCGCTCGGCACCGCCATCGAGAACGTCTACGGGATCCCGCGACACTCAGCGGGGATGACGCGGGTGAACGTCGGCCGGGTCGAAGGCGGGACCGCGAGCAACATCGTCGCCGAGCAGGTCACCGCAGTCGCGGAGGCCCGCGGCGAGACGACGGCGCTCATGGAGTACGTCAAATCGGAAGTCGTCCACCGGTTCGAGACGGCCTCGGAGATGCACGGCTGTCGGGCGGAGGTGGACGTGGTGAGCGAGAGCCCCCGGGCCGACAGCGACCCCGAACTCGCCGCCGTCGTCGAACACGTCGCCCGCGACACCGACGGCGTCGACAGCGTGGTCTCGTTGGCCGACTTCGGGGCCAGCGAGGACGCGACGTTCCTCATGGAACGGGTCCAGGAGGAGGGCGGCCTCGCCACCTACCTCGTCGTCGGCACGGACCACCCGACGAGTCACCACACCCCGACGTTCGACGTCGACGAGCGGAGCCTCCCCATCGGCGTCGAGGTGCTGACGGGCGCCATCCTGGCTGTGGAGGAAGGCGAACCGTGAGCGGCGCGCAGGTCCCCCCGCGTCGGACATCGTCACGCTCGCCGACGTCGAGGCCGCCCGCGACCGCCTCGACGGCGTCGTCCACCGGACGCCGCTCGACACTTCGACCACCCTCGCCGAGCGCTGTGGCGCCGCGGCGGTCGGGCTCAAACTCGAAAACACCCAGCGGACGGGGTCGTTCAAGATTCGCGGCGCGTACAACGCGATGGCTCGACTCTCGGACGAAGAACGCGAGCGTGGTGTCGTCGCCGCCAGCGCCGGGAACCACGCGCAGGGCGTCGCGCTCGCCGGCCGACTGCTGGGCATCGACGCGACCATCGTCGTGCCCAGGGTGACGCCCGCGGCGAAAATCGAGGCGACGCGCGGCTACGGCGCCGAGGTCGTCGTCGAGGGCGAGAGCTACGAACCGGCGTACGAGCACGCGCTCGAACTCCGCGACCGGGAGGAGAGAGCGTTCGTCCACCCGTTCGACGACCGGGACGTCATCGCCGGCCAGGGGACGGTCGGCCTCGAACTCCGCGAGCAGTTCGACCCCGACACCGTGCTCGTCTCCATCGGCGGCGGCGGCCTCATCTCGGGCGTCGCGACGGCGCTGAAGGCGCACGTCCCCGACACACGAGTCGTCGGCGTCCAGCCCGAGGGGGCGGCCCACGCCGGGCCCTCGCTCGAACGCGACGCCATCCACCGTCTGGACGAGGTCGACACCGTCGCCGAGGGTATCGCCGACGCCCGCCTCTTGGAGAAGACGTTCGCCGTGATACGCGAGCGGGTCGATAGCGTGGTGGCGGTGACAGACACGGACCTCGCGGTGGCGTCCACGCTGTTGGCCGAGCGGGCGAAAACGGTGGCAGAGGCGGCGGGTGCCGCCCCGGTCGCCGCGCTCCTCTCGGGCGCCGTCGACGTCGCGGGCGAGCGGGTCGCCTGCGTCGTCTCCGGCGGCAACACGAACCTCTCCGACCACGCCGACCTGACGCGGGTGGGGCTGATGGAACTCGACCGCTACGTCGAGGCGCGCCTCGCGCTCCGCGGGTGGCCGACGAGCGTCGGCGACGTGACCGAGACGGTCGAAGCGGAGGGAGCCGAACTCGACGAACTCGAACGCGCGCGGCCGACGGCGGCGGACGACCCGAACCGAACACCGGTTCGAATCGGCCTCGAAGGCAGCGGCGCGGAACACCTCACGGGCGTGCTCAGCGCGCTCGACGACCTCTCACCCGTTACCGTGGTCGACCACAGCCTCGACGAGTAGCCGAGTCCGCGGTCGGAGTATCAGGCGGTCGCCGTCGAGGCGACGGCGTCCATCGCCTCGCGGAATATCTCCGTCCCCATCTCGATCTCCCGCTCGGTCACGTCGAGCGGCGGGAGGAGGCGGATCGTCTTCTTCCCACAGCCGAGGGTGAGCATGCCGCGGTCGAGCGCGGCCTTCACGACCGCGTTCCGTCGCTCGGCCGAATCGAACTCGACGGCGAGCATGAGCCCCTTCCCGCGGACGTCCTCGACGTGGTCGGGCGCGCCGTCGCGGAGTCGTTCCTTCGCCTCTTCGCCCCGTTGGGTCGCGTTCGCCAGCAGGTCGTGCTCCTCGATGGCTTCGAGGGTGAACGCCCCGTACATCGACGCGAGGATGTCGCCGCCGCCGAACGTCGACCCGAGCCGGTTCTTCTCGCTGGGGAAAATCTCCGCTCGGGACACCGTCGCGCCGACCCGCAGTCCCTTCGCCGCGCAGATGACGTCCGGGTCGATGGCGTAGTGGTTCGACGCCCACATCTCCCCCGTTCTCCCGACGCCCGACTGTATCTCGTCGACGACGAGCGGGATGTCGTAGGTGTCGCAGACGTCGCCCACCTCGGCCATGAACGACTCGCTCGGGAAGCGGTAGCCGCCCACCCCCTGGATGGGTTCGAGGACGGCGAAGGCGACCTCGCCGGGGTCGATGTGCCCGCCCTCGGGCGCGAGCATCGACCGGAATCGCGACTCCCCTCCCGCGAAGAACCCACAGTCACACGTGTCGGGGGTACAGCCGCGGTCGTCACAGAACGGAACGGTCTCGATACCGGCGACCTGCGGGTAGTGCCGCGTGTAGACGTCCTTCGCCTTCGTGAGCGAGAGCGTTCCCAGCGTGCGGCCGTGGAAGCTCCCCGAGAAGGCGACGCCGTACTGTGCGGCGGGGTTGTGGTCGTGGGTGATCTTCATCGCGTTCTCGACGGCCTCCGCGCCCGAGTTCGAGAGGAACACCGTGTCCATCCCGTACTCGTCCGAGACGTCGACGAGGCGGTTCATCAGGTGGCTCGAACTGGGGAAGTCGGCCGTCGCGGGGTCGGGCCCCGCACCGAAGTACAGGTCCTGGCCGGCGATCTTCAGCGGCTCGACGAGGTCGAACTCGCGGAGCTTCGAGAGCACCTTCTCGTTGTCGTAGCCGAGCGGCGCGGCGCCGATGTGGCACGTGAAGTCGAGGAGGACGTTCCCGTCGACGTCGGTGACGAACGGCCCGTCCGCCTCGGCGGTGATGTCCCAGACGAAGTCGTGGGAGTACTCGCTCGGGGCGGCACGCTCGGCGTGAAACTCGATCCACCGCTGCGCGTTGGGACCGGGCAGCGCCTCCGCTTTCGGTTCCGCGGTGTCCCTGTCCATACACAGAAGGTGTATCCGGTGTCAATTAAATCTTGGTACAATTTCCCTGAAGATGTCGGAGGAAGCCGAGGGAGGGGAGACGCCGACGGGGCGAGCGGGCGGTCAGTCGTCGTCCTGTGCGACCACCCGCCCGGAGGAGCCGTCACTCTTGCTCGGCTTGCCGAAGATGTTCGTCCGGTCCTGGAGCAAGACGCCGCCCGTCTCCTTCTGGAACGTCCGGATGAGCCCGAGCATCGCGACGAGACAGACGACGGCGAACGGCGCGCCGGTGATGATGGCTGCCGACTGGAGCGCGTTCACACCGCCGACGACCATCAGGATGGAGGCGACGAGCCCCTGCAGCACGCCCCAGAAGACTCGGTTGATAGAGGAGGGGTGCTCCTTCCCGCCGGTGGTCATCATCGACACCGCGAGCGTCGAGGAGTCCGCCGACGTGACGAAGAACGTCGTCACGAGGAGCAGGAAGGCGAAGAGGAGCACCGTCCCGACGAGCGGGAGCGCCCCGAAGAGGACGTAGCCCGAGACGGATTCGCCGTACTCGGTGACGGGACCGAGGAGGTTCGCCGCCCCCGTGTGCTGCATGATGACCGCCGATCCGCCGACGATGGCGAACCAGGGGATGGTCGCCATCGACGTCGCGCCGATCCCGGCGAAGGCGACCTCGCGGACGCTCCGGCCGCGCGAGATACGGGCGATGAACAGCCCCGCGAAGGGCGACCACGCGAGCGGCCAGAGCCAGTAGAAGACGGTCCACGCGTTCGCCCAGTCGCCGCCGTTCGTGAAGTCGGTGTAGAGGCTCGTCTGGAAGAACTCGCCGACGAACCTCCCGGTCGCCTGCGTGCCGAGTTCGAGGATGCGCACCGTCGGGCCGAAGATCAGCGTCGCGACCATCAGCAGGAGGAAGAGGGCCATGTTGAAGTTCGACAGCCGCCGGATACCCTTGTCGACGCCGAGCACCAGCGAGATGGTGAAGATGACCGTCATCCCCGTGATGACGAGGATGGTTCCGATGTCACCCAGTTGAACCCCCCACTGGAAGTCGAGGCCGGTGATGAACTGGCTCCCGATGAAGCCGAGCGAGGTGGCAACGCCCCCGAGCGTCGCGAACACGGCGAGGATGTCGACGATTTTCCCGACCGGACCGTTGACGTTGTCCGCACCGAGGACCGGCGTCAGCACCGCCGAGACCCGCAGCGGGGCGTCGTAATTGTAGACGAAGTAGCCGATGCCGATGCCCATCACGGTGAAACACGACCACTGGGTGAGACTCCAGTGGAAGATGGAGTACTGCACCGCGACTGGCATCGCCGCCGCCGACTCCGCCGACACGTCGTAGATGGGCGGGACCGTCGAGTAGTGGAACAACGCCTCGGCTGGGCCCCAGAAGACGATGCCGGCGGCGAGGCCGGCGGAGTACATCATCGCGAAGTACGAAAAGTAGCTGTACTCGGGGTCCTCGTCACCCATCCTGAGTCGGCCCCAGGGTCCGAAGATGAGGAAGCCGAGGAAGAGTACGAACCCCAGCATGACGAAGAGGAAGAACCAGTTGAAGTGTGCGAGGATCCACACGCGTATCCCGTCTACGACGTTGTACGCCGCGTCCGGACTCACCGCGAAGGCGACGACGAAAAGCAGCGTGATGGCCGCCCCGGCCCCGAAGATGGTCGGCTCGATTTCGTCGAGGAACTCGCTCACGGCACCGCCGGAGGTGCTCACCGCGAACCACCTCCGCGTCCGAGTCGGTGGTGATCAGACTGTACTCCGCGGTCGTATCGTCGAGTGCGTTTGGGTACTGGCATGAGACTGCCCTCCGCTACCATGGTATTCGGTGCCGTCCGTCACGACAATTGTCAATGTAGTAGATAAAACTTGTGGTAATCGGTTCCGGTGAGTACAGTTTTCGTGTATGTCCGGGCGCCTCCCTGGCGACACCGGCGTCCACGTCCGCCACGCCATCGGTCGCGCCGCCTCCCATCGCTGTACACAGTTTTCACTCCTCACGAGACGCGAGAAAACCCTCGATACGCCCCGCTCTCGACCGAGCGAGCGGCGTAACGCTTAATCGTGACGGTCAACGAAAACCGTGTATGAAGAACGCCGATGCCGACGCCGATGCGGACGGGGACGCCGGGACGCCTGCGGACGAGCCTCGAGCGACGGACCTCGCGTTCTCGGCCGACCGCGACCGCGGCATCCTCACCCCCAGCGACCGGGAGTTCCTCCTCGGCCGGAAGACCGACTACACCGAGCACTCGAAGAAACAGAAGCGCAACCGCATCCGCCGCCGCCTCCGGAACGCCATCCTCGACTTCACTATCCTTTTCGAACACCTGGAGGCGCGCGACCGCGAGACGGTGTTCAACCCCGACGACGAGAACCGCGAGGCGTACACCCGGGGCATCACGGACATGCTCGCCTTTCTCCACCTGGGGACGATGGGCTATCACACCCCGTTCAAACACATGCTCGCGACGGGCGTCAACAGGGCGGAGCAGGAACTGGCCGACTCGGAGTACCGGATGGTGACGGTCGACTTCAACGTCGACCCGGTGGGCCGAATCGACGTCGACGCCGTCGTCGACAAACTCGACTCGGGTGCGTTCGACGACCTCACCGACGAGGAACTCCGCGCGTTCGTCCGCCTGCTCGGCGAGTCGGACGACTTCGACGCGACGGCCGTCCGCTCGGAGATGAAAGCACAGATGACGGCGTTCCTCGAACGGGTCGACGCCGCGGCCGAGCGCCGCGAGCGCCGGGTCGAAGAACTGAACGACTGATCGCCCGACTCAACCCAGATACGCGACGGCGTCCATCTCGACGCGGACCTCTCCTGGAAGGCGCGACACCTCGACGCAGACTCTCGCCGGCGGGTCGTCGCCGAACCGGGCGCCGTAGGCTTCGTTCACCCGGTCGTAGTCGTCGAGGTCGGTGAGGTAGACGGTCACCTTCACCATGTCGTCGAGGCCGTCGCCGCCCGCCGCCCTGACGACGGCGGCGACGTTGTCGAGGACCCGTTCGGTCTGTTCCTCGATGGCTCCCGTCACCTCCTCGCCGGTTTCGGGGTCGACCGGGCCGTAGCCGGAGACGTACAGCGTGTCGCCGGCGCGCACCCCCTGCGAGTAAGGGTTGTCGTTCCGCGGTGCGTCGTCCGTGACGACTGGGTCTGTGGACATCTCGCTCCCCCGTTCAGGCGTGCTGTGCCTCCGCCGTCACGGTCTCGATGCCCTCGACGACGACGTCCATCGCCGTCTCGGCGAGGTCCTCCGTGAGGACGAGCGGGGGGAGTAACCGGAGGACGTTGCCGTGCCGCCCCGCCTTCCAGACGAGGACGCCGTGCTCGAAGCAGTAGTCCTGAAGCGCGTCGGCGGCGTCGCCGTCCGGGTTGCCGTCGCTGTCGACGAACTCGCAGCCGACGAACAGCCCCTTCCCGCGCACGTCGAGGATGCGGGGGTTGTCCGCGGCGACCTGTGAGAGGCGTCCGCGGATGTACTCGCCGAGGTCGCGGGCGTGTGCGAGCAGGTCGTGTTCCTGGATGTACTCGATGGCGCGGGAACCGGCGCGCATCGCGACGACGTGGCCCCGGTAGGTGCCGGCGTGGTCGCCCGACCCCCACGTGTCGAGGTCCTCGTGGTAGATCGTCGCCGAGAGCGGGAAGCCGACACCGCCGAGCGCCTTGGCCGTCGTCATGATGTCCGGCGTGACGTCGTACCACTCGGAGGCCCACCACTGTCCCGAGCGACCGAAGCCGCTCTGAATCTCGTCGAAGATGAGCGGGATGTCGTTGGCGTCGGCGAGTTCGCGGAGACCCGTCAGGAAGCCCTCCGGCGGGACGATGACGCCGCCCTCGCCCTGGATGGGTTCGACGAAGATGCCCGCCGGGTTGGCGAGGCCGCCGTAGGGGTCTTCGAGTATCTCTTTCACTTCTCGAAGCGCCCGCGCACACGAGAACGACTCACAGCATGCGCCCCCGTCGCGCGGACACAGCGCCGCCGCGTCCCCGTTCGAGTCGGTCGCAGGCGTCGGGTACTTGGCGTGGACGACGTCCGACAGCAGCGGGGTGTACTCGCCCTTGAACTTCTTGTTGCCGGTGAGGCTCATCGCGCCGCTCGTCGCGCCGTGGTACGCGCCGCGGAACGCGATGAGGCCGTCGCCGCCGGTGTTGTACTTCGCGAGTTTGATGGCCGCCTCGACCGCGTCGCTCCCCGTGGGACCGCCGAAGACGACGCGGTTCTGGCCGCGAAGTCCGGGCGGGGCGATTTCGTCGAGTTTCTCGATGAGTTCGAGCCGTGCCTCGGTGGGGAAGTCCACGGTGTGGACGAGTTTGTCCGCCTGTTCGTGGACCGCCTCCATCACGTAGGGGTTCGCGTGGCCGACGTTCAACACGCCGATACCCGCGAACATGTCGATGAACGTGTTGCCGTCCGCGTCGCGGACCGTCGCGCCCTTGCCCTCCTCGAAGGCGACTGGAACGTCCTCGGGGTAGGCGACTGCGCTCGAATCTATCTCGCGCTGTCGCTCCAGCAGTTCGCGCGAGTTCGGCCCGGGGACCGCGTCCACGTCCGGTGCGTCGTCGTAGTGTAACTCGTCGATCGGTGGACTCGCGACCATGGTTCGAACCACGAAAAACATCCATAAAAAATTTGTCCACGTTTTCCATGGAGAGCGTACACAGATTCCGTACTCACTCTTCGGTCGCGTCCGACGCCGGTCGATACAGCTGTTCGACCTCGCGCTCGAACGTCTCGACGGCCCGCGAGAGGAGGTCGGCCTGCGTCGCTCGGACCTCGTCGTCGACGAGGTACTCCGGTCCGCTGAGGTTCAGCGAGCCGTACACTTCCCCCCGCGGCGACATCACCGCCTTCCCTATCGCCCAGAACCCCTCGATGGCCTCGCCACGGTTCTCGGCGTAGCCCCGCTCGCGTACCCGTGCCAGTTCCTCGAACAGTTCCTCCTCGGTAGTGATCGACCGCTCCGTCGCCGCCGGGAGCCCCCACCGGTCGATGATGGCGCGGACGCGTTCCTCGTCGTACTGGGCGACGATGGCCTTCCCGGAGGCGGTCGTGTGGACGTGGAACGGGCTGCCGTCGATGAGAAACCGCGGGATGTTCGAGAAGTCGAGGTTCCCGTACAGGGAGACGACGCGGCCGTGTTCCTCGACGGCGAAGTCGACCTCCATCGTCGACTCCTCGGCGAGTCCCGCGATGACCTCCTCGGCGATTCGGTGGTACTCCTTGCCCGTCCGAACGTAATCGCCGAGGTGGCAGAACTTCGCCCCGAGGTGGTACCGGTTGTCCTCGTTGACGACGTACCCGTACTCCGAGAGCGTGCGGAGGTGGCTGTGGACGGTGCTCTTGGCCAGCCCCGTCGCCTCGACCAACTGGGACAGGCTTGCCCCCCCGAGTTCGAGAATCTCGTCGACGAGCTGGAGCGAGGCGGCCGTCGTCTGTAGCACCTGCGTTCCCTCCGTCCGTCCCCGGCGTTCTGTCATACTTCCTCTGGAACGGCAATCCCTATAGACGTTCGTGACCGAGTCGGCTCCCGGTGCTCGTTCGTTCGGACATGCGGGACGTTCTTATACTTCGACCGCGAAACTATGTGGTATGATAGCACGAAACTCGGACGAAACTCGTCGCTGCTCCTCTTCATTCCCCTCGGATGCGCCCGTCATGGCACGCCCATCTCTTATAAACGTCCGTCTCTCGAGAACCGTTCGAAGGCACTGAACGTTTCAGGTGGAGCGTATCCCGAGCGTCCCGAGAAGTTTCGTTTCGAGTCGCTACTGCGTTCGTGAGAGACGAACATTTATAAATAGCCGTCGTACCGCCGACATATATTCCGTTACAATAGTATCGATGTAAATGACTACGTCGTGATGCGCGTATCGCGCCGACCGACGTCTTCGACCCCGTCAACAGAACAGAGATAATTAAATCTTTCGACGAGTGAGAACAAAATTTGCGATATTTGGTATTAACCGGAGATAAGGTCTAATAGTTGTGTAATACTCTAGATATTCAAAAATACTACTATAGTTAGGCTACCCTCGAAATAATCGTGAACTAAAGAGAATGGCATCGGGGTTCTCACTGATTCCGCTCACGTCGGTTATCCTTACTACTGAACGCCCCGAGCAGACGTGCTCCAGTGAATTCAACTATTTCTATCGATGTAGTTCGTCGGTCGTTTCCGGAGCGTGCGGTCACGCGGGGACGGCGAAGTTCTCCGACTCCCGTCGAGTGAGACGCCCCCCTCGGTCGTTCATCCACCCTCGGGCGCCGTCGCTCGATGACGTCGAGCGGTTCGAAGGGCAGCATGAGCACCGGCGGTTCAGTCGACGAGCGACGGGTCGGTGTCAAGGTGTGTCCCCGTCCCGTCATGATCTCCGCTCACGCCCGTCGGCGTGTGGTTCCGTCGTCACTCACGGCCGCTTCAGCGCGCCGTCCGCGTCGAACAGACTGTGGCTGTCCTTCGGTTCGCCGGGGTGAGCGCGCGCGGCGTCCTCGTCGAAGGTGACGCCGAGACCGGGTTCGTCCGGGACGGCTATCGCCCCGTCTTCGACCTCGAACTCGTGCTGGATGACCTCGTCGCCCCACGGGACGTCCCGGCTCATGTGTTCGAGGATTTCGAGGTTCTCGAACCCCGCACAGAGGTGTAACGAGGCGGCGGTGCTCACGCCCGCGTTCGGGTTGTGCGGCGCGATGGTCATGTAGCGTGACTTCGCGATGGCCGCGGCGTGCTGGATGTCCTGGAGGCTCCCGTAGTTCGTCACGTCGGGCTGGATGATGTCACAGGCCTGCTTCCGGACGATCTCTTCGGTCGTCTCGTTGTTGTAGATGCGCTCGCCCGTGGCGACGGGCACGTTCACGTGCTGGGTCACGTCCGCCATCACCTCTCTGTCCTCCAGTTCGACCGGCTCTTCGAGGAACATGATGTCGTACTCCTCCAGGGCGTTCGCCACCTCGATGGCCCCGCGTCGGGTGAACCGCCCGTGGCAGTCGAGGCCGATGCCGACGTCCCAGCCGACGGCGTCGCGGACCGCTTCGAGGAGGTCCGCGACCTCCTGTATCTGGTCGTCCGTCAGCGAGTACTCGTAGTGAGCGAACGGATCACACTTGAGCGCCGGATACCCCTGCTCCTCGACGGCCTTCTTCGCGTGGTGCGCGTAGTTCTCCGGCGTCCGCTCGCCGATGTGCCACCCGTTCGCGTACACCGGTATCTCGTCGTGGACCTTCCCGCCGAGGAGCTTTCACACGGGTTCGTCGTAGTACTTCCCGGCGATGTCCCACAGCGCGATGTCGATGGCGGCCGCGACGGCGTTGATGAGCTTCCCGCCGCGCCACGCGAACGGGTAGCGCCTGAGTTTGCGCGAGATGGCCTTTCGGTTGAGCGGGTCCTCCCCGATGACGTAGTGCTTGTGCGCCTCCGTCGTCGCTTCGAGCGCGGCGGTCAACCCCTCCCCGCTCAGCGCCTCGCCGATGCCGTGTATCCCCTCGTCCGTCTCCACCTTGACGAAGAACCAGTTCCGCCAGTCGGCGTCGACGACGAACGGCTTGACAGCTGTGATGTTCACACGCGACTCACGAGAGGCGACGGCAAAGTTCCTCGGGAGGACACCGGGGTTGCCGACTTCAGCCTCGTGTGCGTGCGTTCACCTTCGTCCCCGGACGACCACGCTCCGCACTCTCTCGTCCGGGGACCACCCGAACGGTTATGTCCCCCTCGTGGTGTGTGAGTGGTATGTCCTGTACGACCTACCGTCCGCCGTCACGACAGAGGGGTCGCTGGTGACCCCGTCGCTCCCGCCGGTCTCACCCGACCGGGTCGCCGAAGCGGGCGAGTCGCTCGGGTTCGACCTCACGGACGCCGAGGCCGAGCGGTTCACCGACAGCGTGAACGCCGAACTCGATGGGTACGCCGCGCTCGACGAACTGGCGTCGCCGGACGCCGCCCGGGACGTCACGGTTCGCGACGTCACCCACCCCGGGGAGGGGGACGACCCGCACAACGCCTACGTCACGCGGTTCGTTCTCGACGGGGCCGACGGCCCGCTCGCCGGACTGGACGTGGCGGTGAAGGACAACCTCGCCGTCGCGGGCGTCCCGATGACGTGCGGGTCGCGCGTCTTCGAGGGAGTGATCCCCCGGCGGAACGCCGTCGTGGTCGACCGCTTGCTCGACGCGGGCGCTCGACTCGTCGGGAAGACCAACATGGACGAACTCGCCTACGGGCCGACGAGCGAGACGAGCGGGTTCGGCCCGGTGACGAACCCCGCCGACGCCGACCGGGTCGCGGGCGGGTCGTCCAGCGGGAGCGCCGCGGCCGTCGCCGAGGGGTCCGCGGACCTCGCCCTCGGGAGTGACACCGGCGGGTCGGTCCGCATCCCCGCGTCGTTCTGCGGCGTCGTCGGCGTCAAGCCGACCTGGGGAACCGTCCCCCGCGACGGCTTCGTCGACCTCGCGCCGTCGCTCGACCACGTCGGCACGCTCGCGCGTGACGTCGAAACCGCCGCGCTCGGCCTCGACGTCGTCGGGGGCTACGACCCGCGCGACCCCGCCTCCGCCATCGCCGACCGGACGGGCGTCGGCGCGTGTGCCGAGGCGCTCTCGTCCGCCCCATCACCCGGCGACCTCTCGTTCGGCGTCCCCGACGAACTGCTCGCTGATCACGTCTCCGACGCGGTCCGCGAGCGGTTCGAAGCGGCGGTGTCGTCGCTCGAAGCCGCCGGCGCGACGGTCGAAGCCGTCTCGCTCCCGACCGTCGCCGACGCCGTCTACGTCTGGAACGCCATCACCAACGTCGAGTTCGCCGCCGCGCTGCGCCGTCGCTCGCTCCCGCTGGACCGCCCCGGCCCCTACGACCTCGCGCGCCTCGACGCGACCGCCGCCCAGCAGTCGACTGCCGGCGTCGGCTTCGGCGACGTCGTCCGCGAACGGGCGCTGGTCGGTGCGGTTCTCCTCGACCGGTACGGCGGTCGGCACTACACCCGCGCGCGGAACGTCTGCGCGACGCTCCTCGCGGAGTTCGAGGCGGCGCTCGACGGACACGACGCCCTCGTCGCGCCGACGATGCCCGTCGTCGCCCCCGAACTCGGGGCCCAGAAGCCCCACAGCTACGGCGAGAGCGAGGGGCTGGACGTCCCGCTCGCGTACAACACGAGACCGGCGGACCTCGCGGGCGTCCCGGCGGTGACGGTCCCCGACGGGGGGGACGGCCTCCCGGTCGGCGTCCAGTTCGTCGCCGGTCGGTGTGAGGACCGCGCGCTCCTCCGGGTCGCGCGGGCGTTCGAGCGGGTCAGGGACGCGTAGCGTCGTCGCGTCTCCGCACCTCCCGCGCCGTCGGTGACGGTTCGCGCGTCGCGCTCTGTCTCCTGCCGCGCCCCACACACTGATAACGTCTCGTGTCGGACTCCCACTATCCACGATGCTCGAGTTACCGGACGCCGACCGACTCGCGGCCCTGTCCGACGCAACGCCCGCAGACCTGCCGGACGTCGCGCTCCTCGAACACGTCCGGGACCACCCCCAGGTGGACGACGTGGCCGCGGCGACGCGGACGGCGCTGGACGAGATTCCGGCCCTCGCCGCGCTTTCCGAGGGCGCAACGGTCGGCCTCACGGCGGGGAGTCGCGGCATCCACGACATGCCGACGGTCCTCCGCACGACCGTCGAGTACCTCGACGCGCGGGGGCTGGAGCCGTTCGTCTTCCCGGCGATGGGCAGCCACGGCGGAGCGACGGCGGAGGGCCAGCGCGAGGCGCTCGCCGCGCTCGGCGTCACCGAGGAGACCATGGGCTGTGAGGTCCGGTCGTCGATGGCGGTCGAGCGCGTCGCCGACGACAGCGAGGGGCGACCGATATTCGCCGCCAGCGACGCGCTCGCGGCCGACGCCGTCCTCCTCCTCAACCGGGTGAAGGCCCACACCGACTTCCGCGGCCGCTACGAGAGCGGTCTCGCGAAGATGGCCGTCATCGGTCTCGGGAAGCAGCGCGGCGCGGAGATCACACACAACGTCGGCCTCGTCGAGGGGCTGGACGAGGTGATTCCCGAGCGCGCCGCCGCGCTGTTCGAGGAGACACCTGTGGTCGGTGGTGTCGCCATCGTCGAGAACGCCGACGACCGGGCGGCACACGTCGAGGGCGTCCCGGTCGACGAGATACTCGACCGCGAACCCGACCTCCTGGCTCGCTCGAAGGAACTCCTGCCGATGCTCCCGACCTCGAACCTCGACCTCCTGGTCATCGACGAAATCGGCAAGGAGATTTCCGGCACGGGGATGGACACCAACGTCGTCGGCCGGGTGTGCTACCACAACCAGCCCGAACCCGAGGAGCCGTCGTACACGCGCATCTACGTCCGCGGCGTCACCGAGGCCTCACACGGCAACGGCATCGGCATCGGCCTCGCGGACTTCGTCCACGCGGACCTCGTCGCCGACCTCGACCTCACCGAGACGTACGTGAACGTCATCACGAGCGGGGAGGTCTCCCGGGCGCGCATCCCGCTCATCGCCGAACGCGACGACGTGGCCCTCCGGGTGGCGACGTCGACGACGGGCGTGCGCGACCCGGCGGCCCTCCGGTTCGTCCGCGTGCCGAACACGCTCGACCTCGGTCGGTTCGTCGCCTCCGCCCCGGTCGTCGAGGAACTGGCCGACCGCGACGACGTGCGCGTCCTCGAACGCCGCCCGTTCGAACTCGTCGACGGCGACCTCCCACCCGACCCCTACGCGACCGACGACGAGCGTAGTCGCTGACGATAGGTGGCACCGAGTCAGACGCTGTCCGACTGAGGTGACGAGACCCGCTACTCGTCCATCACCGCGACGACCGGGACGTCCGCTTCGAGGAGGATGGACTGGGTGACGCTCCCGAACAGCGCCTTCCCGACGGGCGTTCGCTTCCGCCCGCCGATGACGAGGTACGAAGCGTCCGACCGCGAGACCTCTCCCTGGAGTTCCTCGACCACGTTCCCGACGAGTCCGCGCGTCGTAACCCGTCCCGGTCGGTCGGTCGACGCTTTGACCACCGTTCGCGCCGTCGACTCGGCGTCGCGCTGTCCGTCCTCGACGGTGTACGGTTCGTCGCGCTGGACTTCGCCGCGTTTTTCGAACTCGTCCTGTTCGAGGACGTGAACCACCACGAGTTCGTCGTCGTACGCCTCCGCGAGGTCCTGACCGACGGTGACGACGCGGTCCGGTTCGTCGTCGCCGTCGACTGCTGCCAGTATCGTCATCGGGTCGCAGGTCACTACAGAGACGTATAAACCTTGTCGAGCGTTCACCTCCCGCGTGCCCTGGCCTCGATTCGCGCCCCGTTCTTCCCCCAGCCGAAGAGCTAACTCCCCCTCGCGTGAGTCACGCAGTATGTCGGAGACAGAGACGACCGTCTACCACGACGCGGACGCGGACCTCTCCGTGCTGAGCGACCGGACAATCGCCGTCGTCGGCTACGGCAACCAGGGCCGCGCACAGGCACTGAACCTCAGAGACTCGGGCGTCTCGGACGTCGTCGTCGGGAATCGCGCCGACGACTCGCGTCAGCAAGCGCGCGAGGACGGCTTCGAGGCGTTCGACATCGCGGGCGCGGTCTCCAGGGCCGACGTCGTCTTCTTACTCATCCCCGACGAGGTCGCCCCGGCGGTGTACGAGGAGGCCATCGAACCGAACCTCTCCCCGGGCGACCTCGTGAACTTCGCCTCCGGCTTCAACGTCACCTACGGCTACATCGAACCCGCGGACGACGTGGACGTCGTCCTGCTCGCCCCGCGCATGATCGGGACGATGGTGCGCGACCTCTACACCCAGGGCCGCGGCGCGCCCGCGCTGTTCGCCGTCCACCAGGACGCGACCGGCGAGGCCCACGAGGTCGGTCTCGGCCTGGCGAAGGGCATCGGCGCGACGCGCTCGGGAGTCGTCGAGTCGACGTTCGAGGTCGAGACGACGACCGATCTGATGAGCGAGCAGGCGCTGTTCCCGCTCTTCGCCCACGCCATCATGGCGAAGTACCGCGTCGAGGTCGAGGCGGGCGTGCCGCCGGAGGTCGCCCTCCTGGAGTCGTACCTCTCGCGGGAGATGGCGTACATCTTCGAGCAGGCGGCGACGAAGGGGATGATCGAACAGCTCCTGTTGCACTCGCGGACGAGTCAGTACGGCCAGTTGAAGGGGCTGGAGTCGTTCGACCCCGAACCGATGGTCGCGTACATGCGCGACCGACTCGACGCCATCCAGTCCGGCGCGTTCGCCGAGGAGTGGCGGGCCGAACAGCGCGAGGGGACGCCGCACCTCGACGAACTGTTCGAGACGTACCGCCAGTCGGCGTTCGTCCAGCGCGAACAGGAGACGATGGAGACGCTCGGCCTCGGCGACCAGTAGCCCTCGAACCGCGCTGGACGACAGCAATAGCTATACGACGACGTCGTGAAGCCCGCGGTGTGTCACCGACCATCACGAAGATCGAGTCGACAGAGTTCGCGTTCCCGGTCGAGGACGCGGGGACGAGCCCCAACTCGTTCAGCCTCGTCTACGATCCCGGCGAGACGCTCCACCGGAAACTGTTCGGCATCAAAATCCACACCGACGTGGGCGTCACCGGCGAGTACGTCGGCGGGAACTCCCCGGCGGCCGCCCAGATCAACCTGTTCGGTCGGTTCCTCGTCGGCCGCAACCCCCTCGACCGCGAGCGCATCTGGAGCGAGGTAAAACGCGCGCTCCGCAAGTACGACCGGATGGGGATGGGTCCCATCGACATCGCGCTGTGGGACTTCGCGGGCAAGTACTACGACGCGCCCATCCACGAACTGCTCGGCACCTATCGAACCCGACTCCCCGCCTACGCCTCCTCGTACGACGGCGACATGAACGGCGGCCTCGACTCGCCGGAGGCGTTCGCCGACTTCGCCGAGGACTGCCTCGACCGGGGCTACCCGGCGTTCAAACTCCACGTCTGGGAGCAGGAGGCGTGGGGCGACGTCGACCGTGCGGTCGAGACGGTTCACGCCGTGGGCGAACGCGTTGGCGACGAGATGGACCTCATGCTCGACCCCGCGTGTCAGTACGAGACGTTCGCCGAGGCGCTGAAAGTCGGGAAGGCCTGCGACGAGCAGGAGTTCTTCTGGTACGAGGACCCCTACCGCGACGGCGGCATCTCCCAGCACGGCCACGCGAAACTCCGCGAGCGCCTGGACACGCCCCTGCTCCTGACCGAGCACGTCCGAGGGTTAGAGCCGCACACGGACTTCGTCGCCAACGGCGCGACCGACTTCGTCCGCGCGGACCCCGAGTACGACGCGGGCATCACGGGTGCGATGAAAATCGCTCATGTGGCTGAGGGGTTCGGCCTCGACGTCGAGTACCACGCGCCCGGCCCGGCCCAGCGACACCTCATGGCCGCCACCCGGAACACGAACTACTACGAGATGGCGCTCCTCCACCCCGACGTGAAGAACCCGGTGCCGCCGGTCTATCGGGGCGACTACGCCGACCAACTGGACTCCATCGACGACGACGGCACCGTCTCCGTTCCCGATGGGCCGGGACTCGGCGTCGACTACGACTGGGAGTACATCGAAGACCACCGGACGGGGAGCACCCACGTCTACGAGTGACCCCCTAGTCGACGTCCATCACCGCCGCGCCGACAGGGAGGCTCTCGGTGAGCGTGACCGCGACGAGCGCCGCCGCAGAGAACGCCAGGATGCTCGCGCCGAGAAAGGCGCTCTCGAACCCGACTACGCTCGCGGCGCCCCCCACCGCGACCGGTCCGACGATGCCGCCGAGGCCGCGGGCGGTCGACCGGAAGCCGATGAGTTCCGATTCTCTCTCGGCGGGCGAGACGTCGCCGATGAACGAGACGGCACCGACGCGCAGCAGCGAGAACGCCAACGCGAGCGTGAGCATCCCGCAGACGGCGACCGCCACCTGGCCGACGTGGCTCTCGACGGTGCCCGCGCCGGCGAGGAGCGCGGCGAACGCGCCGCTGCCGGCCATTCCGGCGCTGATGAGCGGTTTTCGGCCCAGTCTGTCGGCGAGCCCTCCCGAGAGGTACATGAACACCGTCTGCCCGCCGGGGTTGATTGCGAGCAACGCGCCCATCGTCGCCTCCGTGACGCCGAGGGTCGAGACGAAGTACACCGGCAGCAGGCTCCCGGTGCCGATGACGGCGAGGTTCCGGAACAACACGGCGACGTAGAGCCAGCGGAGGCCGTGCGTCCGGAAGTGCGCGCGACCCGCTCGCGTGGGGAAGAGCCGACGGCGAACCTCGCCTGCGACTTCGGCGGCCGACCGCGATTCGGGGGTCGGCGTCGGGTCGTCGATAGCGAGGACCGCGACGAAGACGACGGCCGTGACCGCCGTCACGACGAGGTAGAGGCTCCACGGAACGAGCAGTCCGAGGAGGAAGCCCGCCGACAGTCGACCGACGGTGGAACCGGCCCCCTGGGCGCTGCTGAACAGTCCGATCGACCGCCCGCGCTGTGACGCCCCGCCGAGCGTGTTGACGATGGTCAGAAGGATCGGCAGGTACGCCGCCGCGAACAGCGAGTAGACGGTTCGAACCACGAGCGGCTCGACGACCCCACGAACGACGAGCAGCGGAAGCGTCGCCAGCGTCGCGAGTCCGGCGGCGACCAGCAACACCCGCCGGCGCTTCCCGGTGACGTCCGCCAGCGCCCCCCAGACGGGCGCGCAGACGGTCCACCCGAAGTAGAAGGCGGTGGCGACGAGGCCGACACTGAGCGGGGACCCGCCCGCCCGGCCGATGTAGACCGCCATCGCGGTGGCCATCAACATGGGGCTTCCCTTGCTCGCGGCGGCCGCGGCGACGAGCGCGAGTCGCTGCCCGCGACTGGTCGACGGTGCCGTCACCGACTATCCGTCCCGCCGGCACGTTCTCGGGCACCGTCGAGCGCGTCGGTGACGCCGTCGGCCACGTAGAGCGAGTCGACGCCGGCGACGAGGTAGTCGACGCCCCAGTCGAGCCGTGCGGCCCGCGAGTCGGCGTCGGTCGCGAGCGTTCCGACCGCGACGGACGCGTCGTGGGCGGCTTCGACCGCGCGGTCGACCGCAGCGAGGAACCCTTCGTCCTCCCACTCGCCGAACCGCCCCATCGACATCGAGAGGTCGACCGGCCCGACGAACACGCCGTCGATGCCGTCGACGGCGGCGATGTCGGCGGCGTTGTCGACGGCGCGTTCCGACTCCAACTGGACGTGTCTGACGAGCGTCTCCTCGACCGTCTCGACGTGGTCGGCGAGCGAGCGGCCGTACCCCGTCGCCCGTCCGAGGCCGAGGCCGCGACTGCCCTCGGGAGGATAGCGCGAGGCGTCGACGATGGCCGCCGCCTGCTCGGCCGTCTCGACCATCGGGACCAAGACGCCGTCGGGGTCGCGGTCGAGCGTCCGCTTCAGCGTCGTCGGGTCGTCGTCGGGGACGCGGACGACAGACTCCGTCTCGCCGGGCGCGGCGTCGACCGCGCGGAGCATCGCCTCCATCGTCTCGTAGGACATCGACGAGTGCTCGGCGTCGAGCACTAGAAAGTCGGGGTCGGCGCTCGCCGATAGCTCCGCGAGTTCGGGGGAGGGAACGACGTTCCACGTCCCCACGAGCGGGTCGTCCGCCTCGACGGCGCGTTTGAATCGGCCGGTCATGCGAACATCGACCCCCGGTCGAACAGGTGCTCGGCGGCGACCGCTTCGTCCAGCCCGATGCCGAGACCGGGCGCTTCGGGCACCTCGATGTACCCGTCCTCGATGAGCGGGTCGTCCCGGTCGTGGAGGTCGTCCCACCACGGCACCTCGAGCGCGTGGAACTCCAGCACGTCGAAGTTCGGCACGCAGGCACCGAGGTGGACGCACGCCATCGTCCCGATGGGTCCGCAGACGTTGTGCGGCGAGAACGTGATGTAGTTCTCCTCCGCGCGGTTCGCGATGGCCTTCGACTCGGCGAGGCCGCCGCACGTCGTGGGGTCCGGCGTCACCACGTCGACGCCGAACTCGTAGAGGAGGTCTTTGAACTCGTGGACGCGGAACCGGTTCTCGCCGGTCGCCAGCGGCGTCGACGTCGACCGGGCCACCTCCCGCTGGGCGGCGGCGTTCTCCGGCGGCACCACGTCTTCGAGCCACAGCAGGTCGTACGGTTCGAGTTTCTGACAGAGGCGTTTGGCGCTGTCGAGCGAGTAGTCCCAGTGACAGTCGAACGCGAGGTCGATGTCGTCGCCGATTGCCTCGCGGACGGCCTCGACGGCCTCGACCTTGCGACTCAGCGCCGCGTTGCTCACGCGCCCGTTGTACGGGTCCGGGTTGTTGTCGAACGGCTGGTCGAGGTCGAACTTCAGCGCCGTGTACCCCATGTCGACGACGCGCTCGGCCTCGGCGGCGTACGCTTCCGGGTCGTAGGTGTCGTCGTCGTGCGCGCTGGGGTAGCCGTCTTCGAGCGCGAACGCGTCGCCGGCGTGGCAGTCACAGTAGATGCGCACCCGGTCGCGGTACTTCCCGCCGAGGAGCTGGTAAATCGGCAGTCCGAGGAGCTTGCCCGTCACGTCCCAGAGGGCGATTTCGATGCCCGAGGCGGCCGTCACCACCTTCCCCGTCGTCCCGCCGTGCCCGGACGTCTCCTGGACCATCCGGCGGAACAGCCGTTCCACGTCGAGGGGGTTCTCGCCGACGAGGAAGCGCTTCATGTACTCCATAATCTCGGTGACGCCGCCCCCGCGGTACGACTCGCCGATGCCGGTCACGCCCGCGTCCGTGTGGACGCGGACGAGGTTCCACTCGAAGTTCCCCTCGACGACGCACGTCTCGATGTCGGTGATGGCGACGTCGCGCTCCGGCAGCCGGTTCGTCGCGTGGTTGGAGAAGTCCCTCATCGGAGACTCCGGTCGACCGCGCGGGGGCCGTCGCGTCCGTGTCTCGTCCGCCTCGTTCCCTCGTCGATTCGGGTTCTCGACCGGCGGTCGGTCGCGCGTACCAGAGGTGTCTCGACCGGCCGCGCTCGTCGTCGGAGCGATTCGCCTGCCGAACGCGACGCTCCCGTCGCGTTCGGACGTCGCTCTCTCGCCGTGGGCTTCATGCGCCCACCGAGACGGCACTGGCTCTTAGCTATTGCCCCGGTCGTCGACTCTCGGCTGTCGAATCCTCACCGTTCGGCCCCCCTCCCGACGGCCGTCTGTCGACCCGGTCAGGAGCACGGCACGCCCGCCGCCGCGGCGCGCTCGCGGAGCGTCGCCCGGTCGCGTTCGAGCGGTGCGGGGTCCCCCTCGACTCGGTCCTTCTCGATGCGGGTCGTCACCGCCGCGGCGACCCGACACTCCGCGGCGTGGAGGTCGGCCTCCAGCGCGTCGACTCGGGCGCGCTGGTCGGCCGAGAGGTCGCGCTCGCGGACCGAGTCGAGCGAGTCGGAGACGGTCGCGGACAGTTCGACGGCCTGGTCGGTGTGCGTTTCGAGGCGAGCGACGTCGTCTCGGTCCCACCCCACTTCGACGGCCTCCTCGTCGAGGGCGCCGACGAGGAACGCGCTCTTGTCGAGCGTCGCGTCCGTCCGGGTGTAGCCCGGCACCGCGTCCGCGCGGGTGTCGTACCCGACGAGGACGGCGCGCTCGGGGTCGCTGTACACGTCGTTGGGGTACGCGGCGGCCCCGAGGCCACCCGCCCCGAACAGGAACACGACGACGAGAAACAGCCCCATGAACGCGCGGGGTGCGCCCTGAACGGGGGCGGTGTCGACGAACGGGTGCCGTCGCGTCCGCTCCATCGCCGTCGCGGCCACGCGCTCGACGAGCGACGCGAGGGCGTGTGTCTTCTCGGACGCGCCCGTCACGACCATCCGTCCGTCGGTCGTGACGCGGACGAACGAGTTGTGAAAGCCCGTGTGGCGGACGGTGAGCCCCTCTCCCTCGCGGAAACGGTCGGGGTAGCAGTCGTCGAACGCGTCCGACTCGCTGATGGCGCTCTCGACGGACGCGAGGACGTCCGTCCGGTCGTCGACCGGGTCGTCGGAGACGAATATCGACTTCCGCTCGAAGCTCAGCCCCTCGCCGTTGCGCCGCTGTTCGGCGAGGGACCGCACCCAGAACTTGCCGCGCGCCGCCACGAACGGCACCGCCGGGACGAGCACCGCGGCCGCGAGCGCTCGGGCGTACCCCGCCGCCGACCCGGCGCGAAGCCGTATCTGAAGGCGGTCCACGCGGCGAGGACGACGAGCGTGGCGACGCTCCAGCGGACGAACGTACGGAGCTTGTTCATCTCTCTCGTCCGAGGAACGTCCGCTTGAGATGTCCGATGAGCCCCACCTTGCGACGCTCGCTCTCCGCTTCGAACGCCGGCCCGAGTTTCCGTTCGAGGTCCTCGCGGCTCTCGAAGCGGTCGGCGTCGACCGTCGCCAGGAGCTCCGTCACCATGATGGAGTTCCCCTTCTCGTCCAGTTGGATGTTCGCGAGCGCGTGTTCACGCTCAATCCGGCGAACCGAGACGGGGTACGACCACCCCGATTCGGCGACGAGTTCGTGAACCGCGTCCGGCCCGTGGGTCATGTCCTCCCGTCGCTCGTCCGAGAACATAAACCTTACACGGGTGCTCCCGCCACCCACGGCGGCCGTCCCGCACGCCGCCTCGGTGGGTACGACGGCCGTTTCACCGGACCCGATTTCGAAGGTCGTCGAGTTCGTCCGCGTCGACGGCCGCCCAGTTCGCCGCGAGAACGTCGGCGAGGCGCTGGTAGTACCGGGGGGTGTGCCCGGACGCGTGCGGCGTGATGAACGCGTTTTCGAGGTCCCACAGCGGATGATTCGGGGGGAGCGGCTCGGGGTCGGTGACGTCCAGCGCCGCGCCGCCGATGGCGTTCTTCTGGAGCGCGGCGACGAGCGCGTCCGTCTCGACGAGCGGCCCCCGACCGACGTTCACGAGCACCGCGTGTGGCTCCATCGTCGTCAGCGCCGCCGCGTCGATGATTCCTCGGGTCGTCTCCGTCAGCGGGCACGCGAGGACGACGTAGTCGCTCCGAGCGAGGGCGTCGTCGACGCCCCGGTGGTCGTCGAAGCCCACCACCTCGTCGGTCGGTCCGCCCTTCTCCGGGGAGTACCGGACGCCCACGGTGTCGACCGAGAACGGTTCCAGTCGGTCGACGACCGCCTGGCCGATGGCACCGAGTCCGAAGACGGTGACCGTACTCCCGTACAGTTCGGTCGCCTGTCCGCGCCGCCACTCGTGGCGCTCCTGTTGCCGCCAGAACCGACGGAACTCCCGCGCGAACTGGAGCACGACGCCGACGACGTGCTCGGCGATGTTCGGCCCGTGGACGCCCGACGCGTTCGTCACCGCCACCCCCGCGTCTTCGAGGGCGCCGAGCGGCAGGTGGTCGTACCCCGCCGACGCGCAGGCGAACACCCTCATCCGTGTCGCGTCGGCGATGAGCGACTCGTCGATGCGGTGTCCGGTGACGACCCGCGCCGACGGTACCAGTTCACGCTCTTCGTCCGCCGTTCTCGCGCGCGCGACGTTCACGTCCGCCGGGAGTCGCTCCCGGAGCGCCTCGGCGTACTCTGTCGTCGAGACGCCGTGGACGCCTTCTCGGAGCACGACGACGTCCGGCCCGTCGTCCGTCACTGTCGAGTACCTCCCTTTCGAAGCATGCCTCCGGAGACGGCGACTCCGGGCTAAGCGGTGTGTCAGCCGGCAACGCCTTCCGCTACCGCGACGTGTCGAGGAGCGACTGCACGCACCGGTCGCCGAGACGGATCCCCGACGGCCGGTGGACGTACGACAGCAGCAGTTCGACGCGACCAGCCTGCGTTTCGGGGTCGAGTCGCGTCCCGTTCCGGTCGAACGCGCGAACCGTCGCCGTGTAGGCGCCCCACCGGATGGCCGCGTCGCTGTCCGCCGCGAGCGCCGGGCCGACGTCCGACGCTGCTCGCCTCGACTCCCACCGGTCGAGCGCCAGCGCGAACGTGGCCCCGTCGGGCGACTGGTACCGCACCGTGTGTCGAACCAGCGGCTCGGCGGGGAGCCCCAGCGCCCGCCGCTCCTCGAACGTCGTCGCGTTCGTCGCCGACAGGACCCGCCAGCCGTCCAGCCCGCTCGAACTCGCGCCGGGGACGACGCCGGGCCGGAGACGAACCGGGTGGGCGTCGGTCGGCGGCGTCGGGCAGTCGAGCGCCCCGTAGTCGACTGCGGGCGGTCGCGGCGTCGTGGTCGCAGTGGCCGTCCCCGTCGCGGTCGGTTCGTCCGTCGGCGCCGGTCCGAACAGTGGGGGTGAGGTGGCGCCGCCCCCGAGCGCCCCCGGCGCGAGCGCGGACCCCGCGACGACGCCGATGAGAGCGAGAACGAGACCGAGGACGGCGAGCGCGGTCAGGGGCAGCCGTCGGGGGCTGGCTTCGTCGCCGTCGGGTTCCGGTTCACGACCCGAACAGAACGCCGACGCGCCCTCTCCGAGGTGACGGTCGAGGAGGCTCGACGCGCGCTCTCGGTCGACCGCGTAGCGGACGATACGGAGGAGTTCGTCGGCGTCGACGACGCTTTCCTCACCCTCACCGTCGACGCGCCGCGAGGTGACGACCCGCGTTTCCGCGTCCCGCGGAGGCGACGACGTGGTGTCGCTCCCGTCTGCCGTGTCGTGCGTTACGACGAACCGCTGGGTGGTGACGCCGTCGCGCACCGTGAGGACGACCCCGTCCCTGTCGACGCGCCGGCCGCGCGCCCGCCAGAGGGCGGCGACGAACCGGGCGAACTCGTCCGAGGAGAGCCCCCGGAGCGCCGCGGCGAACCGCGCTGGGTCGTCCCGCGGGCGACGCATCGCTCGGTCACCCGCTCACAGCCGACTGCGCAGGTCGTCGACGACCGCCGTCGTTCCCGACTCGCCGCCGAGGTCGGGCGTCCGCGGCGCGTCGCCGTCGGCCAGTTGCTCGGCGACGGCGTCCCACAGGTCGGCCGCGGCCGCCTCCTCGCCGAGGTGGTCGTACAGCATCGAAACCGAGAGCACCGTCGCGAGGGGGTTCGCGACGCCCTGTCCCGTGATGTCCGGCGCGCTCCCGTGGACGGGTTCGAACATCGACGGCGAGTGTCCCTCGACGTTGATGTTCGCCGACGGGGCCAGCCCCATGCTCCCGCTGACGATAGCGCCGATGTCGGTGAGGATGTCGCCGAAGAGGTTCGAGGCGACGATGACGTCGAACTCGTCGGGACGGCGCACGAGGTCCATCGAGGCGGCGTCGACCAGCAGGCGGTCGACCTCCACCTCGGGATACTCTTCGGCCACCTCCTCGACGACCTGGTCCCAGAACACCATCCCGTACGCCTGCGCGTTCGACTTGGTGACGTTCGTCAGGTGGCCGTCGCGTTCCGTGGCCTCCTCGAACGCGGCGCGAACGATGGCCTCGGTCCCCGCGCGGGTGTAGATAGCGGTCTGGACGGCGACTTCGTGGCCGTAGCCGCGGTGTTCGTGGCCGCCGATGTCGGCGTACTCGCCCTCGGTGTTCTCGCGGTAGACCACGAAGTCGATGTCGCCGCCCTCGTAGCCGCGGAGCGGGCTCTCGACCCCTTCGAACAGCACGGACGGCCGCTTGCACACCTGCTGGTCGAACGCCTTCCTGATGGGGAGCATCATCCCCCGGAGCGTCAGGTGGTCGGGGATGTCGGGGTGGCCGACCGCGCCGAGGAGGATGGCGTCGTACGGCTCTAAGGTCTCGATGGCGTCGTCGGGCATCATCGACCCCTCTTCGAGGTAGCGTTCGCTCCCCCAGCCGTATCTCGTCGTCTCGACGGAGAACCCGTGTCTGTCGGCGGCCGCTTCGAGGAGTGGGAGCGTCGCGTCGACGACCTCCACACCGATACCGTCGCCCGGAAGGAGTGCGATTTCGTAGGTCACACCGGTCCATCACCGAGCGCCAGCAAAAGCGTTCCCCCCGCCCCCGTCAGCGAGATGGCACGTGTCCGCGGCCGTCTCCCGTCACGCCTCCTGCTGGATGGTCCGCGGTGAACTGTCGGCGCGCGTGTAGCCGTGGAGGACCGCCTCTTCGGTGTCGCGGTCGAAGAGGTGGATGTCCGACTCCTCGAACGTCAGCCGGACGGTCTCACCCTCGGTCGGTTCGACATCGACGGGAGTGCGCACGCGGCACTCCTGTCCGGCCACGTCGAGGTAGAGGAAGTTGTCCGACCCGATGACCTCGACCACGTCGACGGTCGCCTCGAACGACTCGGACGCCGACGCCTCGTTGTCCACGACGAGGTTCTCCGGGCGAAGGCTCAGGATGTACTCGCCCGGCTCGGCCTGTTCGACGATCCGGTTGCTCACCTCGCAGTCGATGCCGGTGCCGACGAGTCGGCCGCCGCTCTCGGTGGCTTCGAGTTCGACGTCGAAGAAGTTCATCGACGGCGACCCGATGAAGTCCGCGACGAACGTGTTCGCGGGGCGGTAGTAGACGTCCTTCGGCGTGCCGACCTGCTGGAGCTGTCCGTTGTCGAGGATGACGATGCGGTCCGCCATCGTCATCGCCTCCTCCTGGTCGTGGGTCACGTAGATGGTCGTGATGCCGAGTTCGCTGTGGATGCGCGCCAGCTCCGTCCGCATGTGCTTTCGCAACTGGGCGTCCAGGTTCGACAGCGGCTCGTCGAAGAGGAACACCGAGGGCTCGCGGACGATTGCGCGGCCGGTGGCGACGCGCTGTTGCTGCCCGCCCGAGAGGCTCCCCGGCTTCTTGTCGAGCAGGTCCTCGATGCCCATCATCTCGGCCGCTTCGACGACCCGTCGGTCTATCTCCTCGTCCTGCAGGTCGGTCGAGAGGTGCAGGCCGTACCCCATGTTCTGTCGCACGGTCTTGTGCGGGTACAACGCGTACGACTGGAACACCATCGCGATGTCGCGGTCGCGCGGCGACATGTCGTTCACCGGCGTCCCGTCGAGTCGTATCTCGCCGTCGGTGATGCTTTCCAGCCCGGCGAGCATCCGCAGCGTCGTCGACTTCCCACAGCCGGAGGGGCCGACGAACACGACGAACTCGCCGTCGGGAATGTCCAGCGACAGTTCCTCGACGGCCACGATTGGGCCGGACGTGTCCTGGAACACCTTGGTTACCGTATCGAATTCTACACGTGCCATGTTAGTAGTTCGCTCGCATCATTTGAATCTCTAATATTTAATAGTTCCTCGTCGGGTCGGTGTCACACATCAGAAGCGGTGGTCGTCGGAGGTTCAGGCACCTCCGAGCCCTTCGCCGACGTAGCGCTGCGACAGGCCGTAGAAGACGACCGGCGGTGCCACGAGGAGGACGACGGCGGCCATGAGGATGTTCCACTCGCGGAGGACGTCGCTCCCGAGGATGAAGTGAATCGCCACCGTCGCGGTCCGAACGTCCTCGTCGCTCGTGAGGACGAACACCCACAGGAAGTTGTTCCACGCGGTGAGGAACGAGAACAGCGCCGCCGCGCCCACGGCGGGTGCCGACAGCGGGAGCACGATGCGTAAGAACGCGCCGATCTCCGTGTGGCCGTCGATGAGCGCCGCCTCCTCGATGTTCTCGGGGATGCCCTGTCTGAAGAAGCCCTGCAGGAGCCAGATAGTCTGGGGCAGGACGAAGATGGACAGCGCGACGATGATCCCCGTGAGCGTGTTGATGAGCCCGAGGACGAAGAACACCTCGTACACCGGGATGGTGATGACGATCCACGGGAACATGATGGTGAAGACGGCGGTGTAGAAGAGGAACTTCCGCCCCGGGAAGTCCAAGCGTGCGAAGGCGTACGCGCCGGGGATGGAGAACAGAAGCGAGATGAGCGTCGCCGCGATGGAGACGACGACGCTGTTCCGGAAGAACGTCACGAAGTCGAACTGTTCCCAGATGTTCACGTACGGGTCGAGCGTGAGTTTCTCCAGCGCCGGAATGATCCCCGTCGCGGGTCGATGGCCGCGAAGTTCGTCAGGACCGACGTCCGAGCCACCCAGAAGTACGGGGTCAGCGCGAAGAGAGCGAAGGCGGCGAGCCCCACGTACAGCAGCAGCCGACTGCGGCGTGTTTCGTTGATCATTAGACGTACAGCTCCTCCTCGTCCTGGATCACGGTCACGTAGAAGATGGCCGCGGCCATCGAGATGACGATCATCGCCATCCCCAGCGTGTACGCCCGCGAGAACTGCAGGTTGACGTACGCCGTCTCGTAGGTGAGGATGCTCATCAGCATCGTCCGCGTCCCGGGTCCGCCGCCGGTCAACTCGAACGGCTGGGCGAACTCCGCGACGTTCCACGCCGTCCGGAGCGCGAGGATGATGATGGTGGGGGTGACGAGGTGCGGGAGCGTGACGTCACGGAACCGCCGGAGTCGCCCCGCACCGGCGAGCGCCGCCGCCTCGTACTGCTCGCGGGGATTCCCACGATGGCGGCGGCGTAGATGATGCCGGCGTAACCGTAGTCGTGCCACGACTGTGCGACGATGAGCGAGACGTACGGCCAGAGCCCCTCCGAGAGGAAGCCCGGCGCCTCGACCCCGAGGAAGTCCGAGACGACCAGCGGGAGCATCCCGAAGTCGCTGTTGAGGAACCACATCCAGATGACACCGCCCGCCAGCGGCGCGGAGAAGTACGGCGACATGATGATGGCGCTCGTCCAGTCGCGCCAGTTACCTCGGATTTCGCTCAGGAGCAGCGCCGCGAACAGGCCGATGATCAACTGGAGGAGCGTCGTCCCGAAGACGAACACGAGCGTCCAGCCGAACGCGAACTGGAACAGGTCGTTCGTCAGGAGCCACGCGTAGTTCTCGAGGCCGATGAAGCTCCCCCCTTCCCCGAGGCGCGTGTTGGTGAAGGTGAGGTACACACCCCTGACGATGGGGAAGTAAAACAGGAGGCTGAACATCACGAACGTCGGGATGATGAACAGGTAGCCGATCCAGTTCTCCCGCACCCTGTCTACGAGTGTCGTCTCCTCCAGACCATACTTCTGTCTGATGTGTTGTGCGGTCTCTTGTGACACGGTAAGCGAGTGTTCATGGTAATCATTGAAAACGCTTTGGGAGTCGCCTCCCGAGAACGGACGTAGTACGTCGCTCGCCGTGAGAGTCGTCTTCTCGGTCCTTCGGCTGAGCGGTGAAGCGGACCGGACGAACGCACCCGGCCTCGAACGACCGGCGACGGCTCGTCTTACCGGCCGAGCCGTTCTTCGATGCGCTGGCGGATGAGGCCGGGCGTCTCCTCGACGGAGTGCTGCCCGGCGATGGCCTCGCTGATGGTCTCGTTGATGTCGGTCCACCGGATCGGGTCGGTGTCCCTGACGTCCCACGCCGCGCCGGTCGTCGCGTACTGCGTGCCGTAGGTGTTGACGTTCTCGTACGCCTGCTCGGTGCTCTGTGCCATCTCGTACTCGTCGAGGATCGGCTGGAGCTTCGTCTGCAGGCCGGGGAGCGACTCGTAGTACTCGCCCCACGCGGGCAGCACGAACTCGTCGTCGTCGAGCAGGAACATGTTGAGGTCCCACGCCGCGTTCTGCTTCGCGTCGCTGGCGTTGAAGATGGTCTGCTGCTGTTCGAGCGCCCACATGTGGCCGCCGTGTTCGCCCTCGACGCCTTCGAGGTCGCTGATGCCGAAGTTGCTCCCGAACTCGGGGTCGACCCTCGGGTGCGGCAGGAGCATGAAGTCACCGCTGCCGTCCTGCCACCCGAAGTTGACGTCCTCCTTGACGGCGGTCCAGCGACTCGCGGTCGGGACGGCGTAGTTGAACGACGCCACCCGGTCGGTGAGCATGAGCGACGGAATCTCCTCGTCGCCGCGCTGGGAGGACTCCGAACTGCTGAACTCCTGAGCCATCTTGACGCAGGTCTTGATCATCCCGTCGGTCTTGCCGCGGTCCTCGTGGCCCTCGTTGGCCACGACGATGGTGTTCTCTCCACCCGGGCCGCGCATCCACGGGTCGGTGCCGCCGGTGTACGCCGTTCGGGCGTACCCCCAGTACGATTCGAGGTCGCCCGGGACGCCGGTCTCCTCGTAGGCGATGGCGTCGGTCTGCTCGTCGATCTTGCGAACGGCGTCGAGGAACCCGCTCCACGTCGACAGTTCCTCCATCGGGTCGCTGACGCCGACCTGACTGAACAGCTTCGGGTTGATGCCGAGGTTGCTGTTCGTGTGGCGCATCCCGCCCGCGGACCAGTACTCGCCGCGGTACTGTGCCGACTCGATGTTCGCCGTCGTGTAGTCGTCCGGCAGGTTCGACGTGCTCTCGATGAACGGTGCGTGGTCCGGCACTTTTCCATCGAGGTAGAACTGGAGTCCACCGCCGCCGGATTCGGCGAACGTCGGCGGGTTCCCCGACGAGACGGTCGACGCGAGCTTCGAGCGGATGTCACCGTACGACGCCGTCTGCAGCTTGACGGTCACGTTGCCGTTCTTCTCCTCGAACGTCCGCATCGACTCCTGGAAGTGCGACTTGATACCGGAGTTCTCGGCCGCCTGCGCGTTCAGGTAGTCGATGGTGACGCTCTCGGAGCCTCCGGAGTCCGAACTCCCCGAGTCGGAGTCAGAATCGCCGGAACCGGACTCGGTCGACCCGGAGCCGGATTCGGTCGACCCGGAGCCCGAGTCGTCGCCGCCCGAGTCGTCGCCGCCCGTACAGCCCGCGAGCGCCCCGAGCGCGCCGACGCTCGCTGTGACCGCTGCGGACTGCATGAAGTGCCGTCTCGATGGTGTCGTGTCGTCCACGTCGTCGGATCGCTCTGCGCTCTCCTGACTATCCGTGTCGCCTTGTGACATCGTAGTTCTTCATTATACACAATGTACTTAAATTTTTCTAGCAAAAAGCGTCGACGCGGCGGGAACGGGCGCTTCATCGGGTCACGTCGTCCGACTCCGAGCGCACGCCGCCGCGCGGCTCGGCCGCCGGGACGTTCTCTCCCGCGGTGGGCGGCCGATCCGTGTCCACCGGCGACGGGACGAGTCCGCCGTCACGACTCCAGCGCCGTCTCTGGGTGCTCAGTCGTCTTTGCAGCCCCAGCCGAACGCCGTCCAGCCGCCGTCCGCGGTGAGCACTTCGCCGGTGACGAAGTTGTCGCCCGAGGCGAGGAACTGCACGCAGTTCGCCATCTCCTCGACCGTCCCGAACCGGTCGAGCGGCGTCCGGTCTCTGACGTCCTGCTGGTCGAACCCGGCGTCCTCCTGTGCCTGCTCGACCATCTCGGTCATGATGTACCCCGGCGCGAGCGCGTTCACGTGGATGTCGTGTTCGGCCCACTCGACCGCGAGACACCGCGTGAGGTTGTTGACGCCGCCCTTCGTCGTGTTGTACGGCGTCCGGTCCTGTTGACCCATGCTCCCCATCATGCTGGAGATGTTGACGATGCTGCCGCCGTCGCCCTGCGCTATCATCTGTTTGCCCGCTGCCTGCGCGCAGTAGAAGACCCCGGTCAGGTTGACGTCGAGGACCGTCTGCCAGTCCTCGGCGCTCATCTCCTCCGCGGGGCCGCGGATGTTGATGCCCGCGTTGTTCACTAACACGTCGAGCCGCCCGAACTCCTCGACGGTCTCGTCGACCAGGTTCTCGACCGACTCCTTGTCGCTGACGTCGACCTCCACCGGGTGGACCGAGTGTCCCTCCGCTTCGAGGTCCGCGGCGACCCGTTCGCAGTCCTCTATCGTCCGCGAACAGACGACGACGTTGTCACCGCTCTCGGCGAACCGCGTCGCGATGTGTTTTCCGATCCCTCGGCTCGACCCGGTGACGACGACTGTCCGGGCTGCTCGTTCGCTAGCCATGGTGTGCGAAGCCAGTCCACACGCGGTCTGTTAACCGTTTCGCTCCTCCCTGCCGTGAGGCGTCCACCGACGCCGCGCGGAAGGCCGTACACTTATGTCGGGCCACGGTTGACTCCCGGTATGCACTCCGACGCACGGGAAGCGCTCCTCGCCGACGTCACCCGCGTCTGTGACCTCGTCGGGACGATGCTCGGCCCGTTCGGGACGAACAAGCTCGTCGTCGAACCCGGTGGCCGCGTGACGACGACGTCGTCCACCAGCCTCTTTCTGGACCGGTTGAACCTCGACGACCCGGCGACGACGCTCCTCCGCCGGGCGGCGTCGGATTTCCGCGAGACCCACGGGGACGGCGCGACGAGCCTCGTCCTCCTCACGGGGGCGCTCCTCCGCGCCGCGGACGACCTCGCGGCGCAGGGCCTGCACCCGACGGCCATCGCCCGCGGCTACCGCGAGGCGCTCGACGTCGCCCGGGCGGAACTCGACGCGCAGGCCCGCCCGCTCTCGCTCGTCGGCAGCGAGGCCGTCGCCGAGAGCGCGCTCACGGGGACGCGAAACCCGGCGACCCGGGCGCGCGTGAGCGAGGCCGTGACGAACGCGGTGGCCGACGTGTCGGCGGCCGGCGGCGGCCGCGAGAGCGTCCACGTCCTCGGTCGCATCGGCGGCACCGGCGACACGGAACTGTTCCGCGGCGTCGTCGTCGAGACGCCGCCCGCCTCGGAGGCGATGCCGCGCCACCTCCCCGACGCGGGCGTCGCCCTCCTCTCGTCGACGGTGGACGTCCCGAAACTCGGGAGCGCGACCGAGTCGGGGAAGACCACCCGCTCGCTCGACGTGGATACGTTCGAGGAGCGGGCGGCCATCGGCGAGTACGAACGCGAGGAGTTCCGCCGTCTCCTCGGGTCGGCGCTCGACGCGGGCTGTCGGTTCGTCGCGACCGAGGGCGGGGTGAACGAACGCGTCGAAGCCCTCCTCGCCGAGGCCGGCGTCACGGCGATTCAGCGCGTCGACGACGACGTGATGCGCCGACTCGTCCGGTGTACCGGTAGCCAGGTCGTCCCCTCGCTCGCCGAGGTCACGCCGGAGACGATGGGGACGGCCGACGTGCGCGTCGAGCGACTCGCCGGCCGCGAGTTCGTCCACGTCGACGCCGACCACTCGCCGGTGTACTCGCTCGTCTGTCGCGCGCCCGACCCGCGCGCGGTCTCCGCGTTCGAGGAGAGCGTCGAGGGCGCGGTCGCTGCCGTCTTCGCGGCGCTCGCCGACGAGCGCGTCGTCCCCGGCGGGGGCGCGGTCGAGATGGCAATCGAGCGCGCTGTCCGCGACGCCGCGACCCAGCACGACGGCGTCGAACAGTTGGCCATCGAGGCGTTCGGCGAGGCGCTCGCCGCGCTCCCCCGCGCGCTCGCGGTCAGCGCCGGTCTCGACGGCTGGGCCGGCGTCATCCGCCTCCGCGTGGCCCACACCGAGGGCCGGTCCGCGTTCGGCGTCGACAGCCTCCGCGGCGAGACGCGGGACGTCCTCGACGGCGAACCCATCGTCGACCCGCTCGGGCTGAAGCGCGCCGTCCTCGACGCCGCGACCGACCTCTCGACGCAGTTGCTCCGCATCGACGCACGGCTGTCGGCGTCGGATCTGAGCGACGACGACGGCGTCGCCGACGGCCCGCCGGTCTGAACCTGACCTCTCCTCTCGACCGTCGGCTCAGGCGTGTTCGGTCTGCGGGTCGAGCCGTCCGAGGTCGACCCCCGGCGTGACGACGGCGTCGATACTGAGGAGTTGCTCCGCCGTCGCCACCGCGCTGTCGACCGCCTGCGAGAACACGCGACGGGGCTCGACGACGCCGTGGTCCCACGCGTCCACCGGCTTCCCGGTGTCGACATCGAACCCGATGGGGGCGGGCGACGCTGCCGACGCGTGTGCGTTCCTGAGCGTCGCCTGCACGCGCAGCGGGTCGTAGCCGGCGTTCGCCGCGAGCGTGACCGCGAGCGACTCACAGACGTCGGCGAACGCCTCGATAGCCAACTGTTCTCTCCCCTCGACCGACCGGGCGAACGAGCGGAGGTCGTGTGCGACCGCGAGCGGCGCCGCACCGGCACCGGGGAGGAGTTGCCGGTCGAGCGCCGCGACGGCGGTCGTCTCGACGGCGTTCTCCACGAGCGTCGCGTTGATGCGTCGGCTCTGTTCGGTCGGTGTCCCGACCACCAGGGTGAACACGGAGCCGTCGCACTCGTCGAAGTAGGTCCACTTCTCGTCGCCGACGCGGCGCTCGTACACCTGCCCCGCCCGTCCGAGTTTCGACCGGTCGAGGTCCGCCACGTGTCCGACGACGGAGGCACCCGTCGCCCGCGCCACGCGGTGGATATCCGACTTCGGGTACTGCACCCTGTCGACGACCGAAACGCCCCGTGCCCGGATGGCCCGCGCGACCGAGTCGTCCAGTTCCTCTCTGACGACGAGGACCTCGACCCCGAGGTCGGCGATGCCCGCCGCGACCGACTCGACCGCGGCGTCTCGCGCGCTCGCGTACGCCGACAGTCCGCCGGCGGTTTCGAGGGTGACGCCGCCCGACCCGTCGCTCCCGAAACTCGTCGCGGTCTCCTCGACGTCGATCTCGCGCTCGACCACGGCGACGGTCGCGCCCGTTCGGACGCCCTCGACGGAGGGGGACCAGTCGAACGAGAGCCGACTCCGCTCGCTCGTCTCGTGCGCGCCGGGACGGCGCTTGACGACCTGCCCCCGATACAGTTCGCAGCCGTCGCCGACCGTGGTCCGGACGGTCACGTCGTCCGTGTCGAACCACTCACCGTCGCTCTCGGCGGCGAGTCCCGCGACGGCGGCGGAGACGGCGTCGGCGTACTCGTGACGCCGGGTCGCGTCGAGGTCGGTCGTCAGCGTCGACGAGGCGACCTGCGAGAGGAGCGTCCGGTCCGTCGGGTCGACGGGACGGGCGAGGCCGTCGAGGACCTCCCCCGCCCGGTTGGCGGCCATCGCGTAGCCGACGTGTATCGACCCCGGGTGGAGGCCCTCTTCGATCAGGTCCACCCCCGACTCGACGAGTCGCGCGCCGAGAAGCGCCGCGGCCGTCGTCCCGTCGTGGAGTCCGCGTCGGACCGAGTCGAGGCCGTCCACGAACAGCGCCGCGACCGGGTGGACGAAGCCGTCGCCCCGTTCGATAGCGTCGAGAATCTCCCCCGCGTCCTTCGTCACGACGGTTTCGGGCTCCCCCTTTCCGTCGAACGTCAGGACGACCGAGTCGGACCCACGTGGGCCGTACGTCGAGGCCACGAGCGACTCGACCGCCCGCGTCGACTCGACGACGTAGCTCCGCGCCGCCTCGTCGCGGGCCAGCCAATCCGTCGTCCGCGACTCGTCGTCTGTCATGGTGTGCCGCAGTAGAGCCCGTCATATAAATCTATGTGGCTCCCGTTCGCCACCCCCCTGCGCGTGGCAGCGCCGCGACGACGTCTCACGCTCTCTTCGAACGTGCTCCGGCCGAACCGGCCGTGGGTCGTCGACCGACACACGGTCGAACACGCGGCCAGTCACCGCGTTTCGGGGCATACGACCTCCCGGAGTTCGACCGTCACTGTTCGACATTGGTGAACGAGATGCGGAGCACCGTTATCGACCGCTCTCTCACCCGTCCATACGGAATTTGAGGATGTCTGTGTGTCAGACCGAGGGCCTCGACGTCCGACCTGATTCGGTAATACACGGAGAAAACGCGTCTCAGACGTGTGTTCGAGACGACCGGTCCGCGAGCGAGCGGTGTCCGATATGAGTGTAAAATCACTCCGTGGAGTGACCTCTCGGAAGTCGAATCCGGGTGTTCGATACAGAGCGGGTGAGTGCGGTGATTTTTCGGAACGCTCCTCTCCGAAATCTCCGGCCGGCGTTCCGGCGGGGGAACCACTCGGAATCGCGGGACGACACGACGACTAGCGGTTCGTCGCGTCTTCGGTGTTCGAGAAAATTACAGACATATATCTGTAACTTCTACCGGCGGTTACGGCGAACCGCGGGGGTCGAAGACGTGCGGGGGTCGCTCCGGCGGAGGCGTGCGATATGGTCGCACAAGGGTTTGATGACGGTCGACGCGACGGTCCGTCGGCGGTCCCGATCCCCATCGCCACCATTTATTACCGAGCCAACTGAGGTCGACGCATGGCACCGACTATCACTCGGATCGAGAGCACCGAGTTTCAGTACGAACTCGAAGACGTCGGCACCGACGGCTTCGGGTTCAACCTCGCGTACGAACCCGGGACGACGACGGTACGAAAACTGTTCGCCGTGCGGATACACACCGACGAGGGGGTCACCGGCGAGTACATCGGCGGGAACTCCCCCGGAGCGGCACAGATCAACACGTTCGCGGACTACCTCGTCGGGCGCAACCCGCTGCACCGAGAGAAACACTGGAGCGAGGTGAAACGGGCGCTCAGGAAGTACGACCGGATGGGGATGGGTCCCATCGACATCGCGCTGTGGGACTTCGCGGGCAAGTACTACGACGCGCCCATCCACGAACTGCTCGGCACCTATCGAACCCGACTCCCCGCCTACGCCTCCACGTATCACGCCGACGACGCGGGCGGCCTCGACTCGCCGGAGGCGTACGCCGACTTCGCCGAGACGTGCCGCGACGCGGGTTACCCCGGCTTCAAGATTCACGGGTGGGGCGGAAGCGACGAGGCGCGGCAGGTCGAGCGCGAGGTGGAGACGGTCCACGCGGTCGGCGAGCGCGTCGGAAGCGAGATGGACCTCATGGTCGACCCCGCGTGCGAACTGGAGACGTTCGCCGACGCCCTGAAGGTGGGGAAAGCGTGCGACGAGCAGGACTTCTTCTGGTACGAGGACCCCTACCGCGACGGCGGCGTCTCCCAGCACGGCCACGCGAAACTCCGGGAACTCATCGACACGCCCCTGCTGCAGACCGAGCACGTCCGGGGGTTAGAGCCGCACACGGACTTCGTCGCCAACGGCGCGACCGACTTCGTCCGCGCGGACCCCGAGTACGACGCGGGTATCACGGGCGCGATGAAGGTCGCTCACATGGCTGAGGGGTTCGGCCTCGACGTGGAGTTCCACGCGCCCGGCCCGGCCCAGCGACACTGTATCGCGGCGACGCGCAACGCGAACTACTACGAGATGGCGCTCGTTCATCCCATCGCGCAGAACACGCCGCCGCCGGTGTACAAGGGCGACTACTCGGACATGTTCGACGCCATCGACGACGACGGCACCGTCCCCGTCCCCGACGACCCCGGACTCGGCGTCGACTACGACTGGGACTTCGTCGAGGCGAACAAGACGGGGAGCGTCCACGTCTACGAGTGATGACGTACCGCGCAGGCATCATCGGCGCCGGCGGCATCGCGGGGATGGGTATCCTCGGGATGCACGACACCGACCAGATCGGAAAGAAGAAGTTTCAGGCGAGCCACGCGGGCGGGTACGACGCCACCGAGGACATCGAACTCGTCGCCGTGGCCGACGTGAGCGAGGAGCGCCTCGAACGGTTCGGCACGGCGTGGGACATCCCCGAATCGGGGCGGTACGTGGGCCACGAGGCGATGCTCGCGGCCGAGGACCTCGACGTCGTCTCCGTCTGTACGCCCTCGTACCTCCACCACGACCACGCTGTCGACGCGGCGCGTTCTGCGGCCAGCCCCGACGCCATCTGGTGTGAGAAACCCATCGCCTCCTCGGTCGCCGACGCCGAGGAGATGGTCTCGGTCTGTGATGAGACGGGGGTCGAACTGGTGGTGAACCACTCGTTCCGGTTCACCGACAAACTCCACCACCTCCGGGAACTCCTGGTCGAGGAGGACCTGCTCGGCGAGGTGCGCTCGGTGGGCACGCAGTTCCGGATGGAACTCATGCGGAACTCGACGCACCTCCTCGACACGCTCGTCTACCTCCTCGACGCCCGGGCCGACCAGGTATCGGGGTACATCACCGGCGAGAACGAGGCGGTCGACTCGCTCGACGCCGCAGCACAGGTGGACGACTCGGGCGGCGGCGGGCACGTCGTCATGGACGACGGGACGTTCGTCACGGTCGACTGTACGCTCCCCCGGGAGATATCGTCGATGAACCTCCAGTTCATCGGCACCGAGGGGAAGCTCTACATGAACAACGACGACGGCGAGTGGCGGTACTGGCGGCTCCGGGACGGCGAACACGTCGAGAGCGACCTCCCCGGCATCGAGGGCGCGTGGACGTGGGACGACGACTACCGCGAGGCGTTCCCGAACGCGGCCGCCCACGTCGTCGACGTGCTCTCGGGAGACGCCGAGAACCGCTCGACCGGCGAGGAGGCGACGCGCTCGCTCGAAATCATCGTCGCCTTCTACCTCTCGCACTTCACGGGGAGTCGCGTCTCGATTCCGCTCGACCGCCCGCTGCGCGACGTCGAGATAACCTCCTGGTGACGAGACGATGTCCGACGTCACCGTCGAGCGCGTCGAGACGGTCCCGCTGGAAGCGCCGCTCGACGAACCGTTCGGCTACGCACAGGAGTGGGTCGAGACGCGGGCGGCGCTGCTCGTCCGAGTCGAGGCCAGCGACGGCACCGTCGGCTGGGGCGAGTGCTGGGGTCCCATCGCGGGGACGCGCGAGACCGTCGACCGACTGCTCGCCCCGGAACTGGTGGGTACGGACCCCACACCGGTCGAACGTCGCTCGGAGGACCTCTACGACCTCGGGCGGCGGGCGTACCAGTCGGTCGTCCCGCTGCCGGCGCTCTCGGGCGTCGACCTGGCGCTGTGGGACCTCGCGGGGAAACTCGCCGACGTTCCGGTGTCGCGTCTGCTCGGCGGGGCCCGTCGGGAGTCGGTCCGCGCCTACGCGACGGGCCACTACTTCAGACACGACGCGGCCCTCGAAACCCAGTACGAGTCACTCGCCGCCGAAGCGCGGAAGAACGCCGCCGCGCTCGGGGCCGTCAAGGCCAAAGTCGGTCTACAACTCCTCGGGTACGGCCCCGACGAGGACGTCGAACTCGTCCGCCGCATCCGCGAGGCGGTCGGCGACGACACGACGCTCATGGTCGACGCGAACTACGCGTACGACGCGGGGACGGCCCGCCGGGTCGGCCGCGAACTCGAACCGCTCGACGTCTCCTGGTTCGAAGAGCCCGTCCCGCCGGAGGACCTCGACGGCTACGCTGCGCTCCGTGACGCGCTCGACGTTCGCGTCGCCGGCGGCGAGTGTCACGCGCCGTACGAGTTTCGTCGGCTGTTCGAGCGCGGCGGGCTCGACGTCGCCCAACCGGACGTCTGCAACGTCGGTGGACTCACGGCCGCCCGTCGGGTGGCGGCGCTCGCCCGCGAGTACGGCGTCCCGGTCGTCCCCCACGCCTGGGGCACGCCCGTCGCGCTCGCGGCGACGCTCCACCTCGTCAGCACCCTTCCCGACGAACCGTGGCTCGAGTTCGACCGCTCGGCCAACCCGCTCCGCGAGGAGCTCTCGCCGTCACCACCGAGGCCCGATGGCGACGGGCGCGTTCCCGTCCCCGACGGGCCGGGGCTCGGTGTCGACCTCGACTCGGCGGCGATAGAGCGGTATCGCATCGACTAGCAGCGCCTCGGTGTACCGCTCACAGGTCGCTCGGGTGGTCGCCACCTCGCTCGTCACTCGGGTCGCGTCGACCGTGCTCGTCCCGCTGGTGAGACCGCTCGGAGACGTCGTGTGAAGAGCCGTCCGGAGCAGGTTCGACCGCGTCTCAGGCGTCTGCGGGCTGTTCGGTCCGGTCCGCGTCCGGCATCCCACTGACCATCCGTCGCACGATATCCTCGCGTTCGACGTTCTCCGCGTCGACGACGCCCGCGCTTCGACCCTGGTGGAGCACCTGAATGCGGTCGGCGGCCCGCCGGACGTAGTCGAGGTTGTGCGAGATGAGGATGATCGAGATACCCTGCCGCTGCATTCGGGCGATGAGTTCGAGGACCCGTTCGGCGCCTTCGACGGAGAGCGCGCTCGTCGGCTCGTCCATGATGACGATTTTGGGGTCGGAGAGCAGCGTTCGCGAGATACTGACCAGTTGTCGTTCCCCCCCGGAGAGGTTGGCCACCTTCTCGTCGACGTCGACGCCGATCTCCAACTCCTCCAGCAGTTCGCGGGCGCGCTCTCGCATCGCGCGCTTGTCGAGGACGCCGAGGAGCGTGTCCGGCCCGGACACCGTCTCACGGCCGAGGAAGATGTTCTGGGTGACGGTGAGGTTACCGGCGACGGCGAGGTCCTGGAACGTCGTCTCGATACCGAGTCGCTTCGCGGTCCGTGGACTGTCGATAGTGACCGGTTCACCGTCGATGCGAATCGTCCCCTCGTCCGGCTCGTGTGCGCCGGCGAGGCACTTGATGAGCGTAGACTTCCCAGCGCCGTTGTCGCCCGCCAGCGCCAGCACCTCGTTCCGGCGGAGTTCGAGCGACACGTCTTCGAGGGCGACCACCTCGCCGAACGTCTTGGTGATCGCGTCCATCTCGACGACGAGGTCTTCGTCGGGAGCACTGGCGTGCGCCATGTGACTCATGTCGATAACTGGCGTGAAAAACGTTCGCACGGGAGGGTCCTCGCCGCCACCATGAGGCCGACTGGCACGTGACTCGAACGCATCCCCCAAGGTATAAACCGGTGCTCGTAGAAGGTGGCTGTCATGTTGAACTCGGTCGTCGCTTCGACACGGACACGACTCTCCGTCGGGAGCCTGAGTCGCTACGGACCGCTCATCGGGCTGGTCGGGCTGTACGTCGCCTTCACGCTGACGAACGACCGGTTCCTCACCGTCGGCAACCAAGTGAACGTCCTCCAGCAGGTGTCCATCATCGGTATTATGGCGATCGGCGTCACGTTTCCCATCCTCTGCGCCGAGATCGACCTGAGTATCGCACAGGTGATGGAGGTCGCGGGGCTGACCATCGCGACGCTCGCGGTCGGCGCGCGACTCTTCGAGGGGTCAGCGGTGCCGGCCCCGCTCGCCGTCCTCCTCGGACTGAGTCTCGCCGGCCTCTTCGGCGCAACCTCGGGCTACGTGACGGCACGGTTCGGTGTCCCCTCGTTCATGACGACGCTTGCGGTGCTGTTCCTCGCCGACGGTTTGGGCCTCATCGTCTCCGGCAACCGCCCCATCATCGGGCTGCCGGAGTCGCTGACGGCCGTCGGGGGTCGCGGATTCTGGGGTTCCCGAGTATCGTCATCGTCTTCTTCTCGCTGCTCGTCGTCTCACAGTTGATCCTCTCGTACACGAAGTTCGGACTGTACGTGTACGCCATCGGCGGCGACCGGCAGGCAGCGGAGCGGATGGGCATCGACGTGGCGAAGGTCAGACTCGGCACACTGGTCATCTCGGGCGTCTTCGCCGGTGTGGCTGGGCTGGTGACGCTCGGCCGCCTCGGGAGCGCCGTTCCGACGATGGGTGCCGGGCTCCTGTTGCCTCCCATCGCGGCGGTCATTCTCGGCGGGGCCGACCTGTTCGGCGGGTCGGGGAACATGATCGGAACGCTCGTGGGCGTCCTCATCCTCGGCGTGTTGCAGAACGGGCTCAACCTCCTCGGTGTCGACCCGGCGGGACAACTCGTCGCGCAGGGCGTCGTTCTGATGCTGGCCGTCCTCGCGAACGTCGCCGGCCGGGACTGACCGGACGCTCGTCCAATCTCACCGACAGTTCTTTTAATTGGGACCCGAAAGCGTGGTATCACATGTCACGAGACGTTCACAGACGACAGTTCGTACGGAGCAGTCTCGTCGCTGGTACAGCGCTCGTCGCCGGCTGTGCCGGCGGAGGGGGCGACGAGGGCGACGGCGCGGCGACCGAGGGCGGAGACGGTGGCGGGACATCGACCGAAGGTGACGGCGCGATGACCGAGAGCGGCGACGGCACGGAGACCGCCAGTGGGGATGGGACGGAGACGTCCGGAGGCGGCTCGACCCCTCGGGTGGCCCTTTCGGTACCGTCGCTCGAGTTCACGTTCTTCGCGCGGATGGAGAACGCGTTCGAGCAGGCCAAGAGCGAGGGTTTGATCGCGTCCGATTCCTCGTTCTACGACTCGGGGAACTCCCAATCGGCGCAAGTCTCCGACGTCGAGACGGCCATCTCGAACGACGTGGACTTCCTCATGATCTCGGCGATCACCGCGGAGGGCGTCATCAACGCCATCCAGCAGGCCAACGACGCGGGCATTCCGGTCGTCGCCATCGACCGAAACGTCGCGCAGGGGGAGACGGTCACCTACGTCGCCTCGGACAACGTCCAACTCGGCCGCCGGTCGACCGAACTCTGTCTCTCGTTCATGCAGGACAACGCGGACGCGGACACCTACGACGTCGTTCAACTGGAGGGGACTCCCGGTGCGAGCGTCACGAACGAACGGGGGGAAGGCTTCCAGAACGCCGTCAGCGAAAACGACAGCCTGAACCGACTCGCGAGTCAGACCGGCGAGTTCTCGACACAGAACGCCCTGAGCGTGATGGAGGACTTCATCACCCAGTACGGTGACGAGATCGACGGCGTGTTCTGCCAGAACGACCTGATGGCGCTCGGTGCCCACCAGGCGCTCCAGAACGCCGATATGTCGGTGCCCGTGACCGGTATCGACGGCACGCAGGCGTGGGTGGAACTGTTCTCCGACAACCAGTACTACGGCACCATCGCCCAACTCCCCGAGGAGATGGTCACGACCGCAATCGACCGCGGGAAGGCTCACCTCGCCGGCGAGGACGTCCAGGACACCATCGTCATCGAGGGGCTCGAGGTGACACAGGACAACGCCAGCGACTACCTCAGTCAGTACTTCGGCTGATCTCGCCGTCGGAGCAGCCGGTCTTCGGACAGCCACGCGACCGAGCGCGTCGACGTGTCGGTCGCGTTCGACCGTTCGGCGTCTCCGAGATCCACACCGCACCGCTCCTCGTTCCGGTGAACGTGCTGTTCAGCGAGCCGCACACGACGACGGACCCGGTTCGAGAGCGAGTCGTCGCCGGGGCGCGCCTCAGAACACCTGCCACCCGCCGTCGACGTGGAGGAGTTCGCCGGTCACGTACCCGGCGGCGTCGCTCGCGAGATAGAGATACGCCCCCGCGAGGTCCGCCGGTTCGCCCGCTCGTCCGAGCGGGACGGGCTTGATGTGCTCGTCGTTCTCGGCCGCTCGACGCTGTCGCTCGGCGAGCCCTTCGACGAACTCCGTCGCAATCTGCCCGGGCGCGACGGCGTTGACGCGGATGCCGTGCTCGGCCAACTCCAGCGCTGCCCCGCGGGTTATCATCCGTACCGCTCCCTTCGAGGAGTCGTACTGCACCTGGTCGAGTTGCGCTTGGTTCGAACTGATCGAGGCAGTGTTGAGTACGACGCCCGGGTCGTCCCGTTCGAGCATGTCGTTCGCCGCCACCTGTGTTCCGAAGTAGACGCCACGGGCGTTGACCGCGTGCACCTGGTCGAACTCCTCGGGATCGAGTTCGAGGATCGACCCCTCGATGTACACGCCGGCGTTGTTCACCATCACGTCGACGCCACCGAACTCGTGAGCGGCCTCCACGAGCGCGTTCAGCTCCGCGCGGTCGGTCACGTCACAGTCGACGAACGCGGCCGTGCCGCCCGCCTCCTCGATTCGTTCGTGTGTGGGGACGTCCCCGTCTTTCGGTTCCTCGTCCATGTCGGCGACGAGCACCGTCGCGCCGGCGTCGCCGAACTGCGTGGCGACCTCCCGGCCGATGCCCGACGCGCCGCCGGTCACGATGACAGTCTCGCCTTCGAAGTCTGGGTTCAGTCCACCCATGGCGGTCGTGTTCGGCAGGCCGACAGTTAGTCGTTTGGTCAGTCGGTGGTCGAGACACCGTCTGCGGCGGCCTGTCGGTCGCGAGCGACGCTCGCCGCGACTCTCACCGCGTCGACCATGCTCGTCTCGCTGGCGACACCCTCGCCGGCGATGTCGAACGCCGTCCCGTGGTCGACGCTCGTTCGAACGATGGGCAGGCCGATGGTCATGTTGACGCCGCTGACGCCCCCGCTCGCGTCGAACCCGAGCATCTTCAGCGGGATGTGTCCCTGGTCGTGGTACATGGAGACGACGCAGTCGAACTCGCCGCGCGCGGCGGAGCCGTACACCGTGTCGGGCGACATCGGACCGACCGCGTCGATGCCCTCCGCGCGGGCGCGCTCGACCGCCGGGGCGATCTCGGCGTCGTCCTCCTCGCCCAGCAGGCCGCCGTCGCCGGCGTGGGGGTTCAACCCCGCGACGGCGATCCGGGGCTCGTCGACGCCGAGTTCGACGAGCGCCTCGTCGGTCACGGAAATGGTGTCGAGCACCCGGTCGGTCGTCACGAGGTCGCACGCCTCCCGCAGGGGGACGTGGGTGCTCACGTGGGTCACGCGGAGGTCCTCCTCGATGAGCATCATCGAGTAGTTCTCGACCCCCGTGCGCTCGGCGAGCAGGCCGGTGTGGCCGGCGTGGTCGCTCCCGGCGAGCCGCGTCGCCTGCTTGTTGATGGGCGCGGTGGCGATGGCGTCGACGTCGCCCGCGACGGCGAGGTCGATGGCCCGCTCGACGTATTCGAGGCTGGCCGCGCCGTACTCGGCGCGCAGGTCGCCGTACGCGAGGTCCGCGACGTTGTCGCAGTCGACCACCGCGAGCGTGTCCGGGTCGTCGTCGACCCCGTCGAGGTCGCCGTCCGCGACGACCCTCACATCGAGCGAGACGCCGCAGGTCTCGACCGCGCGGCGAACCACGTCGGCGTCGCCGACGACGACGATCCGAGCGAACGCGACGGCGTCGCGGTACGCCTTCACCGCCACTTCCGCGCCGATACCCGCCGGATCGCCCATGGTGACGGCGACGAGCGGCTTACCTGAGGTCATCACGTCCCCCAAGACGGACGGCGCACTTACGTATTGCCCCCGGGCCGCCGAACGCGCCGGCCTTGGTGACGACCGGGACGCCGTCGGCGACGCCGCCGGCGACGCGCCCCAGCGGGATACCCTCCTCGACGGCCTCCCCGGAGAGTGCCACGCCCGTCGCGCCGAGGCGGGAGAGGACGTCCGACGCGACGGCCCCGCCGGTGACGAACAGCGATTCGGGCGGATCGTCGGTCCACAGTCGCTCGACGGCCCCGCCGAGCGCCCTCCCGACCCGCGAGCGAACCGTCGCCCCGTCGAGGCCGCGGTCGCGCCCCGCCCGAATCGCGCGGTCGGCCGCGTCGGCGTCCGGTGCCGAGGTGAGGACCGCGAGTCCCGGCGACGCGAGTCTGTCGGCGCAGGCGGTCGCCGCGGCCGAACTCGCCGCGTCGGGGTCGGAGACGGCCGTCGCGAGGTCGAGCGGGACGAGCGCGCCCTCGGGGAGTGCGCGCAGTTGCTCGCGCGTCGTCGGACTCGTGCTCCCGACGACGCAGAGGACGCTCCGGTCGCGCTCGTCCACTGGTTCGGGTCCGCCGTCGGTCGGGGCGGGCGTCTCGACGTACCGCGCGAGGCCGGCGCTCCCGACGTACAGCACGTCGCACGCGGTCCGTGCCGCCCCCTCGGCGAGGGCGGCGAGGTGTCGCTCGTGCGTGGCGTCCGCGACGACGACCGTCGGCCCCTCCTCGTCTCCCGCTGTTCGCGTGAGCGAGGACTCGACGGCGTCGCTCCCGGCGGCGACGCACTCTGTGCCGAGTCGACTCACCCGGTACGCGGAGTCGGCGAACCGCGTGGGGAGGTGTGCCGTCTCGACCGGCTTGTCCGGGTCGGCACCGGCGTCGGTGTCCGTCACGAGCCTGCCGTCGACGAGGTGGTAGCCCTCGGCGGTCGTCCGACCGTTCCGCGGCGACGCGGGGGCGACCAGCGCGAGGGCCGCACCGGTCGCGTCGAGCGCGGCGTCGACTTCGCTCACGAGGTTCCCCCTGAGCGTCGAGTCGACCTTCTTGTAGACGAACGCGTGCTCGCCCCCGGCGATGGCGTCCCGGACGGCGGTCGCTGCCACCTCCGGCGGTTCGTACCTGGAATCGGTGTCGACGACGAGGACGTCCGTGTCCGCCTCGTGTTCGCCCCCCGTCGAGACGAGCGTGCGACAGCCGCGCGCGGCGAACTCGTGGCCCGTGTCCGACGCCCCGGTCAGGTCGTCCGCAACGACGAGTCCCGTCAGAGTCATGCGGACACGGTTCGGCGAGGGGTGGCAAAAACCCCTCGTGTCGTCCTAACGAGGCACGCGAGAACCGGGACGCACGCGAGACACACAGAGCACACATCGCACGAGCGTGTCGGGAACGACGCGCGTCTGATCGAGGGGGCTGGATTCGCGCTCTTCGGGGTCGTGGGCGACCGTACGCGACCGTGCCACCGGTCGCGGGCACGCTCCGATTCACCGGTCGGAGCGTGGGGGGGAAAGGTTAACATATCTGTACGAGTGGAGTGTACGCATGGGACACACGTTCAGGGGATACCGACGATCAGACGGTCGTGTCGGTGTCCGGAACCACGTCGCGGTGATTCCGACGTCGGTCGCCGCGTCGGCGGTGGCGTCGGCGGTCGCCCGCGAGGCTGGCGCGTGGGCGCGCGCGACCCCACACCAGCTCGGGACGAGCCAGCCGGAGCCGGCACAGCGACAGACCGAGCGCGTGCTCGCCGGCATCGGCCGCAACCCGAACGTCGGCGCGGCGCTGCTCGTCGAACTCGGGACCGAGGACATCGAAATCGAGGACCTGGCGGACCGCATCGCCGGAAGCGGGACACCGACCGAGACGCTCTGCATCCGCGAGGCCGGCGGGACGGAGAGCGCGCTCGCGGAGGGAGCGGACCGCCTCTCGCGGCTCAACGACGAGGCCGAGCGGGCCCGACGCGAGGAGGCGGACGTCTCCGAACTCGTCTTCGGCGTCGAGTGCGGCGGCAGCGACGCGACGAGCGGCATCGCGGCGAACCCCGCGGTCGGCTCCGCCTGCGACCGCCTCGTCGAGGCCGGCGGCACCGCCTGCTTCAGCGAGACGCCGGAGTTCATCGGCGCCGAGCACATCCTCGCCGAGCGCTGCGTCGACGACGAGACGCGCGCTCGGCTCCTCGAACGCGTCGACGCGCGGGAGGGGATGGCCGAACTGATGGGGGTCGACCTCCGCGGCGCGCAGCCGACGCCGGGTAACCAGGAGGGCGGACTGACGACCATCGAGGAGAAGAGCCTCGGCGCCATCTCGAAGGGCGGCACGTCGCCCGTCCGCGGCATCGTCGACTACGCGGAGGACCTGCCGGTCGGCGGCGGCCTCGTCCTCATGGACACCCCCGGGTACGACGTCGAGAGCGTCGTCGGCAAAGTCGCCGGCGGCGCGCAGGTCGTCGCGTTCACCACCGGTCGCGGGAGCACGACCGGCAACCCCATCGCGCCGGTGATCAAGGTGACGGGGAACCCGAAGACCTGGTCGCGGATGTCGAACAACATGGACGTCAACGCCGGGACGGTGTTCGACGGCGAGTCCATCGACGCCGTCGGCGGGCGGGTGTTCGAGACGCTCGTCGACGTGGCCGACGGCCGACGGACCGAGGCCGAACGCCGTCGGCTGGAGGAGTTCGCTATCAACGAGATTCAGCCGGAGGAACTCAGCGAGCGCGAGGGGGCCAGCGCATGAAGGGTCGCGTCCTCGACGACAGGGTGTTGCTCATGAGCGACGACGACACCGTCGGGACGGCCGTCGACGACCTCACCGCCGACACCGAACTCGACTACGACGGCGAACGGGTCGTTCTCAGTGAGGACGTCCCGTTCGGGCACAAGGTCGCCCTGGCGGCACACGAACCGGGAGACGCCGTCCGGAAGTACGGGGAGGTCATCGGCACGGCGACGGCGCGTATCGACACGGGCGAGTGGGTCCACACGCACAACTGCGAGAGCACGCGCGGCCGGGGTGACCGGGCCGCGAAACGGGGTGAGACGGCGTGAGCGCGCCGACCGTCACGCGGCGCACCTTCCAGGGCGTCTCCCGGGACGACGGCGGCGTCGGGGTTCGCGACCACGTCCTCGTCTTACCGTCGGTCATCTGCTCGCACTTCGTCGCCGAGCGCATCGCCGAGCGCGTCGACGGTGCGGTCGCGACGCCGCACGACCACGGCTGCGCACAGCTCGGCGCGGACAACGAACAGACCCGGCGGACGTTCCTCTCGCTCGCGCAGAACCCGAACGTCGCCGGAGTGGTCGTCGTCGGCCTCGGCTGCGAGGAGGTCCAGAGCGCCGACGTCGCCACCGCCCTCACCGACCTCGGCGTCACGGTGCGCGAGCTGTCGATACAGGGCGTCGGCGGGACCGACGAGTGCGTCGAGGCGGGCGTCGAGGCGGCGCGCGAACTCGTGGCGTCACGACGCACTGAGCGCACGCCCGCCGACCTGAGCGAGGTGACGCTCGGCGTCGTCTCCAGCGACCTCGACGCCTCGACCGTCGAACGGGCGGATCCGCTCGTCAGCGAGGCGGCCCGTGCCGTGGTCGCCGCCGGCGGTCGCGTCGTCGTCGCCGGCTGTGAGCGACTCACCGCCCACCCCGAGGCGGCGCGCGACGCCACGGCCGACGCCGCACGCCCGGCGCTCGAAGACCTCCTCGACAGACACGAGGGACACCCGGACCGCGCGACGCGGGTCGGCCGGTTCGCGCGGAACCACTCGTTCGAGGTGGCGACCGGGGCGTGGGGCGACCGCACCGTCTCGGAGGTGTTGTGCTACGGCGAGCGCAGCACGCTCGCGGAGGGGCTGGCGGTCGTCGACGCCCCGTCGCGATTCGCCGAGGCGACGACCGCGCTCGCCGCCGCCGGCGCGAACGTCGTCGTCCACGTCACCGGCGACGGCATCATCGCCGGCCACCCGCTCGTCCCCGTCGTCAAGGTGACCGGCGACCCCGGGACCGCCGCCGCGCTCCCGAACGACATCGACGTCGACGCGACGGCGTCGGAGGTGAACGACCTGCTCGAAACGCTCCTCGACGTCGCGGACGGCGAACCCACCCGAGCGGAGGCCCACGGGCTGACGGAGTTCGCCATCACGCGCATCGGCCCGTCGATGTAGCCGTCTCGTCGGCCTCGTCGAGGGGAGTTGGGAGTCGGCGGAACGGCACCTCGAGGACACACGCGTCGAGGGAGCGGAGAGAGCCGAAGAACGGCAGGAACGGGGAGACCGGTCGGGCGTTCCCTGGGAGTCGAGTCGGTCGTTACGAGTACGTGAGGTTGAGTTCCGTGACGTTCGCGGCGCTCATCACGCGCTCTGGAATCTCCGACTCGAACCGCTCGCCCTTCATTCGGCTGGTCGGCCCCGCGACGCTGATGGCCCCGATGGCGTGTCCGTCGGCGTCGGTGATGGGCGCGGCGATGCAGCGGAGCCCCGAGAGCCGTTCGCCGTTGTCGTGGGCGTAGCCGCGCTCTCTGATACGCGCGAGTTCCTCGTCGAGTTCCTCCCGGGACGTGATGGTCTCGGCCGTCCGGGCGGGCAGGCCCCACCGGTCGACTATCTCGTCGACGCGCTCGGCGGGGAGGTGCGCCATAACTGCCTTCCCGAGCGAGGTGCAGTGGAGGCCGACCCGCATCCCGGCGTGGGTGTCGAGGCTCACCGCCTGTGCCCCCTTCGCGCGGTAGAGATAGACGCCCTGCCCGTTCTCCTCGACGAGGAGGTTCGCCAGTTCGCCCGTGTCCTCGGCGAGCGAGTCCACCTCGGGCCGGGCGACCTCGTAGATGCGCATCCGGTCGCGCGTGTGCTCGCCGAAGTCGAGAAAGCGAAGCGAGAGACAGTAGCGGTCGCCCTCTTTGATGACGTACTCGTGTTCGCGCAGCGTTCGGAGGTGACTGTACACCGTGCTCTTCGGCAGGCCGAGCGTGTTCGAGAGCTCCGTCACCCCGGCACCCCCCCGCTCTTTCAGCGTCTCGAGTATCTGTAACGACGTCCCCAGCGCCCCGATCGTGTTCCCCGCGTTCGTTGCCATGCCACACCACTGTTGAAAACGATAATACAAAACGTTTGTTCATTATAGGCGCACGCGGGGAACGACGCTCTCCCTCGCCGTGCGCTACCCGTCGACCGCGGTGTTCACCAGGTGTTCGGGGTCGTCGCCGCGGAGGACGCCGAGGACGTCCCGGGTCACCGTCCGTCGGAGTTCCTCGTACGACTCCTCGGAGTACCACGCGACGTGTGGGGTACAGACCACCTCGTCGCGGTCGAACAGCGCGGTGTACTCCGGCGGTTCCTCGGGCATCACGTCGATACCCGCCCCGGCGAGTTCCTCATCTCGAAGCGCGTCGTGGAGCGCCCGGACGTCGACGGTCGCGCCCCGGGAGGTGTTCACGATGATCGCATCGTCGTTCATTCGCTCGAACGCCCGCGCGTCGAACAGGTGGCGCGTCTCGTCCGTGAGTGGGACGTGGACGGAGACGAAGTCCGAGCGGTCGAGCAACGCGTCGAAGTCGACCTTCGTGACGCCGTGGTCGGCCATCTCGTCGGCGTCGACGTAGGGGTCGTAGGCGATCACGTCGAGGTCGAACGCGCTGGCGCGTCGACCGAGTTCGCGCGGTATCTTCCCGAACCCCGCGAGGCCCAGCGTCCCCCCGCCGAAGCGGTGGATGGGCTTCGCGACGGTCCAGTCCCAGCGTCCGTCGCGAATCTCACGGTCGTAGCGCGCGACCTTCCGGACGCAGGCGAGAAGCAGCGCGAACGCGTGCGTCGACACCTCGTCGAGACAGTACGCCGGGACGTTGAGCACGCGGACGCCGTGCTCCGTGGCCGCGTCGAGGTCGACGCTGTCGACGCCGATGCCGTACCGGCCGACCGCCGTGAGGTCCAGCGCCTCGAACACCGACCTGTCGACCTGTGCGTACTGCACGAGGAGCGCGTCGGCCCCCTCGGCCGCCTCGACGACTTCCGCCGGCGTCCGCGCCTGCGCGGCCGCGAGTTCGACGCCCGCCTCGGCGGCCAGTTCCCGTTCGAGCGCCAGGTCCGGGAAGTCGTAGTCGGTGACGACGACTTTCATCGTCGGGGTCTCCGGAGGCCGGATGTCGGTTCGAGCGCCTCGCTGGCGAGGAGCGTCCCGGCCACCCGGTGACGCTGCACTCGTTCCCGACTCACAATACCCCTTCGTACGCTCGCTGTGTGCTGGTTTGCGTCCATCGGCGACCCGTTCTGTGGTACGTGGTATCAGTCCGATATTCAACCTTTCGTTGCGCGCGAGCCTCTCTTGCTCGCGGCGGCCCTCGGCCCGGAACGTTGACACGAGGCGAAACGTTTTGTCGGTCGCGTCGGATGCGTGCGGTATGCATCACGCGCGTTTTCGTGACCCCGCGGGCAGCGTCCGGACCGGCCAGTGGAACGACGGCAGCGTCGAGTTCGGCGGCGAGACGTTCGACGCCGACGCCGTCGACCTCCTCGCGCCGTGTGAGCCGAGCAAAATCGTCTGTGTCGGACTGAACTACGAGAAACACGCCGAGGAGTCGGGGATGGAGATTCCCGACCGACCCCTCCTGTTCCTGAAGGGACCGAACGCCGTCGCCGCGCCGGGCAGTACGGTGACGCTTCCGGCGGGCAAAGAACGGGTCGACTACGAGGCCGAACTGGGCGTCGTCGTCGGGGACCAGTGTCGGAACGTCTCTCGGGACCACGCCATGGACGTCGTCTCGGGCTTCACCTGCGTCAACGACGTCTCGAACCGCGACGACCAGGAGGTCGAACAGAACTGGATCCGCGGGAAGGCGTTCGACAACAGCGCGCCGCTCGGTCCCGTCGTCTCCACGCCCGACGAAGTCCCGGACGACGCACGGATCAGCCTCCGCGTCAACGGCGAGGTGAAACAGGACTCCTCGCGGGCCGACTTCATCTTCAGCGTCCCCGAACTGATCGAGGAGATCACGACGTACATGACGCTCGAACCGGGCGACGTCATCCTGACCGGAACCCCAGAGGGGGTCGGCCCGCTCTCGGACGGGGACCACGTCGCCGTCGACATCGAGGGGATTCCGACGCTCGAACACGGGGTCCGGACCGTCGACTGAGCCCCCGGACGGACCGACGACTGCGTCGCTCGCCACGGGACCCCGAGCGCAGCACCCGTGCCAACCATTATATACGAGTGTTCGAAAGGGACGCCACACTATGCGATACTACCTGCTCTCGGGAACGGAGCGCTCGGCCTCCTCGCTCGTCGCGCGCGACGGGGACGACGTGTACGACCTCTCCAGCGCGAACGAGAGCGTCCGGACGTTCACCGACCTCGCCCGGACGGCCCACATCACCGACCGGGGCGTCGACGACGTCGCGTCGGGACTGCTCGCCGACGCCGACCGTCTCTCGCCCGAAACGTTCGAAGGACGAGTGGCGTTGCCGGTCACCCCGGACGAGGTGTGGGCCGCCGGCGTCACCTACGAGATCAGCGAGCAGGCGCGGGAGGCCGAGAGCGGGATGCCCGACGTCTACCTCGACGTGTACGAGGGCGAACGGCCGGAGATATTCTTCAAAGCAACCCCTTCCCGAACGGTCGGTCCCGGCGAAGCCGTCGGCGTCCGGGGCGACTCGGAGTGGGACGTGCCCGAACCGGAACTCGGCGTCGTCCTCTACCGCGGGGACCCCGTCGGCTACACCATCGGTAACGACGTCAGCAGTCGCTCAATCGAGGGGAAGAACCCGCTGTACCTCCCGCAGGCGAAGGTGTACGACCGCTGCTGTGCGCTCGGTCCCTGCGTCGCCTCCCCCGAGACCGTCGGCGACCCACACGCGCTCGAACTGTCGATGCAAATCACGCGCGACGGCGACGTCCTCTACGACGAGTCGACGAACACCGCCGAAATGGTGAAAACCGTCGACGAACTCACCTCGTATCTGACGCGACACAACGCGGTTCCGGAGCTTTCGGTCCTCCTGACCGGCACCGCGCTCGTCCCCGGCGAGGAGTTCACGCTCGAAGCCGGCGACGAAGTCCACATCGAACTCGACGAGGTCGGGTCGCTCGAAAACGGCGTCGTCGAGGTCTGATAACGGTACGAGGCGCTTTTCTCCGTCGCTTCTCGTCGAACCGCCCCCGAACCGGAAGGGAGTCGCGCGAGCGGTCACGTTCGTGAGATGATCGGTTTCGACACGTATTTCGGTGTGACGGGGGACAGAGAGACGATGCCATACGCGAGCGGTTCAGAGCTGTCGACTGCGTACGCCCGCGCGCGAGAACAGGGGTACGGTTTCGTCGCCAGCAACGTCACGGAGACGAACATCATGACGGGGCTGGTCGAGGGGGCCGAGCGGGCCCGGTCGGACCTCGTGCTCCAGGTGAAGCGGGACTCGGCGGCGTTCGCCGGGCGGGGTGACCCACGAGTCGGACTGGAGATTCTCGGACTGACCGCCCGGAAACTCGGCGAGGCGGCCGACGTGGGCGTCTTCCTGAACGTCGACCACGTCCCCGCCGAGGACCGAGAGTTCCTCGGCGCCTGTGTCGAGTCCGGGATTCCCTCCTCGATTATGGTCGACGCCTCGCACGAACCGTTCGAGGAGAACGTCGAGCGGACGCGTCGGGCGGTCGAACTGGTCGACGCCCACGACGCCGACATGCTCGTCGAGGCCGAACTGGGCATGATAAAAGGGATGGAGGGCGGCGTCGAGACGACGGAGGCGTACTACACAGACCCCGAAGAGGCCGTCGAGTTCGTCGACCGCACGGGCTGTGACCTCCTCGCCGTCTCCATCGGGACCGAACACGGCGTCTCGAAGGGCCGTGACCTCGAACTCCGGCCGGACATCGCCCGCTCGGTGGGCGACGCGCTCGCCGACCACGGCCTCGACACCCCGCTGGTCGTCCACGGTTCGTCGGGCCTGTCGGACGACCAGGTGCGTGACCTCCTCAGCACCGGCGTCTGCAAACTGAACAAGAACACGCGCTACCAGTACGAGTTCGCCCGGACCGCCTGCGATTTCTACAGAGAGAACGAGTCCGCCATCGTCCCCCCGGCGGGTGTCGACGACGACCGCCAGGGGTTCTTCGCCGACACCGACTGGTCGCCGGACAAGGCGACGTTCACCCCCCACCGGGTCTGCGGAGACATCCGCGAACGCATCGCCGACGTGATGGTCGACGTCGCCGAACTCTCCGGCTCCGCCGGGGAGAGCCAGTTCCGTTGAATCCGATGGAGCCGACTCATCCTCTCCTCGTCGGTATCGACGCCGGCCTGACGAACATCAAGGCGGCCGTCTTCGACGCCGACGGCCGCGAACTCGCCGTCGCCGCTCGCTCGTCGCCCAACGTCGACGCCGGCCCGGACCGCGTCGAACGCGACGGCGACGAGTTCTGGGACGTCACCTGCGACGTCGTCGAGGAGGTCACCCGTTCGCCGGAGGTCGATGCTGACCGCATCGCCGGCGTGGGCGTCGCCGGCCACGGTCACGGACTGTACGCCCTCGACGCCGACGGTGACCTCGTCCGACCGGGCATCACCTCGCTCGACAGCCGTGCCGCCGACGTCGTCGACGCGTGGGACGACGCCGGGCGCTGTTCCGACGTCCAGTCCATCACCGGCTACGAGCCGTTCGTCGCGGACCCCCTGAGCCTCCTCGGGTGGCTGAAGCGCGAAGAGCCCGCGGCGTACGACGCCATCGACCGCATCCTCTTCTGCAAGGACTACCTCAAGTACCGCCTCACCGACGAGGTGTCGACCGACGAGACGGAGGCGAGCGTCTTCTTCGACCTCGCACGCGACGAGTACTCGACTGAGGTGTTCGAACTCCTGGGCCTCGACGACTGCGTCGACGCCCTTCCCCCGGTAGTGCCCAGTTGGGAGGCGTGCGGGGAGGTGACGCCGGCGGCGGCCGAGCGGACCGGACTCGACGCCGGAACGCCCGTCGCGTCGGGACTCCACGACGTCGGCGCGGTGGCGCTCGGCGCGGGAGCGCACCGCCCCGGGCAGGGGACTCTCATCGTCGGCACGTGGGGGCAGAGCATCTACCTCACCGACGATCTCGAACGGAGTTTCGAGACGGACGGGCTCACCCGGCGGTTCCTCCGGGACGGGTGGCTCCGGTACCGCGGGACGCGCTCGGCGGCGGCGGCGGCCGACTGGTTCCTCGACGAGTGCTGCGGCGACTGGACAGCCGAAAGCGACGTCGACCGGTACGCGCGAGCGAACGAACGGGTCGACGAGGTACCCGTGGGTTCGAACGGGCTGGTGTTCCTCCCGTATCTCCGCGGGTCGACCGACCACCCGAACGCCCGGGGGAGCTTCGTCGGACTCACCGAAGACCACACCCGGGCGGAGATGCTCCGGGCTATCTACGAAGGGGTCGCGCTCTCGTTGAGCAACCGCCTCTTGGAACTGGCGGGCGACGACGGCCTCACGGACGTTCGACTCGGCGGCGGCGGCGCGAAGAGCGCCGTCTGGAGCCAACTGTTCGCGGACGTGCTCGGCGAGCGCGTCGTCGTCCCCGCGGGCGAGGAGATGGGGGCGCGGGGCGTCGCCATCTGCGCCGGGCTCGCGGTCGGCCTCTACGACGACCACGCGACGGCCGTCGAGCGTACCGTCGACCCCGACCGACGCTACCGGCCGGACGAGGCTCGGACGGCGTCGTACCGGACGATTCGTGACCTGTTCGAGACGGCGGTCGACCAGCACGTCGCGGTGTGGGAAAAGTTGAAACGGGTCGGAGAGAAACCGGGGGCCGATGCAAGTGGATAAGGTGTTGCTCTGTGGCGACCCCCAGCAGCCGAGCGAGTACATGCACGAGAGCGCGGCGTTCCTCGAAGACCGCGGCGTCGAACTCGCGCGGATGGACTGGCGGGGCGACCTCTCCGCGGAACGCTTTCGGGAGGTGACGATGGAGATGGAGTCGCGCGGCCCCGCCTCGTACGACACCTCGTCCATCGAAGCGGAGCTAGAACGGACCGGTGCGGACGTCCTGATCGTCCACAAGGCTCCGGTGTCCGCGTCGGTCATCGAGTCCGCGCCGCTGTCGGTCGTCGGCTGTGCCCGCGGCGGCACGGAGAACGTCGATGTCGCGACCGCCGAGGAACGTGGAGTGACGGTGCTCCACGCCCCCGGGCGGAACAAGAACGCCGTCTCGGACTACGCGGTGAGCCTCCTGCTCTCGAAAGTCAGAGCCATCCCCCACCACAACGCGAACCTCCACGACGGCGAGTGGGCGCAGGTGTTCGACCCCGCCCGCCTCCCGCGGGACATCGAGGAGATGACGGTCGGCATCGTCGGCTTCGGCAACATCGGGCAGGAGGTGGCTCGCCGTCTCAGCGGGTTCCGCGCGGACCTCCTCGCGTACGACCCCTACCAGGACCCGGAGACGTTCGAGGAACGAGGCGTCGAACCGACCGACCTCGACGACCTGCTCTCCCGGGCTGATGCCGTGACGCTCCACGCCCGACTCACCGACGAGACGGCCCACCTGCTCGACGCGGAGTCGTTCGCGACGATGCGAGAGTCCGCCATCCTCGTCAACTCCGCGCGCGGCGGCCTCGTCGACGAGGACGCGCTCGTCGACGCGCTCCAGCGGGGGGAAATCGCCGGTGCCGCGCTCGACGTGTTCGAGACCGAACCCATCGGGAGCGATCACCCCCTCGTCGGGATGGACCAGGTGATCCTCTCGCCGCACACCGCCGGATCGACCCGCGACGCGGTGACCAACGGGCCGCGTATCGTCGCCGAGGACCTGGCCGCCCTCGTCGACGGGTCCGAACCGAGCCACCGCATCGTCTGATCGGCGTCCGGGACACCGACGTCTTCCTCCTCACCGACTCCGGTCGGGCGTGACCGGTCTGGCTTGCGGTCACCCTGCGCTCGGCGTTGTGGGGGAAACGTACAAACCACGGCTGTGCGAACAGGGCGACCGAGATATGCGAACTGAACGACCGCTGTTCGACACGAACAGCACCGCCCGGGAGTAACCACCGTGCCACGCATCACCGACTACGAACTGTACGAGGTGCCGCCGCGGTGGCTGTTCCTCCGCGTCGAGACGAGCGACGGGCGCGTCGGCTGGGGCGAACCGGTCGTCGAGGGCCGCGCGCACACGGTTCGCGGGGCGGTCGAGGAACTCATGGAGACGTACCTCCTCGGCGAGGACCCCCACCCCGTCTCGGACCACTGGCAGGCGATGTATCGCGGCGGCTTCTACCGCGGCGGACCCGTCCTGATGAGCGCCATCGCGGGCATCGACCAGGCGCTGTGGGACCTGCGGGGCAAGGCGTTCGACGCGCCCGTGTACGAACTCCTCGGCGGACCCGTTCGGGAGAAGATACGGGTCTACCAGTGGGTCGGCGGGGACCGACCGGCCGACGTCGGCGACGCCGCGGCCGAGAAAGTCGACCAGGGCTTCTCGGCGCTGAAGATGAACGCGACGCCGGAGTTCCGGCGCGTCGAGAACCCCGCCACGGTGCAGAACGCCGTCGACCGCATCCGCGAGGTCCGCGAGCGGGTCGGTCCGGAAGTCGACATCGGCGTCGACTTCCACGGGCGGGTCGCGAAGTCGATGGCGAAACGACTCGCAGAGAAACTCGACCCGTACGACCCGATGTTCGTCGAGGAACCGGTGCTGCCCGAACACGACGAGGCCCTGACCGAAATCGCCGCGCACACCTCGACGCCGATTGCGACCGGCGAGCGAATGTTCTCGCGGTGGGAGTTCAAGCGCCTCTTCGAGCAGGGCGTCGTCGACGTGATTCAGCCGGACCTCTCGCACGCGGGGGGTATCACGGAGGTGAAGAAGATCGCCGACATGGCCGAGGCGTACGACGTGGCGCTCGCGCCGCACTGCCCGCTCGGACCCATCGCGCTGGCTTCCTGCCTGCAGGTCGACGGCGTCTGTCAGAACGCGCTCATCCAAGAGCAGAGCCTCGGCATCCACTACAACGAGGGGAGCGACGTACTCGACTACCTCGCGGACCCCGCGGTGTTCGAGTACGAGGACGGGTACGTCGACCTTCCGGACGGGGCCGGTCTCGGCGTCGATATCGACGAATCCGTCGTCGAGGCGCGGGCGGGCGAGGTCGACTGGCACAACCCCGTCTGGCGACACGACGACGGCAGCGTCACCGAGTGGTAGTGTACTCCTCGGCGAGTTCGAGAAGCGCCGTCGCACGCTCGAATATCTCCTCGAAGTCGCCGGCTTCCACTGCCTGCGTCGGCGTCAGTCCGCTCCCGATTCCGAGCGCGACGGCCCCGGCTTCGAAGAACTCGCGGGCGTTGTCCTCGTTTACTCCACCAGTCGGGACGAGCGGTATCTGCGGGAGCGGACCGCCGACGGCGGAGACGAACTCGGGGCCGAGCGACGTCGCCGGGAAGACCTTACACATCGTGGCTCCCGCTTCGAACGCCTCGGCGGCTTCCGTCGGCGTCGCGATACCGACCACGGTGGGGACGCCGCGCGCGTTCCCGGCTTCGACGACGCCGGCGTCGAACGTCGGGGTCACGAGGAACTCCGCTCCTGCCCGAATCGCCGCTATCGCCGTCTCCCTATCCAGCACCGTCCCGGCACCGATAGACAGTTCGGCGTCGGCGTACGTCGACGAGAGACCGTCGAGGATGGGGACGAACTCGGGCGTGTTCGCGGTCACCTCGACCGCTCGGACGCCCGCCCTGTCGAGCGTCTCCGTGACGGCGCGCGTTTCGGACGCCGAGAACCCGCGGAGAACCGAGACGATTCCCGTCTCGCGGATCAGTCGCTCTGCCGTGGCCATCTAACACGAGAGAGGTCGACGAGCGGATGTAAAAAGGTGTCCGTCGGTGTGCTGCAGTGGTGACGGCGCCTCAGCCAGGACGCTCCGCGTTCGACCGTCCCGGAGGAGTCGAGGCGAGTGCGTGTCGTCCACCCGCGACCCGCGCCCGCTATCGACCGCATTAGATACAATTACAATTGTAAATTACGATCCGTATCTATCGGTTCGATCTGAAACGACGGCCGGTCGACGGTCGGAGCGTACGTCGCTGGTGGACGGAACCCTCCGGTCTCCCGAGCGGGGACGTAGCCCGTTTGATGCGAGTACCGATTCGGAGTTCGAAAATCGAACTGATGCGATAAATTCGCTCCATCCTTCTTTCATTCTCTTTTAGACACGGCCTCTACACCTCGACGTACCACGTCTCGAGTCGGCGGCACCGGTTCTCTATGCCGACACCCGTACTCTACCGCTGAGTCTGTCCGCGCTGGCGGCACGTTTCGCAGAGAGCACTGACACGCTTGACTCCGTACCGTATATTTATTTAATTAGACCACTCGAAGACGGCGTCTCAACTCCGACCCCGTCTCTCGAAACGAGTCGGTCGGCGGACTCGTCCGCCACCGCTCTCCCCACGACGGGCCGCCGCTCAGCCGTTCGCTTCGCCGCTCCGCGCCGTTCCGTCTCGTCCGCGATGCCAGACGAGCGCCGCTGCGAGCGCCCCCACGACTGCCCCGGCGACAAGACCGACCATGAGCGACGGCCAGACGTACGGCCCGAGTGCCTCGGTCACGAGGACGGTTCCGAGGATGAAGACGACGACGCCGGCGAGAAGGCTGACGAGGACGCTGCGAACTCTCATGAACGTTCTTCGTCCGCTCCAGCCGTGAGTCTGGGGGTCGTTCTCCGACGACGGGAATCGCCGCCGACCCCGACCCGATGCTGTTCGGCCACGGTCCCCCCGCTCCGTGACGGCACGACGTTCGTCGATTTCGTCGCGACCCTCCCGCACGACTGACCGTCGCCCGCCTCGTCGGTCGTCCTCCGCGCCACGCAGTTGATATCCGTCCGACCCCGAGACCCGGCTACCGAGATGAACCGCCGACAGTACCTCTCGTTGGTCGGCCTGGCGGCCAGCGGTGCCGCCACCGGCTGTATGGGGACCCCCACCGCGGACCGAACCCAGACCACTACTGAACCGACGACGGACTCGGTCACAGGGACTGACGCACCCCCCACCGGAGCGACCGACGCCTCGTCGTACGCGGTCGAGACGGTCGCTTCCGGGTTCGAACACCCCTGGGCGCTTGCATTCCTCCCCGACGACACCAGACTCTTGGTCACCGAGCGGGCTGGACGGCTGGCTCTCGTCGACCGCGACTCGGGTGCTGTCGAGGTGGTTTCGGGGACGCCCGAGGTGTTCGCGCGCGGGCAGGGCGGGATGCTCGACGTGACACTGCACCCCCGGTACCCCGACGAGCCCTGGGTGTACCTGACCTACTCCGCCGCCCGGTCGGACGGAGCCTCCACGACACACGTCGGTCGCGGGCGCTTGGACGCCGAAAACGCCCGTCTCCGCGGGTTCGAACTCCTCCACGCCGCGGAGCCGTTCGTCGAGTCGGCCGGCCACTACGGATCGCGGATGGCGTTCGACGCCGACGAGCGACTGTACGTGACGGTCGGCGACCGCCAGTTCAAGGACTTCGGCCCCGACCACACCGCACAGGACCTGACGACAGAACACGGCTCCGTTCTTCGATTCGAGGCCGACGGTTCGATTCCCGATGACAACCCGTTCGTCGACGATTCGGCGGCGCGGGACGCCATCTACAGCTACGGCCACCGAAACCCGCAGGGGCTGACCGTCCACCCCGAGACCGGTGCGCTCTGGGAGAGCGAGTACGGCGAGCAGGACGGCGACGAACTCAACGTGCTCCGTCGTGGGGGTAACTACGGGTGGCCCGTCGCCGACGAGGGCTGCACTTACGGGAGCGGACGGCCCATCGGCGTCTCCCACAGCGACCGCGACGACGTCGTCGCCCCGGCGTACACCTGGCCGTGCGGGAGCGGCGGCTTCCCGCCCGGCGGGATGACGTTCTGCTCGGGAACCGCGTTCCCCGCCTGGGAGGGGCAGCTGTTCGTCGGCGGCCTCGCCTCGCGGGCGCTCGGGCGCTTCACTGTCGATGGCCGCGAGGCGAGCCCCGCCGAGCGGCTGCTGACCGACCGCGGCTGGCGGATTCGGACAGTCGCGGAAGCGCCCGACACCGGACACCTGTATCTCGCTGTCGACGCCGGTGACGCGCCCGTCGCTCGGCTTCGACCCGCGTGAGCGACGAATCGGGGCTTCCCACGGACCGTAACCCGCTTCGCGTCGGGGAGACCTGACCCACCCGGTTGGGGACGCCCCACACCAGCCCCGAACTGCCCCGACGATGCTCTCGCGCCTCGATATCGGACGGCAGTCGTGAACGGTGTCCCCCGGGATTATGCCCCACACGCTGATACCCGTGGCACGCCCAGCGGACGTATGAGCGAGCGGGAGCCGGCCGGCGAATCCCGGTCCGGCAACGTCGTCTGGCGGCTGTACACCGACTACGCGGCGGGCGGACGCCGGTACGCCGTCCTCGGAACGGGAGCGACGCTGGTCGGGCGAGCCCTGGGGCTCGTCCCCGCGTTCGTCATCGGGCTGGCCGTCGACGCCATCTTCCTCGCCGAACGGCCCTACGCGCTCCCGCTTCTCCCTGCCGATGTGATACCGGCCAGCGACACGGGCCAGCTCTCCTTCTCCATCGCGGTCCTCCTCGTCGCGACCGGCGGCGGCGCGGTCGCCTCCTGGATCGAAGACTGGAGCTGGAGCGTCTTCGCCCAGCGCGTCCAGCGGTCGCTCCGGGTCGACGCCTACGACGCGCTACAGCGTCAGGAACTCGCGTACTTCACCCGCCGCCGGACGGGCGACCTGATGTCGGTGCTGAACAACGACGTCAACGCCCTGGAGACGTTCCTCGAAGACGGGTTGAGCGCGACCATCTGGATCCTCGCGACCGTCGGCGGCATCGGTCTCATCCTCGTCGGGCTCGACCCCACGCTGACGGCGATCACGCTGTTGCCCATCCCGTTTTTGGCGCTTTTCACCATCGCGTTCACCCGAATCGTCGAGCCACGGTATCTCGGCGTCCGCGAGGAGATCGGCGACCTCAACGCCCGACTGGAGAACAGCGTCAGCGGAATCGAGGTAGTCAAGACACAGGGCGCGGAAGCGTTCGAGACCGACCGCGTCCGCGCCGCATCCGACGAGTATCTCCGGGCGAGTCTGGCGGCGATTCGCGTGCGGATCACCTACTTCCCCGGACTGAACGTCATCTCGGGTGTCGGATTCGCGATCACGTTCCTCGTCGGCGGACTGTGGGTGCTCGGCGGGGCCCCGTTCGGCCTCGAAGGGACGCTCACGCCCGGGGCGTTCGTGACGTTCGTCATCTACGCCCAGCAGTTCGTCTGGCCGATCATCAGACTGGGCGACGTCGTCGACGACTACGAACGGGCGAAGACCGCCGGGCTGCGCGTCGACGAACTGCTCGGCCGACAGCCCGCGGTCGACGACCGGCCGGGTGCCGAGCCGCTGACCGTCAGCGACGGGGCCGTAACCTTCGACGACGTGACGTTCGCGTACGGCGACGAGGCCGTCCTCGCGGCCATCGATGTCGACATCGACGGTGGCACGACGGTCGGCGTGGTCGGCCCCACGGGCGCGGGGAAGTCGACGCTCTTGAAACTGCTTCCCCGGCTGTACGACGTCGACGAGGGGGCGGTCCGCATCGACGGTCAGGACGTTCGGGACGTGACGCTCGCGAGTCTGCGACGGTCTATCGGTTACGTGAGCCAGGAACCGTTCCTCTTCTACGGGACCGTGCGAGAGAACATCCGCTACGGCACGTTCGAGGCCACGGACGCCGAAGTCGAAGAGGCGGCCGAGCGCGCACAGGCGATGGAGTTCATCCGGAACCTCCCGAACGGGTTCGACACGCTCGTCGGCGAGCGCGGCGTGAAACTGTCCGGTGGCCAGCGCCAGCGACTCTCGGTCGCGCGGACGATGCTGAAAGACCCCGAGATTCTCATCCTCGACGAGGCGACGAGCGCCGTCGACACGGAGACGGAGGCGCTCATCCAGGCCAGCCTGCGGGAGTTCGCCGCCGACCGGACGACGTTCGTCATCGCCCACCGACTCTCGACGATTCGCAACGCCGCGCGGATTCTGGTGGTCGACGACGGACGAGTCGTCGAGGACGGGACGCACGACGAGTTGCTCCGAGCGAACGGGCTGTACGCCAACCTCTGGCGCGTCCAGGTGGGCGATATCCAATCACTCCCCCGTGAGTTCCTCGAACGGGCGCTGGAACGAAAGTCGGCGTTCGTCCGCGACAGCGACGACCGGTAGGGTAAGCACCTTCTCTGTGGCGCACGCCCTGACTCGGTCGGCTACGTCCGAAGCGCCTTGAGTTCGGCTCGTGCTTCCGTGAGCACCATCGGCTCGTGGTATATCGGCGAATCGGGTTCCATGTCCGCCCCGTCTCGAAGCGACCCAACGTCGAGCGGCGCGAACTCGACCTGCTCGGTCAGTTCGGCAACCGTCTCCTTGGCGGCCTCGTCGTCGCCCGCGAGGAAGAGGACCAGTCGCTCCTCCAGCGGCGCGTCGGGCCGGGCCTCGTTCCGGTTCCTGGCTCCGTTCCTGTCCCCAACCTGGGGAGGTTTATTACCTCGACCGTCGTCTCCGGTCGCTTCACCTCTCGCCCTCTGCTGTCGGTTCGCTCCCTGTCGTCCGTGCCTGCCATTCGAATCAGATCCGTCTCGCGCTCGCCCGTTCGCTTGCTCACAACGGTGTCTCCCGACGCACGTCCTCCGTCGGCTCGTCGCTCCGGTCACTCGTTTGGAAACTACGATACCCGTCGCATCGGCCGTTCCGATGCTGTGGTACCACAGCACTTCGCTAGTTAAACACGGGCGATTTACGGTGGTGATCGACGGCGTCGTCGAGCCATTCATCGACCAGTTCGGTTGGCTCGTCGAGGAACTCGAACGGGTCGCCAGTGCCGTACCCATCGAGCTCGACCGTCTGACCGAGCACACCTTCGAAGACGCCGAGTGTGGCGAACGAGAGATGCGACGGCTGGTATCCACCCTCTTGGATGAGTGCCAGCGCACCGTCAGCCGTCTCGTTGGCGAGTCGCTGAATTCGAGCGCCCATCTCTCGGAATCCCTCGCGGGTCACGATGTTTCGACCGTTCATGTCTGACGGTCCGGCGTCTTGGCCGGCGCTGACGAGGATGAGATCGGGGTCGTATCCAGCAATCGCTGGTTCGACGATCCGTTCGAAGAACGCTTCGTACCCCCGGTTTCCGGTGCCTGGTGGAAGCGGGACGTTGAGTGTGTACCCCCGACCATCCCCCTCACCAAACTCGTCAATGGAACCCTCTTGTGAGTGGTACTCGGGGTGCCAGGAGCCGTGGTCGTTGTGGGCGCTCACGAAGAGCACATCGTCGCGGTCGTAGAACGCCTCCTGTGTCCCATTGCCATGATGGACGTCCCAGTCGACGATTGCAACCCGGTCGGCCGAGACGTCGGCCGGTCCATCGGAAGCGAGCGCCGCCTCCGCAGCGAGTGCAACGTTGTTGAGGTAACAGAACCCATCAGCGTACCCTGGTTGGGCGTGGTGGCCGCTGGGCCGACACAGGGCGTACGGGAGCGCACTACCGTCGTTGCGTCCCACCTCGTCGAGCGCGTGCCCAGCAGCGGCGATTGCAGCCCCAGCCGAGACGCGGGCGGCGTCGTACGTGTGCTCGTTCAATCCGGTCGTCGTATCGTCGATACGACCGCCGCCGTCGGCACAGAACTCGATGAGCCAGTCGAGATACTCGGGGTCGTGAACACGTTCGAGCGCCGCTCGACTCGCCGACTCCGGTGACACCGTCTCCGAACGGTCACCGAAAGCATGGTCTAACATCGCTCGGATGTTCTCGACGCGCTCGCGGCGATCAGGGTGGACCTCGGGAACAGCGACGATGGGGGTATCGGGGAATTTGAAGGCTCCTTTCGGTGGTTCGTGGTCGAGCATTCGGTCGTCCCAGTAGACGGTGATATCGGTTGTCATAGTGTGTCAGTGGTTGTGATGTTCTCACGCGGTCGGTTCAGTCTGTCCTTCCAGTGAGTACTACCGGGGACTGAGCGTTCATCACTCCTCGACCCCACAGTACTCGACAGCAATCGAGGCGATAGCAGTTGCAGTTTCCAGCAGCGCGGGCACCGTCGTGTGTTCGTCCGCACCGTGAAGGTTCGCCCCCGCTGGGCCAATGGAGACCGCATCAACATCGTAATAGAGCTCATAGAAGCGCTCGTCGAGTCCGGCGTTTCCGCCGACAAACGATCCGGACCGGCCAGTGACGTCTTCACTGACGCGTTTTGCGAGGTTCGGGAACTCGTGGTCGGTGTTAACCTCGTGCGGTTCAGCCTGCCAACCGTACCACTCGACCGTCGGGGGATGATCGGAGAGCCACTCGTCGTTTGCGGCTGCTTCGGCGACCGCTTCCTCGATCTGCGACCGGACCTCGGCACGGCTCTCCCCAGGTGGCCAGCCGATCCGCCCCGTGAGTACCGCTCGTGACGGGAGCGTGGACGGCCAGTCCCCAGCCTCGATCGTCCCGATGTTGAGATTTGTGACGTTCCCTTTCAGACCGGGATTCGCCCGATACGCCGGCTCATAGTCGATCCGTGCTTTCCGTTCGGCGTCGAGTTCCTCTAACGCGCGGTAGACGGTGGCGGCGTTACCGATTGCGTTGACTCCCTCGTGTCCCCACGCCGCGTGGACGCTCTTGCCAGGGACCTCAACGCGGAAGTACATCACGCCCGCGCTCGCAACCCCGACGTTCGGGAGGTCGTAGGGTTCGGCAATAACCGCCGCGTCGGGAACATATCCTCGCTCGAGAACTGACAACGCCCCACCGACGCCCCCGTCTTCCTCCTCGACCGTCGACTGAAACAGGAGGTCGCCGCCGAGCTCGATTCCAAGCGAATCGAGTGCCTCCATCGCGATCAGGCACGCTGTGAGCCCCCCTTTCATGTCCGCGCTCCCCCGGCCGTAGAGGGTGTCTCCTTCGCGTGTCAGTGCCCACGGATCGCGGGTCCACTCGTCTTCGGTGACGTCGACTACGTCGATGTGGCCGCCGATCGCGAGCGTCGGACCGTCCCCGCCTTCGACCCGAGCAACCACGTTCGGTCGGTCCTCGTAGCCGTACGCCTCGTACGATGAGGTCTCGAAGTACCCCTCGTGGCCCGCGAGTTCGTCTGCCGACGGTTCCCAAACGTCCGGATCGAGATTCATCTTCTCGAGCCGACCGATGATTACCTCTTGGCCCGGCGCCTCAGTACCGGTCACCGTTTTCGCGGCCACGAGGTCGCCGAGTAGGTCGACGAGATCTGATTCCTTCGATTCAATCGTTTCTGCGAGTGTGTCTTGAGCTACCATGATGTCTGAAATTTTTTATTATCTCCTATTTGATACCAACTACCGCGGTTGCACTCCTGATCGGAGTCGGTGGTCAATCGATTGGCCACCCACTCCAGTTATCTCGATCGAGCAGTTCGCGGAGTCGCTCGCGCGGGTCGAGTGAGCTTCCTGCGATCCCGTTCGGGAAGTAGATAGTCACGACGATCAGCATGATACTCCAGATGACCAGTCGAACTTCCCCGAGGTCTCGAAGCCCTTCAGAGAGCCCAAAGACGATCACGGCACCGAACACCCCCCCGCTGATCGTTCGGAAGCCTCCGATGATGCCCATCGCCATGAACTCGATCATTCTGTTGACTTCGATCATCGGTGGAGAGATGATCAGAACGGTGTGTGCCTGTAGCCCACCGGCGACACCGGCGATCGAGGAGCCGATAATGAAGCCAGCGAGCTTGTACCTCGGGACGTTGTTGCCGAGCATCCGTGCGGCATCGGGAGCCTCGCGAATCGCCCTCGCCACGAGGCCGAATCGGTTGACTAACAGCCCGTACTGGACGAGGAGGAGCGCACCAACCAGCACGAACACGAAGTAGTACAGGGCGATTCGGTTCCCGCCGAACAGCGCTGGGAAGCTAGTGTAGCCGGTCGGGCCACCCGTGACGTCGCGGAAGACGATCACCAGTCGGAAGACGATCTCCGCGAACGCCAGCGTGACCATCCCGACATACGCCCCTGACAGGCGCAACACCGGGAGCGCGATCGGGATGCTGAGTATCCCGGCGACGACGCCGCCAAGCAGTACCCCAACCAGGGGGTGTAATCCCGCCTCACCGGCCAACAGGACCGCCGCGTACGCACCGATCCCATAGAGGGCGGCATGCGCGAAGCTGAACATTCCGAAGTAACCAGCGATGAAGATCCAACTCGTAACCACGAGAACGAGGATGATCAACTGCATCACCAGGTCGAGCGTGTAGCCTCCGACGAGTACCGGTGCCAGCAGCGCTAGCACGCCCGCGATCATGAAGATCACACCGTTCCGTGAACGGACGTCCTGTTTCAGACGACCGGTCGTCCGGTTGATCCCGTTCTGGAGCGTGTCGAGTACAGTCATTCGAGGTACCCCCCGATTCCGTCCGGATAAACGACGAGTACGATTATCATGATTCCGAAGAGGATGACCATCGCCATCTCGCTGGAGACCCAAATCATACTGATACTCCGTACAATCGCGAGCCCAATCGCCGACAGCAGCGTGCCTCGAACGCTCCCGAGCCCGCCGACCATCACGACGACGAACGACAGGAGGAACGGGTACCATCCGACCGAGGGATAGACGGCGAAAATCGGGGCCAATAGAACGCCAGCAAGCCCCGCGAGCGCAGCACTGATCCCAAAGGTCATCGCATAGATCCGGTTCGGACGAACGCCCATCAGCAAGGCAGTGTCATTGTCCTGGGAAACCGCACGGATAGCGAGCCCAAGCTTGGTTCTGGAAATGACGTAAAAAAGGATCCCCAAGGCAACGAGTGAGACACCGAAAATAAACACTCGCTGTGCGCTCAGAACGATTCCGCCGACGTTCCAGACCACGTCGGTAAACTGCGGGAACGACTCACGCTGTGAGCCGATCCAGACGATGAAGCCGTTCTCGAGCAAGAACGCGAGTCCGAGCGTGACCACCATCGACGGGATCCCGAACTCCTCACGGTCGCGGAGCGGTCTGACAAGTCCGACTTCAGTCAGATAGCCCAGTACGAATACGACGAGGACCGCAGCCACGACTGCGACAATCGCGCTTCCGGTCGCGCCGAGAGTGAAGAAGCCGACGAACCCTCCGACCATGAACATCGCCCCATGGCTGAAGTTCAACACTCGTGCAACGCCCCAGATCAACGTGAGACCGATCGCCATCATCGCGAGTTGCCCGCCGAAGAGCAACCCGTTGATTACCTGCTGGGCGACGAGATCGACGCTAACCATCGCATTCACCTCTCGATTGAGGCGGACGACAGCACGCGGATTCTAGTGTCCGTCTCCCACTCATTGGTGTCGCTCTCCGATGTACATATCCATGATGTCTTGCTCGTTTCGGAGCGCTTCCGTCTCACCCTCGTACTCCAGTCGTCCCTGGTCGAGAACGTAGACGTACTCGGCAATCTCGAGTACTCGTTGCACGTTCTGTTCGATGATGAGCATGTCACGGCCGCGTTCCTTCAGAATCTCAACCTGCTCGAAGACGTCGTCGACGAGGTCGGGTGCGAGCCCCGCACTCGGTTCGTCCAACAGCAGGATGTCTGGGTCGGACATCAACGCCCGCCCGAAGGCAACCATCATCTGTTGACCCCCGCTGAGGTCCTGGGCTTGTTGCGCCCGCTTCTCTTCGAGGACGGGAAACATGTCGAAGACCTCCTCGTACTGCTTCTCGAGGAACTCCTCATCATCGATGAGGTAGCCACCCATCCGGAGGTTCTCCTTCACACTCATCTCCGGGAAGACACTCCCTCCTTGCGGGAGCATGACGACCCCACGTTCAAGCACCTCACGTGGGTGGTCGTTCGTCACGTCCTCACCGCGAATCGTGACCGTCCCATTCCAAATATCAACCATGCCGAAGATGGATTTCAGCATGGTTGATTTTCCCGACCCGTTCGGACCGATGATACAGTTTACTTGGTCCTCGTCGATCGTGACCGAGAGATCGTAGAGAACTTGATTCTCTCCATATCCTGCGTCGACGGCGTCGAGTTCGATGAGGCTCATCTCAGGTACCCCCGAGGTAAGCCTCACGAACCTGCTGGTCGCCACGGATCTCCTCAAAGGTCCCCGAAGCGATGTTCCGACCAGCGTTCAGCACGACGACGCGTTCACACAGTTCACTGATTACAGACATATCGTGTTCGATGACGAGGAACGCGGTCCCCTGCTTGTTGATTCGCTGGATGTCGTCGATGATGTCGTCCATCAGTGCTGGATTGACCCCTGCCGCGGGTTCGTCGAGCAGGACGAGGTCGGGTTCGAGCATCAACACCCGTGCGAGTTCTAGCAGTTTCTTCTGACCGCCACTGAGTTCGTCGGCGCGGTTCTCACGCACCTCCTCGAGATGCAGTTCCCGGAGGAGGCGGTCGATCCGAGCCTCCTGTTCAGTTGGGCCACAGGAGACGTTCGGAACGAGTAGGTTCTCGTAGACAGTGAGCCGTCCGAACGGTTTCGTGATCTGAAAGGTTCGACCGATCCCTCGCCGGGAGATCGAGTCCGGCGAGTTGCCAGTGATGTCAGTGCCGTTGAGCGATATTTTGCCTGAATTCGGCGTTAAGAACCCGGTGATGAGGTTGAGCGTGGTCGTCTTTCCGGCCCCATTTGGACCGATCAGGCCGACGAGTTCACCAGGTTCGATTTCGAGGTCGAGGCCGTCGACAGCGACGATACCACCAAACTGTTTCTTTACATCGTCGATTGAGAGTACTGACGTCATCTGTCACCTCCGATCGCTTCCGGGGGATACGTCTCTTCCCACGGTATCGCCTCTTCGATTGCCGCGCTCGTGGAAACCACGTCTCGATCTCCGAGCCGGTCGCCGATGACCTGCATCCCGATCGGGAGCCCAGTGTCGTCGAACCCAACAGGAATCGAAGCCGCGGGATGGCCGCTGAGATTCAGCGGCCACGTGAGCGTCCAGCCGTGCATCCGATGAACGGGCTCGCCGTCGACGGTCGGGCTATCGACATCGAGACTAAACGCGGTTCGGCCGAGAGTTGGCGTCACGAGGACGTCGACGTCTTCGAGCCCGGTGACAATCGCATCGTAGACCGCGGTTCTACGGCGGCGGGCCGCCGCAAGGGTTGACGTATCGAGATCGAGCCCAGCCCGAATTCGTGAGCGGACTTCTGGCGTGATCGGTTCATCCGTCGTCAGCAGGTCGACGTCAGCATCGCGCTTGAGATTTTCATACAATCCGACGTATCTGGACTGGAGGACCCACTCGATCGCGTCGTGGCGCTCCTCCCAACTTCCCTCGAAGGGGATGTCGACCTCTTCGACCGTCGCACCGGCCGCGGAGAGGTCGTCAAGGGCCGATTCGACCGTCGCCGAAACCGCGTCCGAAATCACGAAGTCACCGAAGTCCGGCGAGTAGCCAATCCGAAGCTCATCGAGTTCGACGCGAGCGTCAGCGGCCTCCCGATACGACCCAGTCGGTTCGGGGAGCGCCGTCGGATCGGCGGTGTCGGGGCCTGCGATCACCTCGAGCATTAGCGCCGCGTCCGCCACGGTACGAGCGATTGGCCCGTGGAACGTGTACGGAAGCGTCTCTTGGAACGCGTCCGAACGGACCGGGCCTGCCGACACGCGGCCGAAGTCCGGCAGGATGCCGAACACGCCGCAGGCGCTCGAGGGGATCCGGATCGAACCGGCCGCATCGGAGCCGAGTGCGATCGGTGCCAACCCGGCGGCAACCGCCGCCGCACTTCCACCCGAAGAACCGCCGGTCGTCCGACTCGGGTCCCAGGGGTTCCCGGAGGCGCCGAAAACCGGGTTGTCCGTTTTCGTCTTGCGTCCAAACTCCGGGGTGTTCGTCTTCCCGAGGATGATCGCTCCGGCCTCTCGGAGCCGCGAGACGACGACGTCGTCCTGATCCGGAACGTAGTTGGCAAAGGGCGGAGAGCCGAACGTGGTTCGCACGCCGGCGACGCGGTTCAGGTCCTTGATCGCGACCGGGACGCCGTGAAGGGGGCCGAGGTCGTCTCCGCGCTCGACGGCGCGTTCGGCTTCCTGAGCAGCGTCCCTGGCAGACTCTGCACAGACTGTGACGTACGCGTTGATCTCGGGGTTCACCCGCTCGATACGCTCGAGGAACGCGTCGACGACTGCGACCGGCGAGCGCTCCCCGTTGCGGATCTCTGCGGCTAGTGTCGTCGCAGAGGTGTAACAGAGGTCGGTCAGGTCCTTCATGTCATCACTCGAGATCATATTTGAACGAGTAGCAGTATTTCTCGTAGCCGAGGTCGAGATAGAATCGGTGGGCGTCTTCACGCCAGAGCCCAGATTCGAGCTCGACGGCCGCGCAACCGTTGTCTGCGGCCCATTCGTGGACGTACTCGAGGAGTTCCGTGCCGTACCCTTCCGAGCGATTGTCCGCATCGACGACGAGGTCGTACACGTACGCGTGTCGGCCCAGGTAGAAGTTCGTCGAGATTGTTACCCCAGCGACTGCCACCGGTTCGTCGTCGGCGTAGCCCGCGAACAGTCTGTAGCCCTCTCCGGCCATCGAATCGTACAGTTCCTCGAAGGAGTCGTGGTCGAGATGATCGCGGAGTTGCTGGAGGACGGGAAATACGGCTGCGCGCTCCTCAGCCGACGTGACCGGCGCTATGCGCATCGATCCCCGTCCACTCTGGTCATCTCCGACCAGTGTTCGCTGAATTGGCTCGAACCGCGGCCACCGATCCGATCGTGTACTTGCATACGTGATCAGTAGACCGAAGTATCGAGTTCCGTCGTCGCAATTTCCGAGGGCCACACGAGATTGAGCTCTTGATCGAGAACCTGGTAGCCGAGCGCGGACTGGCTATCCGTACTCCCCCAGGCAGCCTGGTGGTTGTCCTGATAGCTGATGTACCCGCTTCCTCCCGGGATTGGATCGTGTTCGAGAACCGTCGACTCCCACTCCTCGACGCTTGCAGAACGGAAGGCCTCGAGACTCTCGAAGGCGGAGGCGTACTCCGCGATTACCTTGATGTTCTGATACGATAGCGCCGCACTCCCGGTCATATCCATATCCGTTCTCTCGTTCCACGCCTCCAGCGCACCCTGTTCTTCGAGGAGCGAATCGACGCGGCCCGCGTTCAACATTGTGACCGCACCATTCGCGGCCTCACCTGCGGTCTCGCGTGCGTCTGAAATCGTCAGGCCGTAGTTGTGGAAGAAGTGAGTCTCCTCGAACCCGGCTTCGGAGAACTGTCGGGTGAGGTTGCCAGCACCCGAAGATGAGGTCTGCACGGCCCAGACGACGTCGGGGTCGTTGGACTGGATTCGTGAGAGCAGCGACGTAAAGTCGGTCGCGTCGAGACTGACTTCGTCCTGGGAGATGATCTCCCACCCGATCTCATCGAGTTCAGTCTCCATCAGGTCCATAATCGACAACCCGTAGGACGTGTCCTCCCCGATGAGTGCAATCGTCCTGTCCTCGTAGGGGAAGTATCCGGTTTCGTTCTGTTGGAACTGTTCGAGCAGCTGCCGCCACCCGACCGCGTACGCCTCTGATGGCGGCGTGGTCTTGAAGACGTTCCACAGCTCCTGCTCGTTGATTTTGGTGACGATTGCGTTTGAGACAGCCTCGTCGATGATCTGCGGCGTGTCTTGTCGGCCGGTGACCTCGACCGTCGCAAGCGCAACGTCGCTGTGGAATCCGCCGCCGATTACGTCCACGTTCTCCTGCTGGATCAGCCGATTGACTTCGTTGCGACCCGCCGAAGGCTGCGACTCCGAGTCGCCGAAGACGAGTTCGACGTCTTGACCGTGGACGCCGTCAGCCTCGTTGATCATATCCCGAGACATCTCGGCTGCCATCTGTTTCTGCTCGCCGATGTTCGAGGCGGGACCAGAGAACGGTCCGTAGAAGCCGATAGTCAGGCCGCTGTCGCCACCGCCACCGCCGCCGCCCATACAACCTGCTACAGAAGCCATCGCGAGCCCAGCACCGGTTGCCCGAAGGAAATTTCGTCGACTTCCGATATTCGTTTTATTTTTGGTCGACTCGTTCGACATTTTTCTACCCGAATCGGGGTTCTTCTTTGATTCCATAGATGTGTGTTCCACTAGCACCATCCTAAGTCCTATATATAAAATTTGGGAAATTATTTGTCTATTACTGTATTAAGTGGCCTGAGATGGGACCCGGTTTTAGAATCCGGGCATGTGTTAAACCGTGTACGATAGTTACTACGCGTATCAGAGCCACGCAAAAATCCAGATGATTATGATTCGACTTCACATCGGCAAGCTATTAGCTGGAGGCCGAACACCCTGACAACATGACTGGCGCTGGAACCGTCGAACGTCTCTTCACAGCCCCTGAACCCGAAGTTGAAATGGTCGAACGCAGTGATGTCGAAGCCGTCGCTGGAAGTGGCCTTCGGGGTGACAGGTACTTCAGCGAAATCGAAACCGGAACGTTCGTTACGTGGAAGCCGGACGAGAAACGCCACGATGGGTACGACCTCACATTGATCGAGCAGGAGGCCGTTACAGCAATCGAACGCGAAGCCGAAATCGAACTCGCACCGGGAGAGCATCGGCGGAACATCGAAACTCGTGATGTCGCCCTCAACCATCTCGTCGGACAACGATTCCGAGTCGGTGAGGCCGTCTGTCGCGGCGATCGGCTGTGTGAACCGTGTAACTATCTTCAGCGCATCACTCGAGATGGCGTACTACAGGCGCTCACTCACCGAGGAGGACTCAGAGCGGATATTCTCGAAGACGGGATGATTCGTCCCGGAGACGTCATCGAGCCGCTCGGATAGCCCACACTCTTTCGATTGAAAAATACAGTTCGCATTCTCGTTTTCAGCCGCTGAGGCCAGTAGATAGTCGACCCGCCCGTGTCGGAACGGGTAGCACGCTTCTATCACCGGCCTGATCCGGGACCGAGTTGCAGCCTACGCCGAACGCTGGTCGAACAACGCTGTGTTGGCCCCAGTGACTCTCGTCTTCCTCGACACGCACCTGACAACTCCCGTGACGTCACTATCTTGGACACGGTTCAACTTGAACAATTGAACTAAGCTCTGGTCCATTTCGAAATGGTGTCTTTGGATATGCAGTAATTACATATAGTCGGGCAAAAATCGAGATGCATGGTAGCAAACCCACCGATAGACGAGATCCATTTCTCGATGGAACCAGACGTGGAGAACGTCCCTGGGCCCCGAACTGAACAACTACTAGAACGACAACAGGAGATCGATAGCAATGCAGTCGCATATCCGCGTCGCATACCGGTCGCGCTCAAAGACGCCAAAGGGGCGACCATCAGGGACGTCGACGGAAACACTTTCCTCGACTTCTTCGCCGGAATCGGCGTGTTGAACGTCGGCCACTCCAATCCGTACGTGCTCGACGGGGTTCACGAGCAACTCGACGAAATCACCCATACCGTGGATTTCCCGACCGAGGCACGAATCGAGTTCATCGAACGGCTCAACGATATTGCCCCCGATGGCCTCGCCGGAAAAAGCAAGGTCGTGTTCGGAGGGCCAAGCGGAAGCGACGCAATCGAGGGGTCGATTAAACTCGCCAAACACAACACCGGTCGCCATGGTCTCCTCGCGTTCGAGGGGTCGTACCACGGTACGACAGCCGGCGCACTCAGTCTCACTGCTGGGAAGGCGTACAAAGAGGGGTACGGCCCACTGTTGGCCGACGCAGTCCACGTTCCGTTCCCCTACTCAAGCGAACCTGGACCAAGCGGCGATGTCGAGACGTTCTGTCCCTCTGAGAACTGTTGTCAAGACGGCACCTGTGCTCGTGCGCTGGACGCGGTCCAACGGAAATTTGAGGGGTCATATGGAGGACACGAATCGCCCGCAGGGATCTGGGTGGAACCGATCCAAGGAGAGGGTGGTGTCGTTGTCCCGCCGGCGGGGTTCCTCGAGGGCCTCCGCGACATCGCCGACGATAACGATGCGCTCCTGATTTTTGACGAAATCCAGACCGGATTCGGGCGTACCGGCGAATGGTTCGCCGCTGAGCATTGGGACGTAACCCCGGATGCGATGACGATGGCGAAAGGCATCGGCGGCTCCGGGCTCCCCATCGGTGCGATGATGTATCATGAACGGTATGATACGTGGGGACCGGGCGGTCACGTCGGCACGTTTCGCGGGAACGCCCCCGCATTCGTCGGTGGAATCCGTGCGATCGAGTATATCGAATCACACGACCTCCTCGCCCATGCAAGAGAGGTAGGATCATACATCCGGTCGCGGTTCCGTGAACTCGCCGAGGAGGCTCCAGAAATCACGGACGTCCGTGGAAAAGGGCAGTTCACTGGTGTCGAGTTCGAAGTGGATGGTGAGCCCTCGAAGTCGCTCGTGGAAGCGATCCAACGCGAGTGTTACCACAGGGGTGTTCTCGTGTGGTACGCCGGACGTCACAAGAGCGTCCTTCGGCTGCTGCCTCCGCTCGTGTTGACGCAGCAGCAAGCGGAAGTCGGTATGGATATCATTACTGACTCGATCCGTGGTGTCCTCGCGGACCACGATAGGTGAACGCGAACGGCTAGTTACTGTCTATCGAGACAAAAACCTCTTTCACTCCGTCTTTACTCGGGAGCGTCTCCCGTCTCGTCAAGTCCGTGCGAACGCAGGATGGTCTGCTCGCTGTAGTCACGAAACACCCCCACGCTCTCATCTCCTTTGTACGACGTGATAACGAACTTCGAACTCGTCCGTTGAATCCCGTCGATGGCCTCGAACTCCTCGATGAGTTTCTCGACCATGGCACGGGATGGGAGTCGTGAGATGACGATGAAATCTGTGTCTCCCATGGTGAAATGAACATCCGTTACGCCCTCGATTTCGGATAGGGCCTTCCCAACCTTCTTCTGATACCCCTCGCTGAACTCCGCGAGAACTTCCGAGATGACCGTGAGACCGAGTCCGGCTTTTTGCAGGTCGATCTCGAACAGGCCGTTTTTGATAACTCCCTGCTTCTTCATATTCTCGATGCGGTAGTGGACGGTCGATTTCGGAATATCCGTCTCTTGATATATCTGTTCAGGGCTCGTGGTCTCTTTCATCGCGATTGAGCGTAGAATACGAACGTCTAGGGCGTCTAAGCTCATCCGTAGTTTCCCTCACACGTTTCCGAACGACGACGATTTTGGGCCTCTCGCATATGTGAACCGTATCGGTCAGTGATTAAATATACTTATGTTCGAATTCCTCGCTAATCTGCCGTATTAGTTTGTGATTCTAATGCTGACCAAGCATCCAGCCACGTTTTGCTGTGTCAGTCACCCACGTCTAAAGTCGTTTACAACACGCGATGGCCCTTGTGAGCCAATCAGCACTCTACGAGTTCTGAGAACGTGGGCTCATCAGTGGACTCCCCTTCTACCTCCGTAACGGAGTCGGCGCCGAGACCGCCGTTCAGGTTCAGCGTCCCCCGACGCGAGCGTCGCCACTTGGCTGGGCCGTCGCGGTACAAGAGAGCCGAGAGCGAGTCGCCCGCGATTTTCTGCTTCCCGGAGAAGGGTGTGGGAACTCAGCAGGGTCTCCGCAAGCACCATTCGACCAAATCCACGATTCACCGACTGTTGGACCGCTCTTTCACTGCTGATCCTGCACACGGAGCGTGTCTGAGCGATGACGACTAACGCACACGACGAGTACACCTGTCCGACGTGCGGCCAGCCGTTCAGCTCACGGCGCGGGCTTGGTGTCCACCACGCCACCGTGCACGGCGAACGCCTCCCGAACCGTGAGTGTGCTCATTGCGGCGACGAATTCTACTCCGAGTACGAGAAGAAGTACTGTTCTCAGGCCTGTCTCGACGAGGCTTCCCCGTACGCTGGCGAACGGAATCCGAACTACCGCGGCGGAAAGAGGAAGACGACCTGCCGCATCTGTGGTACGGCCTTCGAGTACTACCCTTCGGAAAAACGGGGGCTATACTGTCCCGACTGTGTCGAAACAGAACAGTGGCGGATCGTACCGAATGTCCGTGGCTCCGACCATGGAATGTGGAAGGGTGGAAAGCAACACCATCCGTGCCAGATCTGTGGCGACGTCATTGAACGGTATCCGAGTAACATCGGGGACACCATCCTCTGCAGCGACGAATGCCGGTCACAGTGGCTCTCAGAGACGTTCTCTGGGGAGGGGCACCCGAACTGGCTGGGAGGGGGCAACGAAGCGTATGGGAGCGGCTGGGCCGACGTCCGTTCGAGGGCGCTCGACGCGATGGGTACCAGTGCGTCCACTGCGGCATCGCGCGTGAGGAACTCGGACGCAACCCTGACGTCCACCACCTCATCCCGGTTCGGTGGTACATCGAATCAGATCAGTTCACGCGAGAAGACGCACACTTCCTCGACAACGTCGTTTCTCTGTGCAGTAGCTGCCACCGAACGGCCGAATTCGGGAAAATCAGTCCCGAACGACTGCGGACACTCCGCGATAGACGGTAGACCCCCAACTCGATACATCGCATTTTTCCCAGGTCGACTGAACAGCGTAGCGACTCAGAACTCGGGTAAAGAACCGTTCGCGGAATCAGGCCCGCGAACATATTCAATTTCTGACACAGTCCGGGTGCGAGAATCGAACCCGCGTCTCAGCCTCCACAAGGCTGAAGGATAACCACTACCCCAACCCGGACACGCTGGTGGCACCTAACTGCATTACCCCTTAACCCGTGAGCAGTCAAAAAGCGTTACGACTCGAATTTCGGTAGCGTGTGAGGCTCACGCACGCCCGGTCGGGTTCTGTGACAGGGCCGTCGTCCCTTCAGGTATGCTTCGCATCGGACAGACTGCGCCCGACTTCCGACTCCCCGACACCGCCGGGGCGGACGCCCGGAACTAAGTGTGTCTCGCCGTATCGTCTTCTGTGTACGTCGACTACCTCACTGTCGGTCCGGAGGCGCTCGCCATCGAACGTCGCCAACTCGCCGCGACGGGCCGATTGACCGAGGAGGTAGCGACCGACCTCGACGCACTGCGTGAGGACCTGTCGCGCGACGACGTCGACCCGACGACGCCGGCCCACCGACAGCGCGCCCGGTCGCTTCTCGACCGCTGTGCGTCCTTGCCGGACCCGCGCGACGACGAACCGGACGGCCTCGACGCCATCCACGCGGCCCGACCGCCGGGTCCGCGGACGCTCCCCGTGAGGGACGACGCCCGCGACCACCGCGACCACCTCGCGGGGGCGTGGGCCGGGCGCGTCGCCGGTTGTTTCCTCGGCAAGCCGGTCGAGACGTGGACGCGAGAGCGCATCGAGGCGTTTCTCGATGCGACCGGCCAGTCGCTCGATGGGTACCTCCGCGCCGACCTCGCCGGCAGCGACGGGTTCGACCTCGACGCGACGGGCGGGTGGGTCGACCGCGACGAGCGGGTCCGCGACGACGATATCGACTTCACGGTCGCGGCCCTGGAAACGCTCCGCCGCGTCGGCTCTTCCGTTACCACCGAGGACCTCGCGCGGACGTGGCTGACGCAGTTACCGGCGGGTGCGCTCCACACCGCAGAGCGGGTCGCGTACCGGAACCTCCTCGACGGCGTCGACCCGCCGGAGACGGCAACGTCCCGAAATCCGTACCGCGAACTCATCGGTGCACAGATCCGCGGCGACTGCTACGGCTACGTCGCCCCGGGCGCCCCTGAAAAAGCGGCCGCGCTCGCCCACCGGGATGCTCGTCTCAGTCACGTCCGCAACGGGTTGTACGGGGCGATGTGGGTCGCGGCGACGCTCGCGGCCGTCCCGGCGACGGAGTCGGTCTGCGACGCCCTGAACGTCGGGTTGACCGAGGTGCCCGCCGACTCCCGGTTCGCGGCGGCAGTCGAGACGGTCCTGTCGTGGTGTGACGCCGGCATCGCGTACGAGACGGCGCTCGCCCGGGTTCACGACGCCTGGGACGACGCCGACTTCTACGAGGGGTACCACGTCCTGCCGAACGCACAGGTCGTCGCGGCGGTGCTGGCCTGGGAGTCAGCCTCCGGACCTGATCTCTCGCGAGCGCTCGCCCGTGCCGTCCGCGCGGGGTTCGACACCGACTGCAACGCGGCGACGGTCGGTTCTGTGCTGGGGTGTGCGCTCGGCCGGGACGTCGTCGCGTCGACGTGGACCGACCGGTTCGAGGAGGGCGTCCCCACGGCACTCGCCGGCCGGCCGTGCCCCACCATCGACTGGCTCGCCACGGAGACGGCCGCCGTCGCCGACCGTCTCGGGTGAGAACTCTCCCGACGTTTATAAACACCCTTTCAGGATAGCGTCAGACGCATCCAGTACGGCGCCTCACAGGGACTCGTACACGACTCGTGAAGGCAGCCGTATCCCGAGGCCCAGGCGACATCACGCGCCCGTCCGGGCGTACGCCGAGGAATTCATGGACGACGTGCTGCTGGGAACGCTGGATCCGTCGCCGATCTCCACGAAGACCGTCGACCTCGACGGCGTCCCTGAGGGAGACGAGGCGATGGACGAGCGGGAGGCGATCGAGGTTCTGGTGAGACTCGACCGGCAGCACGTCGGCATCGCCCCGTCCCCGTTCTTCCGGTCTTCGACTCGGACTACTGTTTGCCCTTTCCTCGCCGCGGACCGCAGAGACGGAGGGGAACACTGCGAGCCGACTCGGTTCCGCGAGCGAGACGCGCCCCGTGTACAGCACAGCCTCCCAGAACTGTCTCTAGTTGGAGAGTTGACCACGCCCGTAACTCATATACGAACGGAGACACGACTCCACACCGATGAAAGAAACCGTTCGAACCGAGTGTATGAAGAGAAAATTCCTCCGAACAGTCCGACCGAAGCACGACCTACTGCGGAGTGTCAGCCATGGCCGAACGGACTGAGTCGGGCTTTCTCGGGGGCATTCGCCGGGAGTTCACCACGCAGACGTGGGCGCTCATCCCCGTGGGCGTCGCGCTGAGCGTCGTCGCCGCCTACGTCGTGAACGTGGTGAGGGTGCCGTTCCTCTACCTCGACGCGCTCGGCGTGGTGCTCGTCGCGCTCCTGGCCGGCCCGTGGGCGGCCGCGTTGACCGGCGTGTTCGTCAACGTCGTCGAGGGGTTCCTCGTCAACCCGACGTTCTGGGCGTACACGCCGCTGCAGGTGGCGTTCGGCCTCGCGGCGGGCTACATGGCCCGCCGCGGGTGGTTCCGCCGCTACTGGAAGGTGGTCGTCGTCGGCCTCGTCATCGCCGTCATCTCCATCGTGATGGGCGCGCCCATCACGGTGCTCGCCTTCGGCGGCGTCACCGGAACGGGGTCGGACGCCGTGACGACGTTCTTCCGCGCCACCGGCGCGAACATCTGGTCGGCCGTGGTGGGCCAGACGCTCGTCGTCGAACCCATCGACAAGGTGGTCACCGTCCTCCTCGCCGCGCTCGTCGCCAAGCGGATTCCGCGACGGTACATGCCGGACACGGCGGCGCGCGTCCTCGACCGGGAGGAGTGAACGGACCCATGCCGCCCGGGGGACGCCGTCGATGAGCGCGCTCGCCGGCTACCAGCGCGGCGAGAGCGTCGTCCACCGACTCCACCCGGTGACGAAGGTCACGCTTCTCGTCTGTTGTGTCCTCGGGGCGTACCTCGCACCGCCGGTCGCGCTGGTGGCGCTGCTCGGCCTGCTCGTCTGTTCGAGCGCCGTCGCGGGAGTCGCCACGAGCGTCGGTCGCGCAGCCCTCCCTATTCTCGTCCCGCTCGCCCTCGGCCTGCTCGCCATCCACGGCTTCTTCCGAGCGGGTTCCGGGGCCGTCCTCGCTTCGGTCGGCCCCCTCACGCTCTGGCGCGACGGCGTCGCGTACGCGATTTCGTTTCTCGGCGTGCTCACCGCGTTCGTCCTCGCCGGCCTCGTCTTCGTCTCGACCACCCACCCGAAGAAGCTGATGACCGGGCTCACCGACGCGGGCGTCCCGCGGAAACTGGGCTACGTGTTCGTCGCCTCGCTCCAACTGGTCCCGGACCTCAGGCGGCGGGCCGAACGCATCGTCGACGCCCAGCGCTCGCGCGGCCTCGATACCCGGGGGTCGGTCCCGAGTCGAGTGCGGGCGCTCGTCTCGCTCCTCGGTCCGTTGCTCATCGGCGCGCTCGTCTCGACGCAGACTCGGTCGCTCGCGCTGGAGGCGCGCGGCTTCTCTCTCGACGGACCCCGCACGTCGCTGTACGCGCTCTCTTCGACCCGACTCGACTGGGCGCTCCGCGTCGGGGGCGTCCTCGGCGTCGTCGGCCTCGCGGGGTGGCGACTGCTGTGACCGAGTTCACACTCGACGACGTCACGTTCCGGTATCGCGACGGCGGCGACGCCGCGCTCCGTGACGTCTCTCTCCGAGTCGACGAGGGTTCGTTCCTCGGGGTCACCGGCCCGGCCGACGCGGGAAAGACGACGCTCTGTCGACTCCTCGCGGGGTTCGTCCCCCACTTCTTCTCGGGCGACCTCGCCGGTTCGGTGACGGTCGACGGCGTCGACGTCCCGTCGGCGAGCATCGCCGCGCTCGGGGGACGGGTCGGCTACGTCTTCGAGAACCCCTTCGACCAGTTGACCGGCGCGGCCACGACGGTGTTGGAGGAGGTCGCCTTCGGGCTCGAACAGCGGGGGGTCCCCACCGACGAACTCCACGCGCGGTCGATGGAGGCGCTCGGGCGTGTCGGCGTCGCCGACCTCGCCGACCGCGACCCGAACGCCCTCTCGGGGGACAGCTCCAGCGGGTCGCGGTGGCGAGCGTCCTCGCGCTCGCCCCTCGACTCCTGCTCCTGGACGAGCCGACGGCGGAACTCGACCCCGACGGGACCGACGCCGTCTTCGACGTGGCGGGCCGCCTCCACCGCGAGGGGTACACGGTCGTCGTCGCGAGCCAGGACCTCCAGCGGCTCGCCCCCCGAGCCGACCGACTCCTCGTCGCTGACGCCGGGCGCGTGGTCCGAGACGGTTCCCCACGGGACGTCCTCTCCGACCGCTCGCTCGACGACCGACTCCGCGTCCCCCCGACGGTTCGTCTCGGCCGCGCACTCCGCGACGACGGGGTCGTCCCGCCCACCCGCCCGCTCCCGCTCACGGTCGAGGAGGCCGTCGACGAACTCCGGACGCACGTGGACCTGGCTGGGGAAGCGACGACACAGCCTCCGGCCGACGGGGGAGACGCGGTCGGCACGACGACCACGGAGCCGCTGGTGCGTCTCACCGACGTTCACCACGTGTACGACGCGTCCGAGCGGGGAGGTCGTGTCGAGGCGCTCCGCGGCGTCGACCTCGCCATGGACGGCGGCTGCATCGCGCTCCTCGGCCCGAACGGGGCGGGCAAGACGACGCTCGTGAAGCACCTCAACGGCCTGCTCACTCCGACGACGGGTCGCGTCGTCGTCGACGGGAGGGACACGCGAGAGACGCGGGTGTCGACCCTCGCCGCCGACGTGGGACTGGTCTTTCAGAACCCCGACGACCAGTTGTTTCACTCGCGCGTCGCCGACGAGGTCCGGTTCGGCCCCGAGAACATCGGAGCCGGCGACGTCGACGCGCGCGTCGACCGCGCGCTGTCGCGGGTGGGACTCGACGGCATGGGCGGGGCGGACACGTACGAACTCGGTCGCGCCGCGCGGAAACGCGTCGCGCTCGCGTCCGTGCTCGCCATGGAGCCGCGGGTGGTCGTCCTCGACGAACCGACGGCCGGACAGGACGCCGCGGGCGTCGAGCGCGTCGGACGGGTCGTCGAGACCCTTGCCGCCGACGGTCACCTGGTGGTCGTCGTCACACACGACGTGGCGTTCGCCACCGATCACGCCGACCGCGTCCTCGTCCTCTCCGGCGGCGAACTGCTCGCGGACGGGTCGCCCCGTACGGTGTTCACCGACGAAGCCGTGACCGCCGAGTCGGGCGTTCAGGCGCCCGTTCCGACCCGGGTCGGCGCCGCCCTCGGCTTCGACGGCGTGGTGAACGTCGACGACTTGCTCGCTCGCCTCCGGTGAGAAACCGCTCGCCTTCGGCGAAAATTGTGGGTCTCTCGTCGCTTACAGCCTGTCCGCCGCCGCGACGTAGACGCCGGCCAGCACCAGTCCGTACACGACGTGCCACAGGAGCGAGGGAACCGCGAAGTTGGGGAACGGCGGGTTCGCGGGGAGCCGACCGCGCTCAGCCACAGCGGCATGAGCAGCGCCGCGAGCACGATCCAGGTGACGACGCCCCACGCGAGTCCGAGTCCGAGGTGTCTCCCGGCCGAATCGAGTCCGAACCCCCCGGCGAGGGCGGCGAAGACGACACCGAGGACGGCCCCGTGTGAGAGGTGGACGACGAGCCCCAGTCCCGGGTTCGGAGGTGGTGCGAGCGCGTACAGCGAAGGGATGGCGACGGCGAGCGTGGGCGGACTCATCGCGAGCACGAGCGCGCCCATCACCGCAGCGCCGACGACGCCGCCGACTGCGCCTGCCTTCCAGTTACCGGTCGATGCGCCGACGGATTCCGACGAGGCCGTGGTCGTTGTCGTGGACACGCTCGGGAGGAGTCGGCGCAGGTACAACGCTGTTGGCCGGCTGTGGGTGGCGCGCTCCCAGCGGCGGTAGGTTCATGTAGACGGTTCGACAGCGGCCGTCTCGGGTCGTTGCGACGCCCGTCGAGACCGGGTGTCGGGCTCGTCTCGCTTCCGTTCAGCCACGAGACTGCACGGGTCGCCCGTCACCGCTTACCGGCGTCGACGGAGCCCAACGCCGACCGCGGCTGCAGCGAGAACGAGCAGGAGCGCGAGCGCCACGGCGCTCACACGACCGTCGGAGCCCGGGAGTTCTTCGGGCGCGACGCCGTCGGCGTCCACGTCGGGGACGGGGACGTCGTCCGGTAGCTCCTCGGCGAGGTCGTCGAGCACGGCGTCCTCGTCCGCCGAGTCACCAGTGTCGTCAGTCGCCTCCGGTGTCGTCGGCCGAGCCGGATCGAGCGAGGGGGGCGAGACGACGGTCCGATCGGCGGAGATGACGAACAGCGAGAAGTGCGGCGTCTGCACTTCGAGCGTGACGTAGCCGTTCGCCGTACTGACGACGCGCGATTCGAGTCGCGTCCACGTGTCCGTCGGTTCGTCGTAGTGGTCGACGACCAGTTGCTCGGACGTGACGCCCATCGCGTCGACCCGCGACTGGCGGACGGTCATCGTGACGACGGCGGGCCGGTTCTTGACGCTCGGCGGGACGGAGATGTCGAGCGACGCGACGACGTCCTCCTCGTCACCGGCGTAGTTCGACTCGGCGGGCGGGCTCTCCAGCTGACTGGCGCGCCAGCGCCCGCGTGCACGGTCCGAGAACTTGACCTGCACCGACTCGACCGAGTCACTGGCCGCGCCGAACGTCGCGCGACCGGTCACGCTGTCGATCGGATTCGACGTCGAGAGCAGGACCCGTCCGGTCGGCGCTTGCTCCCCGCTGCTGCTCCTCGGCTCCGTGACGTCGGTCACGACCACCGTGACGGTCCCCGTCGCCGTGCCACCGTTTCCGTCGTCGACCTCGTAGGTGAACGAGTCGGATCCGGCGAAGTCCTCGTCGGGCGCGTAGCTGAACGACCCGTTCGCGAACCGCGTCAGCGTCCCGTTCGTCGGCGAGGCTCCGAGGGTCGCGTTCACGAGGAGGCTATCGCCGTCCGCGTCGACGTCGTTCGCGAGGACGCCGGGGGCCCGAACAGCGAGCGAAGTGTCCTCTTTCATCGTGTACTGGTCGTCGGCGACGGCCGGGACGTCGTTGACAGCGAGGACCGACACCGTCACCGTGGCGGCGTCCGACCCGCCAGCGTCGGTGAGCGTCACCGTCACCGTCCGCGGCCGCGTGTCCGGCGCATCCGCGTTCGTGTTCTCGTACGTCAGGGTCCCGACGAGCGACTCGATCTGTGCGTCGGTAACGCCGGGTTCGAAGTCGACGCCGAGCGCCTCCCCGTCCGCTCCTCGTTCGCCCGAGCGGACGGTCCCGACCGTCGTCCCCGAGACGCTGACCGTCGACCCGGCGGTCAGTCCCGCCGACAGCGAGACGGGACCGCTGGTGTTCAGCGCGAGCGCGTCCTCGCTTGCCGTCCCGTTCGCCGTGACGCTGGCGACGAGCGTTCCCGTCGTCCGCGTCGCGTCGGGGTCGGTGACGGTGACGTGCGGTGCCGCGTCGAGCGACACCGGCGCACCGTCTTCGGTGTACGCGACCGTCGTCCCGTCGAGGTTCGACAGGACCGGCGGGTCGGCGACGGCGGCGACGGTGACCGTGACCGTCCCCTGGGTGGTCCCGCCGTTGCCGTCGTCGACCTCGTAAGTGAAGCTGTCCGTGCCCGTGAAGTCGGGGTCGGGGGTGTAGTCGAAGGAGCCGTCGGCGGCGAGCGAGAGCGACCCGTTCGCCGGTCCTGACGCGACTGTCGCGGTGAGACCGTCAGCTTCGACGTCGGTGTCGTTCGCGAGGACGCCCGCCGAGACGTCGATGCTCAACGTCGCATCCTCGTCGGTGGTGTACTCGTCGTCGTCGACGGTCGGCGCGTCGTTGACCGCCGTCACGGAAACCGAGACGGTCGCGGTATCGGTCCCGCCGTTGTCGTCGTCGACTTCGTAGGTGAACGAGTCGCTCCCGAAGAAGTCGGGGTCGGGGGTGTAGTCGAAGGAGCCGTCGGCGGCGAGCGAGAGCGACCCGTTCGCCGGTCCTGACGCGACTGTCGCGGTCAGAGTGTCGTCGTCGGCATCGGTGTCGTCGCCGAGAACGCCAGGTGCGGAGACCGACAGCGTGGTGTCTTCGTCGGTCGTGTAGCTGTCCCCGGTCGCCGTCGGTCCGTCGTTCACTCCCGTGACGGTGACCGAGACGGCCCCGGCGTCGGTGCCGCCGTTGCCGTCGTCGACCTCGTAGGTGAACGTGTCGCTCCCGAAGAAGTCGGGGTCGGGGGTGTAGTCGAAGGAGCCGTCGGCGGCGAGCGAGAGCGACCCGTTCGCCGGGCCGCCGGTGACCGTCGCGGTCAGGGTGTCACCGTCGACGTCCGCGTCGTTGCCGAGAACGCCCGCCGAGGCGTCGACGACCAGTTCGGTGTCTTCGTCCGTCGTGTAGCTGTCGCCGTCCGCGACCGGCGCGTCGTTGACTGCCGTCACGGAGACGGAGACGGTCCCGCCGTCGGTGCCGCCGTTGCCGTCGTCGACCTGGTAGGTGAACGAGTCGGACCCGGCGAAGTCGGCGTCGGGGGTGTAGGTGAACGTCCCGCTGGCGACGGAGACGCTCCCGTTCGACGGCTCCGCGAGTACCGTGTACGTCAGGTCGTCGCCGTCGACGTCGGTCGCCGCCCCCACGACGGTTCCAGCCGTGTCCTCGTCGGTCGTGAGGCTGTCGTCCGGAGCCACCGGTGCGTCGTTGACGTTGGTGACCGTGACGGAGACGGTCGCGGTGTCGGTGCCGCCGTTGCCGTCCGCGACCTCGTAGGTGAACGCGTCGCTCCCGAAGAAGTCGGTGTCCGGCACGTACGTGAACGTCTCGTTGACGTTGTACACCCAGCCGTCGTCGGCCTGCGAGGCGACGCTGTACGTCAGGTCGTCGCCGTCGACGTCGGTCGCGCTGACGTCGACGTCCGCGGAGACTTCCTCGTCGGTGGTGAGGCTATCCGTCGTCGCGACCGGCGCGTCGTTCGTCGCCGAGACGGTCACGGAGACGGTTCCGGTGTCGGTGCCGTCGGTGCCGTCGTCGACCTGGTAGCTGAAGACGTTCGACCCGACGAAGTCGTCGTCGGGGTCGTAGGTGAGCGTGGTGCCGTCGACCGTCACCGTGCCGTCGGTCGGCTGGGTCACCACGGAGTAGGTGAGCGAGTCGCCGTCGACGTCCGTCGACGGCAGGGTGAGACTCCCGCTCGTGTCCTCGTCGGTCGTCAGGCTCTCGTCGCTCGCGACTGGCACGTCCGGCGTTCCCGAAACCGTCACGTCGACGGTCACCGTGTCGGTGCCGCCGACGCCGTCGTCGACCTGGACGTCGAAGCTGTCGCTCCCGAAGAAGTCGGCGTCCGGCGTGTACGTCAGCCCGCTCGGGGTGACGCCGGTGCCGACGCTGGCCGTCGCGTCGAAGCCCCCGAGCGTCCCGTTCGACGGCGCGCTCGCGACGGACCACGTCAGGGTACTCCCGCCCTCGGTGTCGGTGACCGCCAGCAGGCTGTCGATGCTCGTCGCGCCGTCGTCCTCGTCGACCGAGAGGCTCGGCGACGCGGTGTCGAACGTCGGCGGCGTGTTCGGGACGGGGACGAACGCGCTTGCGGGACCTGCCTCGTAGTAGAGGTTTCGAAGCCCCGACCCCTCGGTCACGACCACGAGTTCGTCCGAAGGCGTCACCTCGAACCCCAACTCACCGGTACTGCTCGACGGGAAGCCGAGAGTCACTCCCTCGCGCCACTGGCCACCGGTGGCTGTCCGTGCGTAGAGCCGCTGGCTCTGCTGCGACCAGTCCGCGCTCTTCGCGTCGGCCAGGATGTACACGTCGTACGTCCCCTGCGTCGTGTAGGCCAGTCCGGTCGCGGTGAGGTCCCGCGACGTGTTTCGGTGGACGAGGGTGTCCTGCATCGCCCCCGACTCGTCGCTCCGGTAGTAGAGTTCGCTCTCGACGATGTTGTATTCCGCGTCGTACTCGGTGTGCGCGTACGTCATGCGGGTGTCGCCGTTCTCGTCGACGAACGCGTCACCGAGATAGTAGTCCTTCCCGTCGCCCGTCGAGTCGAGGACCTTCGTCAGACTGCTCCAGCTTCCCCCCGACGGTCGTGTCGCGTAGTAGAGGTTACCGTAGTAGTCGTTCTGGTTGTCCTCGCGGACGAACCACGCGTGGACGGCGTTCGCGCTGTCGACGTCGAGCGCTCCGACCTTGACCTCGTTCGTGCCGCTCCCGCCGGTCGAGACGATGGTCTCGATGGTCCAGCCGCCGTTCCCGTCGGGCGTCGCATAGCGGATGTCGTTCGTCTGGGTCGCGTCGTCGGCGTCGCTGTATTCGTACTGGATGTGGGGCTGGTCGTTTCCGTCGACGACGAGTATCGCGTCGTAGAAGTTCTGCCACCCGTTGGAGTGGCTGGCGCTCTCGACCCACGAGTGGGTCCACGTGTTGCCGTCGTACGTGCCGTAGAGCACGCCGCGTGTTCCTGCGATGTTGTCCCCGTAGGCCCCCTCGAACACGACGTGGAGGTGGTCCTGCGAGTCGATGGCGAGACCGAGGTTACCGGAGAGTCGCTCGACCGTGACGTCGGTCACGTCCGCGGCCGTGAACGACGTGACGGTCGACCACGTGGTACCGTTCCACGCGCGCACGGTGATACGGTCGGTCTCGTCGATGCTGACGATGTGCGGCGTCCCCGAACTGTTCTGCGCCATGTCGTTGTTCGCCCACGTGTTGCTGCTGAACGTGTCGACCGTGCCCGACTGGATGCCGCCGCCGCTCGCCTGGACCGGTGTGACGACCGTCGTCACGCTGAGGAGCACGAGGACGACGACGGCGACGGGCCCGAACTGTCGCGCTCTCCGACTCCGACCGGTCACGAACTCACCGCCTCAGGGTCCGCTCGGATGGTCGGTGTCGTTTCTCGTGTATGATATGTATCTGGACGGTTCATTAACATTCGAGAGCCATCGCAGGGGATAACTCTCTGGTTCAGATTCTCAGTTCGGAGAGCTACCGGCTGGGGTCGTCGAGGGGTCCCGGCCGGTAATCGAGCACGGCGGAGCGAGACGCTTTTGCCCGTCTCGCTCGAACCACGAGTACGAACCGTGGCCATCACCGACAAGGTCTACCTGAAGAACCACCGTCAGATCGTCTCCCAGTTGGACACCTCTATCCCGAAGGGAGCGTTCAAGGGGGCGACAATCGAACTCCTCTACTCCGGTGAGGGCCTCTCGAAAGTCGACGACGCGACGCGTGACCGCCTTCTCGATTTCGCGGGGGACTTCCTCGACTGCGAGGACGAAGACCAACTGTACACGGGCTACCCCGAGCGACAGTTCGTCCGCTACCTGCTCGAACTCCGTGAGCAGGGGCTGGGTCCCGACGACATCGTCCACGTGATGGGGGACGAGTACATGCTGTACGCGTACCCGGGTGACGTCCTCTCCTTTCTGGACCAGGCGGTCCGCACCCTGGAGGCGGCGGAGACGCTCGCAAAGGTCGACGGGCATCCCGAACGCGAGCGCGAACTCGGCGCGGTAAAGCGGTCGCTGTCGGGTCAGCGGTAGCGACTTAGCGACCCTCCATCCAGGTGTACAGAACGGCGATGGCGAGGAGATACAGCGCCATCCCCCCGACGACGGTCCAGGTGAGCGGGTTCGTCGGGTCGAAGTTCCCCCAGACGCGGACGACGCCGACGAGGACGAGTGCGAACCCGAGCAGTTGGCTCTGAACCAGGATACGGGCCGCGCTCCAGCGTGGATCGAGGACGACGACGCCGTTGACGACGCCGAAGAGCGCGAACCAGCCAGCCAGGACGCGCGCCGTCAGCGGAGAGACCGTCCACGGCCACGACGCGATCATCGGCCCGGGCGCGACGAACAGCGCGACGGCACTGAGCGCGAGGACCGCTCCGAGGACACCGACGAGAACGCGGACGGCGCGTGGGAGTCGGACCGCGTTCGCGTCCCGTTCCGCGGGCGTCGTCCATCGGCGATTGAGCGCCCACACTCCGGGGACGAGGAACGGGGTCACCGCATACAAAAAGACCCACAGGAAGAACGTGTGGTGGCCGTGGTTGAAGTTCTCCCAGTGGAGGACGGTCGCGACGGCCATGAACCAGGTGAACGTCGTGATACCGAGGAACACCGGGGCGACCGTGTGCCACTCGTCGGCGGTCGAGACGCGGTAGAAGAAGTAGACGCCGGCACCGTAGCCCGCACCCATGACGATGGGCGTCATCTCCGGTCGGATCGTCCACGCGAAGAGGTCCGTCGTCCGGTCCGGGAGGCCGTAGAGCACGAGGAACGCCGCGGCGAGAAAGGGGATGATGACGCGCGCGACCCACCGCGTGAGCGGGAGCACGCGGTCGTCGGGGACAGTGACCGCTCGCTCGCCTGAGACCGCCGGTTCCGACCCGTTCGGTGTCATCGTTCTTCTGCCTCGATTCGAGGCCCGACGACGTAGCTCTTCTCCCGATGCGATCACTGTGAGACGGCGAGGCCGCTCTCCGGGGCAGCGTCGTCCGGTCGGCTGTCCGTTCGAACGTCCGAAGCGGCGGCAACGACGCTCGTGGTGATGGGGTCCCGGATGTCGAACGCGACTCGGTGACGTAACGCCGACGCTGTCGAACCGCTGACCGCGGCTACGACTCCGGATCGACGTTCTGGTTCAGCCGGAAGGCGTTCTCGGGGTCGTATTTCCGCTTCGCCTCGACCAGTCGCTCGTAGTTGTCGCCGTAGGCTGCTCGGACCCGTTTTTCTTCCCGGCTGAGGAAGTTCACGTAGACGCCGTCGGACAGGAAGGGCGTCATCGCCTCGAAGAACTCCCGCGTCCACGCGACGTGGCGCTCGTCCTCGGCGGCGTCCTCCCACCGCGTGAAGACGTTGAACGCGTGGCTCGCGTCCCGGTGTGCGTAAGCAGTCGCGTCCGGCTCTCGTCGCGCGATTTCTCCGCCCAGATGCTCGACGACGATGGACGTGTACGGCGACGTGAGGGTCTCGGCGTATCCGACGAGCGTGTCGATGGCCGCGTCGGAGAGGCCGTCATCGACGAACCCCGACTTCCAGTAGTTGCGGAAACCCGGCGGATAGACCGCGTCGAACAGCCCCTGGAACTCGACGTACGGCCGCGCTTCGACGAGGTCGACGAGCGGCGGGCGGAACTCGCGGAGCGGTTCGACCGCCCGCTCGCCCGCCGCGACGTCGCCCGCGTAACAGAGATACGCGGTCGCGATGGGTTCCCCGTGGAGCGGTTCGGGGAGGAAGGGTACGGCGGGCGCGGTCCGGACCGAGGCGTAACAGCAGAGTTCGTCCGGGGCCTGCGCGGTGAACTCCCTGTGGAATCGGAGGAGGTCGCCGGCGACCTCGAACGGGTAGACGAGGACGCCCGCGAGCACCTCCGGCCCGACCGGATGGAGGTCGAACTCGAAGCAGGTGACGACGCCGAAGTTCCCGCCGCCGCCTCTGAGCGCCCAGAAGAGGTCAGGATGCTCGGCCTCGCTCGCGCGGACGAGTTCGCCGTCGGCCGTGACGACGTCGACGGATCGAAGGCTGTCGATGGAGAGGCCGTACGACCGGCTGAGCCATCCCCAGCCGCCCCCGAGCGTCAACCCGGCGAGGCCGGTTGTGGAGACGATACCGCCCGGCGTGGCGAGCCCGTGTGCCTGCGTCGCCTCGTCGAACGCGCCGACAGTCACGCCCGCGTCGGCCCGAACGGTCCGCGCCGCCGGGTCCACCGCTATCGCGGTCATCGACGTGCAGTCGATCATCAATCCACCGTCGCAGACGGCCGTTCCCGCGACGCTGTGCCCGCCGCTCCGCACGGCGAGAGCGAGGTCGTGCTCCCGGGCGAAGGTGACCGCACGAGCGACGTCCCGTGCGGTTGCCGGGCGGACGACGAGCGCGGGCCGCCGGTCGATCATTGCGTTCCAGACCGCCCGCGCCTCGTCGTACCCCTCCTCGCCGGGACGCAGCACCGCTCCGTCGACACGGTCGCGTAACTCGACGAGAGCCTCCTCGTCGATCTGTCTGACCTTCCCCTCCTCGTCTCCGTTCTCCATCTCTCCCGTCTCGAACTCCGTGGGTCGCACAGTGAGATATACGTATCCTCTGGGTGGACGGTGCGGCTCGGTCGGACGACCTACGACCGACTGCGGACCCGAACGAACTGTCTCGTCCGCTCGGTCGACGACTCCTCGCTCTCGGCCGCTCGCCGTGCTTCGAGGAGGCCGTTGAGTTCGTACTCGCTGAACGTGAAGGCGTCACAGACGACGCAAGTCCTCGGTCCGGTCGAGGACGCGGTCGCGTGGACGACGCCACAGTGCTGGCAGACGTGCAGGTGGTTTCTGTTTCCCATAACCGGCTTCAGAGAGGGCGCGCGGAAATATGATGATTTTTCGTGCAATTTTGGCGAGGGGTGTCGGGCTTTCACCTCGTGAAACACGGACTCGGTACGTCCACTCTCCCCGTCGCAACACGCTCCGAGCGGGCACACAGCTATTATCCGTGGTGTGGTACACCATACCATGAACGATACGCTCGACGACATTCGTTTCCTCGGGGACTCCAAGCACCGGGCGGTGGTGCTCGACCGCCTCAGCGAGCGTCCGTGCTCCCGTGCGACCCTGCGGGAGGCGACCGGTGCGTCCTCGGCTACGGTCGGGCGTATCCTCCAGTCGTTCGAGGAGCGGGGGTGGCTCACGCGCGAGGGCTCGACGTACCGACTCACGGCCGTCGGAACGTTCGTCGCGGGGTCGTTTGCGCGGTTCCGCCGCGAACTCGCGCTCGCGGACGAACTCACGGAACTCCTCCCACACCTGCCGCTCGACGAGATCGGTATCGGCGTCGACCGACTGGACGACGCGTTCGTCACGCGGGCAACGCAGACGAACCCGTTCGCCGTCGTCTCGCGCGTCCGCGAACTCGAACTCGACTCCGACACGGCGCTGAGCCTGACCGACTTCTTCCCCGAGCCCTGCATCGACGGGCGGTACGAGGCCATCGTCGACGGCACGCAGACGTTCGAGGCGGTGTTCGCGCCGGTCGTCATCAGGGCGGCCATGGCCTCGGACTCGGCCGACAAGTTCGCCGCCATCGTCGCGTCGGACCGTACAGAAATCGGAGTCTACGACGGGCCGATTCCCCAGCCCGTGATGTTCCACGACGGGACGGCCTGTCTCGTCGTCCGCGACGAGGAGAACATCTCCATCGGGATGATCGAGACCGACGACCCCACGGTGGTCGAGTGGGTGTTGGCGCTGTTCGAGCGCTTTCAGGCGGACGCGACGCCGCTCTCACGGGTCGACCTCGTCGAACCGCTCGAAGAGGTCCTGAGTCGGGCCTGAGCGCTCGGACGGCAGGAGCGGTTCGAACGCGGAGGGGAGCGAGTACGAGGCGACCCGTCTCAGCCCAGCCGGAACGACGGTTCGTCGCGCTCGCCGGCGTCGAGGTCTTCGAGCTGGATGACCTCCTCGTCGTCGTCGTGCGCCTCCAGCTGTTCGCGGAGGTAGTTGACGTACCCCTTGTGCTCCTCCAGTTGCTCGCGGAGGTGTTCGGCCTCCAGTTCGAGGCGTTCGTGCTCGCGGATGAAGCTCTTCGGCACCTTCACCTTCGGCGGGAAGCTCTCGGAGTCCTCCTCGCTCTGCTGGAGCTGTTTGAGTTCGTGTTCGGGGACGACTCTCACCTGGCCATCGTGGGCAACGAGCGTGTCGACGTAGTCGCGGAAGACGGCGGACAGCGAGATGTCCCGCTCCTCTGCGATCTCTCGGAGCGTCTCGAAGGAGTCCTCGTTGACGCGGAAGGAGATCGTTTTGTTCTTGTTGCCCATAGCTGTGTCTGCCTTTGGTATGGTCGCGCTTCGTACTTAATGGTTCGTCAGACAATGACACGAATTCGGGACGGATGGTGGCGGTGTTCGTCACGAACGGTGGGGAGCGAGGAACTCGTGCGAGGGGCTCTGCTCGCGCCTCCGTGCGCGAGCGACCCGGCTGGGGTGGAGCGAGGCTGCGGTCACACCGTGCCCGTGTGTCGCGCGGCTTTCCTGTTCTTTTCAGTCGCTCTGACAACGAGCGCGCATCCACCCCATCGCTCCATCCGCTCACCGTACTGCACACCGACCTCCCGTCACTGCCTCTGTCACTGCCCAATACACGCGCACGACCCACACGTCTTTATCAACCCCACGCAATTTTTGCCGCATGGACTCCGACACCAGCGAGGCACACCGATTCGAGGTCGGAACGCCCTCCGAACAGTGGCGGCGGTACCAGGGCGCGCCGACCGGCACCGACATCGAGTGCGAGGGGTGGCGGCAGGAGGCGGCGCTCCGCATGCTCAACAACAACCTCGACCCCGAGGTGGCCGAACGGCCCGAAGACCTGGTCGTCTACGGCGGCACCGGCAGGGCCGCGCGGTCGTGGGATGCCTACGACGCCATCCTCGACGAACTCCGTTCCCTGGCGTCGGACGAGACGCTCCTCGTCCAGTCGGGCAAGCCGGTGGGACGGTTCCGCACTCACGAGCGCGCACCGCGGGTGCTCATCGCCAACTCCAACCTCGTCGGACGGTGGGACGACTGGGCGCACTTTCACGAACTCGAAGCGAAGGGGCTGATGATGTACGGGCAGATGACCGCCGGGTCGTGGGCGTACATCGGCACCCAGGGCATCATCCAGGGGACGTACGAGACGCTCGCGGAACTCGCCCGACAGGAGTTCGGTGCGGGTGAGGGAGACGAGGACGACGGCGCGGGCCTCCGCGGCCGTCTCGTCGTCACCGGCGGCCTCGGCGGGATGGGTGGTGCCCAACCCCTCGCGGTGACGATGAACGGCGGCGTCTGTCTCGCCGCGGAGGTGAGCGGTTCCAGAATCGACCGCCGCATCGAGACGCGCTACCTCGACGAGCGCGTCGACGATCTCGACGAGGCCCTCTCGCGCGCGGAGGCCGCCGTCGAAGCGGGCGACCCCTACTCCGTGGGCGTCCGGATGAACGCCGCCGACCTCCTGGAGGGACTGCTCGCCCGCGACGTCGTTCCCGACGTCGTGACCGACCAGACGAGCGCACACGACGAACTCGACGGCTACTACCCCTCCGGCTACTCCGTTGCGGAGGCCGACCGCCTCCGCGAGCGCGACCCCCAGGGGTACGTCGAGGCGTCGCTCGACACGATGGTCCGGCACGTCGAGGCCATCCTCGAACTCCAGGAGAGGGGAGCGGTCGCGTTCGAGTACGGCAACAACATCCGCGGCCAGGTCGAAGCCCATCGAAATTTGAATCACGCCTTCGACTTCCCGGGCTTCGTCCCCGCGTACATCCGACCCCTGTTCTGCCGGGGGAAGGGGCCCTTCCGCTGGATCGCCCTCTCCGGCGACCCCGCGGACATCCACCGCACGGACGACCTGGTGACGGAACTGTTCCCCGACGAGCCACACCTCCACCGGTGGATCGACCTCGCCCGCGACAGAGTCGCGTTCCAGGGGCTTCCCGCCCGCGTCTGCTGGCTCGGCTACGGGAGCGAGGACGGACTCACCGAACGCGCCCGGTTCGCCCTCGCGATGAACGACCTCGTCCGCACGGGGGAGATTTCGGCACCCATCGTCGTCACGCGCGACCACCTCGACGCCGGCTCCGTCGCCTCGCCGAATCGAGAGACGGAGGCGATGCGGGACGGCTCCGACGCCGTCGCGGACTGGCCCGTTCTCAACGCCCTCGTGAACTGCGCCGCCGGTGCAGACATCGTGAGCGTCCACGACGGCGGCGGCGTCGGCATCGGCAACTCCCTGCACGCGAACAACCACGTCGTCCTCGACGGGAGCGAGTTAGCGGCCGAGAAGGCCCGCGCCGTGTTCACGACCGACCCCGGGATGGGCGTGATTCGCCACGCCGACGCCGGCTACCCGGAGGCGCTCGACGAGGCCCGACGCTCGAACGTTCACGTCCCGATGGGCGAGGGAGGAGAAGAAGACGCATGACCGGCCTCACCAGCGCTCCCACCTGGACGAGCCCCTCGGACGACCCGAACGACGAGACGTTCGGCGACGTCGTCGCCCCCGTCGACCACCCGCGTGCGGAGGGATGCGACTGCGACGCCGTCCTCGTCGGCGAACCGTTCGACCGTGGCGTCATCGGTCGCAAGGGAGCGGCGCAGGGACCCCACGCTATCCGTGAGATGCTCGCGGGGGTGAAAACCCACCACTTCGACGGCCCCGGCGTGGGCACCGTGGGCGACGCGGGCGACGCCTCCCTCGCCGTCGACTCCGGCGACGACCTCCCCGAGACGACCCGTGACCTCCAGCGACACCTCCGTGTGGTCGCCGGGGCGGTCCACGACGGCCACGCCTTCCCCGTCTTCCTCGGCGGCGACAACTCCCTCACCTACGCGAACTGTCTGCCGCTCCTCGCGGCGGGGACGCTCGGCGTGGTCAACCTCGACGCCCACCTCGACGTGCGTGAGGTGCGCGAGGACGCCACGAGCGGCACCCCCTACCGCCAACTGTTCGGGGCGGGACTGGACGCCTACGCCTGCGTCGGCGCCCGGCACTTCGAGACGTCGAGCGAGTACGCGGACTACGTCCGTGACCGAGGTGGGGCCGTCGTGACGAGCGAGGCGGTTGGCCGGGACGTGGACGGCGCCGCGGAGCGGGCACTCGCGGCGATGGGCGACGTCGACCGCGTGTACTTGAGCCTCGACGTGGACGTCCTCGACGCCACCGCGGCACCGGGCGTGAGCGCGCCGACGCCGGGCGGTATCACCACCCGCGAGTGCTTCCGACTGTGCTCCCTGCTCGCCCGCGAGGAGCGCCTCGCCGGCTTCGAGGTGGTCGAGTGTGCTCCCCCGCTCGACCGGGAGGACCGGACTGTCGCCGCGGCGGCACGGGCTGTCGCACACGTACTGGCCGGCAGGCGGGCGGGCATCGCCGAGCGAGCGGCGACCGAGACGGAGGCGACCCGATGACCCCGACACTCGACCTCGTCGTTCACGACGCGCGGGAGGTGGTCGTCGGACCGGACGAGAACGAGAACGGGGACGACGACGGCCTCAGACGGCACGAGAACGCCGGAATCGCCGTCGTCGACGGGCGCGTCGCCGCCGTCGGTCCCACGAACGAACTCCGTCGAGCCTACCCACCCGAGAACGCCCGCGAGTCGCTCGACGCGACGGGGAAGACCGTCGTCCCCGGCTTCGTCGACGCCCACACCCACGCCTGCTTCGCCGGCGACCGCTCCGACGAGTTCGAGGCGAAACTCCGGGGCGCGAGTTACGGGGAACTCCTCGCACAGGGCGGCGGCATCCTCCGGACCGTCCGCGCCGTCCGGGAGACGTCGACCCGAGAACTCACCGCCGACCTACTCGCTCACCTCGACGTCATGCTCGCCCACGGGACGACGACCGTCGAGGTGAAGTCGGGGTACGGCCTCGACACCGAGACCGAACTCCGCATGCTCCGGGCGATGGCCGACGCCGACGACGCACACCCCGTCGACGTCGTTCCGACGTTCATGGGCGCACACGCCGTTCCGCAGGGCCGGACCGGGGACGACTACGTCGAGGACGTCGTCTGCGAGCAACTTCCGGCCGTTGCTGACCAGGGTATCGCCCGCTTCTGCGACGTCTTCTGCGACGAGGGCGCGTTCACGCCCGAACAGTCCCGGCGCGTCCTCGACGCCGGGCGCGACCACGGCCTCACGCCGAAGGTCCACGCCGAGGAACTCGCACACACCGGCGGGGCGCGTCTCGCCTCCCAGGTAGAGGCGGCGAGCGCCGACCACCTGCTCCGTGCGACCGCCGCGGACGTCGAAGCGCTCGTCGACGCCGACGTCGTTCCCGTCCTCCTGCCCGGAACGGCGTTCTCGCTCGGCGGCGACTACGCCGACGCGCGGGCGATGCTCGACGCCGGCGCGCCGGCGGCGCTCGCGACCGACTTCAACCCCAACTGCTTCGCCCGGTCGATGCCCTTCGCGATGACGCTCGCCTGCGTCGGCATGCGACTCACGCCCGCGGAGGCGCTGGTCGCCGCGACGGCACACGCCGCGCGTGCGCTCGACTTCGGTGCGGGACCGGGCGGTGGGGAGCGAGGCACGCTCCGCGAGGACGCGCCGGCCGACCTCGCGGTCGTCGACGCCCCCTCTCACACTCACCTCGCGTACGACTTCGACGTGAACCGGGTCGAGCGCGTGGTGAAGGGCGGGGAGGTGGTCCACCGTGACTGACTCCCCTCCTATCTCCCTCGATGGCACCTCGCTCACCGTCGACGAGGTGGCCGCCGTCGCGCGCGACGGGCGACGGGTCGCGGTCACCGAGTCGGCCCGCGAAGCGGTCCGTGCCGGCAGAGAGCGGGTCGAGAGCGTCCTCGACGCCGGCGACGCCGTCTACGGCCTCAACACGGGCTTCGGCGACCTCGTCGACACCCGCATCCCGCCCGACGAAGTCGACGACCTCCAGACGAACTTGATTCGAAGCCACGCCGCCGGCACCGGCCGCGACCTCTCCCGCGAAGAGGTACGCGCGCTCCTCGTCGTGAGGCTCAACACCCTCTTGCGCGGGTACTCCGGCGTCCGCGAGGTGGTCGTCGACCACCTGCTCACGCTCGTGAACCACGCGGTCCACCCGGTCGTTCGCTCCCGCGGGAGTCTCGGCGCGAGCGGCGACCTCGCCCCGCTCGCACACCTCTCGCTCGTCCTGCTCGGCGAAGGTGAAGCCGACGTCGAGGGCGGCTCCGGCACCGAACGCGTCTCGGGCGCGGAGGCGCTCCGCCGCGTCGGCCTCGACCCGCTCACCCTCCGGGCGAAGGAGGGACTCGCGCTCATCAACGGAACGCAACTCACGACGGGCCTCGCGGCGCTCGCCGTCTTCGACGCCGAGCGTCTCCTTCGAGCGGCGGACGCGGCGGGCGCGCTCACCACCGAGGTGACGATGGGGTCGACGGCCGCCTGCGACCCGGCCATCCACGACCTCCGTCCCCACCCTGGCCAGTCCGCGAGCGCGCGGAACGTCAAGCGCCTCACTCGGGACTCGGAAATCGTCGAGTCCCACCGCAACTGCGACCGCGTGCAGGACGCGTACTCCATCCGGTGTCTTCCGCAGGTCCACGGGGCCGCGCGCGATGCGGTCTCACACCTCCGCGAGGCGGTCGCGGTCGAACTGAACGCCGTCACGGACAACCCCATCGTCTTCCCCCGAGAGGCGCTCGACGCGCGTGCTTCGGGAACCGACACGGCGGCGGTCGTCTCCGGCGGCAACTTCCACGGCGCGCCCCTCGCTCACCGTCTCGACTCCCTCACGGCGGCGCTCACGGACCTCGCCGCCATCTCCGAGCGGCGGGTCGACAGGACGCTCAACCCCTCGGTACAGGAGTCACACCTCCCGCCGTTTCTCTCGCCCGACAGCGGGGTCCGCTCGGGCTACATGATCCCGCAGTACACCGCCGCCGCGCTCCTGGCCGAGTGTCGGTCGGAGGGCCGCCCGGCGACGGATTCGACGCCCGTCAGCGGCGGGCAGGAGGACCACGTCAGCATGAGCGCGACGTCGGCCCTGGCGACGAGACGAACGCTCGACCGGGCGCGTCGCGTGGTCAGTGTCGAACTGCTCTGTGCGGCACAGGCGGCCGAGTTCGTCGATGGGTTGAACCACGGCGTCGGGACCGGCGCCGTCTACGACGCCGTCCGCGCCGTGGTACCACCGCTCGACGAGGACCGACCCAGCCACGGCGACATCGACGCGCTCGCGGCGCTCGTCGGAGAGGGACGGCTGGACAGCGTGCTGTTCGACGTCGTCGACGACGTGGAGTGAGACGTGGTACTCCGCTCTCGGCCGAGCGGACCTCCTGAGCCGCGGGAGACCCCACCGACGATCACGTCTCGGTGAGTCCGGCGAGGGCGGCGACACCGACGACGGCCAGCACCCCGCCGAACCCGAACGCCGCGGTCCACGAGGCGACGTCGACGAGCCATCCGGCCACGACCGGCGCGGCGAGCGAGCCACCGATAGAGAGCGTCATCAGCACCGCGAGGCTCGTTCCGCCGGACGCCGGCGGCGACACCTCCTCGACGTAGACGTAGAAGACGCCCGTCCCGAGTTGTGAGCCGACGCCCGCGAGCAACAGCGCCGCCGCGAGCCAGACCGCGGACGTCGCCACGGCCGCGGCGACCAGCGCCGGGACGACGATCAGGAAGGCCGCGACGATGACCGGCCGACGGCGACCCCCGATGCGGTCGGAGAGCCACCCGCCGCCCGGTCGCGCGAGCAAGCCCATCGCGGGAACGATGGCCGCGAGCGCTCCCGCCGTCCCGATGTCGACGCCGACGGCCTCGGTGGCGTACGTGGGCATCCACGAGTTGAAGAAGACGAACAGCGAGTACGCACAGAAACTGCTCGCCGCGATGGCCAGCACCTGTCGGTCTCTGAGCGCCGCCGCGAACCCCGACAGCGAGAGCGCCGACTCGTTTCGAACTGGCGCGTCGAGCGCCCAGGCGAAGGGGACCAGGCCGACGACGGTGACGACCGTGTAGACGGCGACGACGCCCCGCCAGCCGACGACGGCCTGAAGCGGCGGGCCGGCGACCTGTGCGAGCGTCACCCCGGCGGGCGCGCTCGTGACGAACAGGCTCGTCCCGATTGCCCTTCGGGCGGGTGGAAACGACTGCCCGACGATGTTGGCGTTCGCCGTCCAGAGGAACACCGCCGTGGCCCCGCCGACGAACCGCGTCGCCAGGAACGTCGGGTACGTCGGCGCGAACGGTCCTGCGACCGCGGCCGCGACGAAGACGACGGCGCCGACGTACACGAGCCGTCGGTTGTCGTACCGGTCCATCAGGAGTCCGCTGGGGAGCTGAAACACCACCCAGCCGAGGAAGACGACGCTGATCGACAGCCCGGCGGCGGGCTTGCCGATGCCGAACGCGTCGACGAAAAACGAGATGATGCTCGCCGGGGCGAAGGTGTACGCGTTGAACCCGGTCGAGACGAGGAAACACCCCGCGAGCACCACCCACGGACGCCTCGCCGATGCCGACTCGGCAGTCATACCCAGAGGTGCTTCAGGGGGTCGTAAAGCCCCGTTGGTTGCGGCCTCCCGTGCCGCCGAACCCGAGTCGAGCCGACGGGTGTTTCCCGACCCCGTCGCTGGCCTCCGCGCTCTCGCTCAGGCCGACTCCGACTCCGTCTCGCCGGCGTCGAACACGTCCGGATTCGCCGGCCCGTCGGCGTGGACGACCGCCAGTGCGCCCTTCCGGGCGACCCGCGAGAGCGCGTGGTCGACGAGCTTGTAGTCGCCCGGGACGGGCGTGTGCATCGTCACGACGGCCGCGCTCCCCGGGAGGACGGGCGTCGTCTGGACGTACCTGTCGGGTGTCGAGGCGAGCGCGCCCTGCCTGTACACCTCGTCCCACACGGAGCCGATGGCGTGGAAGCTCGAGAACTGGTTCGGCCCGCCGACGCCGTAGAAGATCCGGACGGTCTCGTCCGTCCGGATGTTCATCTCGTCGTACTTCTGCGGACCGATGGCGTACTTCTCGCCGTTCATCAGGACGTACGTCGGGTCCTCGGCCGCCATCCGGGCGAACGAGAAGCCGTGGTGGCCCTCCTCGCCGGTCTCTCCCTCGGTGTAGAGTTCGTGTTGACCGAGGTAGAATTCGTGGTCCACCTCGGGGAGCCCGCCCTCGGGTTCGACGAGGATGATCCCGAACATCCCCGCCGAGATGTGGTAGTCGACGTTCGCCACCGCACAGTGGTAGATGAACGCGCCGGGGTACGTCACCTGGAACGTCAGGCGTTTCTCCTCGCCGGGGGCGACCATCGTCGCCTCCGCACCGCCGCCGGGCCCGCGGCACGCGTGGAAGTCGACGTTGTGGACCATCGAGTTGTCCGGGTGGTTTCGGATGGTGAGGTCGACGGTGTCGCCCACGCGCGTCCGGATGAGTGGACCCGGCACCTGCCCGTCGAACGTCATGTAGTCGAACGTGACGCCCGGCTCCACCTCGGCGACGAGTTCCAGCGTCTCGAGTTCGACCGGCACCACGGCGGGTTCCGTCCGCGTGATGGGGGGCGGGAGGTCGCGCGGGTCCGCTGCGATCCGTTCGACGTCGACGGCTTTCGCCGCGTCCAGTTGCGCCGTCGGGGTCGTCGCCACCGCCCCCGCATCCACGTTCACGTTCGCGTCAGCGCGTGGCGCGCCGGCCACACAGCCGGCCAGTGCCGCCGCGCCGCCGAGTCCGGTCGCCTGTAACACCTGTCGTCGCGTCAGTTCGAGTGACATGGTCAACAGGTGTTCCTCCGCGGAGGGTGGCTATAGCTCGTGAATTCGGTTCTCTCGCGGGGAGAAGACGAACGAACACGTTCGGAGTCCGACCGCCGATTCTCGGTCTCTGAGAGCGTCGTACCAGTCGCAGTATCGAAAATACCGGCGGTCGCGTGACCGTCGTGACGCCTACGCGGTCGGTGCGTCGGTGTCGAGTTCGCCCGTCTCGTCGAGGCTGCTCAGCGCCGTGATGGCCTCCTCGCGGTACCGGTCGACGGACGCGCCGTAGTGTTCTTTGGCCATCCGGGCGTACTGGTTACCCTCGTCGTCGAAGGTGCGGACGCGTTCGAGCGTTCGTTGGGCGGTCTCGACGACCCAGCGGTCCCGGGTCCCGGCGTCCACCTCGGTGATCGACTCGGGGCGGACGCTCACGATGACGCCGTCGCCGTCTTCGGGTTCGTACGTCCGCGGCTTGCCGACGATGGCCACGTACGAGGGCGCGTCGAGGTCACGGAGCGCCGAGGCGGCCTCGGGCTGGTACTGTCCGGCGTAGACGAAGAACGTCCCCGTCGGGTCGACGATGCGGCCGCGCCAGTACTCGGAGTCCTCGCCGATGTCCTCCTTCTCGGTTAGCGTCCCGACGAGGAACACCCGGTTGGCCTTCTCCCCCGAGGGGAGGAGCAGGTAGACGGGCGCGCGCTCGTCGTCGCTTTCGCTGAACGTGTAACTGGCGTCGTTGAACTCGCTGGCGAAGACGCGGCGGGCGACTTCGCGGGTGGGGATGGACTGGCTCATTTCAGATCGACCTCGCGTCGGACAGCAGGGCACTCGCATCCGCGGCCGCGGGCGCGGAGAGCTGTTCGAACTCGTCGACGAGCAGGTAGCGGCCGAACGTCGGGCCTCTCACTCGGTAGTACCGGCCGAGCACGTCGGCGCGCATGTCCTCTGCGACGACCGTCGTGTCGAGGGCGTCCATCGCCCGCTGCTTCGCCTCGTCGAGGGTGACGCCGGTCAACTCCTCGGTGGTCTCGCGGCCGAAGATGACCTCGTGGACCTCGGCGCCGTCGTCGAGGACGCCCTTGATGCGGAGGTCGAACTCGCCCTCGACGTTGCCGTGTTCGGAACAGCGGCCGTTCTGCAGCACCCGAGTACAGTCCTCTTCCGGGCAGCGCTTGATGAGCCCGGACCCGGACTGGATGTCGACCAGCGCGCCCTCGGCCTCGCTCGAATCGTCACCGACCTCGACCTCCTCGTCGAGTTCGGTGATGGTCGTCGTCCGGTTGAGTTTGACCGAGAAGTTCCCCTGGTACTCGTCGGTGACGACGTTCGAGAGCTTGTACGACTTCCCCTCCTCCAACTCGGGCAGGTCCGACGTGGTGAAGGCGACGAACTTCATCGTCCCGGACTCGTCGCCCACCAGCCCCACCTGCGAGATGGCGTCGCTACGGGGTTCCCAGAGGTCGACGAGTTTGACCGTGACGTCGACCCACTGCTCGTCCGCGTCGATGTCGCCGAGCGTCACTTCCTGGGAGCCGCCGCGCCCCAGGTCGTCACGCTCCATGCCGGCCTCGTCGAGGTAGCTGTTGGTGACACTCCGACGCGCCTCGTCCACCGGGACACGGTACTCATTGACGAGGTTGTCGAGGCGCTCTTCGACCTCGTCGACCGTCAGGTCGAGGTGGTCGGAAAACTGCGATACGATCTCTTCCGCGTGGGTACGCAAATCGCTCATGGTTGACTCGCCTCCGCTTCGTTTTCAATGGGAGGCGTACGTCGGTTGGTGCCCGATAGTATAAAAACTGTCGTGAGGGGAGTGAAAGTGAAAAAACGGGTGACGGGAGCGAACTCAGTCGCCGAGAACGAGCTCTGCGACCACCGGACAGTGGTCCGACGGCGGCCGCCCGTCCCAGTGGTCGGCGAGGACGGCGTGCTGTCGCACGGCGACGTTGCCGGCGACGAACACGTGGTCGATTTTCTTACTGGGCTCTCCCGAGAACCGCTCGAACGTCGCCGTCGGCCCGTGGTGAGGGTGTTCAGAGACGTCCATCGCGTCGGCGAGCACTGGTCCCGCCGTGTCGTCGCCTCCCGCCGCGTCCCCGTCCCCGCCCGTCCCCGTGAGTATCCGGTGTGGTTTCGACCCGGGCGTGCAGTTGAAGTCGCCGAGCACCACGACCGGTACCTGGAGGTCGGACGCGTCGCTCCCGCCGCCGAGTTCCCCGACCAGTCGGCGGAGCTGTCGGGCGCTCCGCACCCGTGCCCGCTCGCTCTCGTGGTCGAAGTGGGTGTTGCAGACGACGAGCGGGCGCCCGTCGACCGCGAGTCGTGCCCACGTCACGAGCCGTGGTTTGCTCGCGGTCGGGTAGGAACTCCCCGCGCGGTCCGGCGTCTCCGAGAGCCAGACGGTGCCGTGTCGCTCGCGTTCGACCCGCGCGCTCTGCCACCCGAGCGGACAGTGTTCGCCCTCCGAGCCGCCGTCGACCCGCCCCGCGCCCTCCCACGCGTACTCGGGGAGTCGCTCGCGGAGGTACGCGTACTGGTGTTCGAGCGGCTCTTGGAGGCCGACGACGGCCGGCGCGTGAAAGCGGACGACGCTCGCGACCCGCGCCCGGCGGTGCTCCCACGCGTTCTCGCCGTCCGCGGCGGTGTCGTAGCGGACGTTGAACGTCATCACCCGACACCGGACGCTTGCCATACCTCGGCATCGAGAGCGGACCACTTGAAACGCACTCTTCGCCCGCCGTACGGTGGACGACCGTCGGTCGTGTGTCCGTCGTGTCCGACTCGAAAAAGTAGAACCGAGTCGAGTGAGTGCCCGTCACTCTCGGTCTGTCGAAGTCGTCTACGCCGTCGAGTCCGCTTCGGTCAGTGTCAGGGCGTACGACCCAGTCGTCTGCTCGATTCCGTTCACCCTGAGGTAGTAGGTCCCGTCTCTCGGCACCGTCGCCGAGAGTTCGCCGGACGACGTACCGTCGATGCGCTTCGATTCGATCTGCTGTCGGTTCGGACCGAAGAGCGTCACGAAGACGACGCCGTCGAAGTCATACTCGTACGTGGCCGTCATCACGCTTCCGGCGGTGAGTTCGGCGCTGAAGACGTCGACGTCGCCCTGTCCGAGCGTGGCCTCTGTCGTGACTCCGGGGCTGAGCGCCGTGGCGTGGGCGAAGTTGTCACCTTCCTCGTCGGTTGGTTCTTCGGGTTTTTCGGGTTTCTCTGGCTCCTCCGGCTTTTCGGGTTTCTCCGGTCCTTCTGGTGGTTCAGGCTTTTCGGGTTCTTCGGGGTTCTCTGGCTGCTCGGGCTTCTCGGGTTCTTCGGGTTTCTCTGGCTCCTCCGGCTTTTCGGGCTTTTCCGGTTTCTCGGGTTTCTCGGGTTTCTCTGGCTGCTTGGGTTCTTCGGGCGTTTCGGGTTTCTCCGGTCCTCTTGGCGGTTCAGGTTTTTCGGGTTCTTCGGGGCTCTCTGGCTTCTCTGGCTTCTCTGGTTTCACGAGAAGACCAGTCTGTCCCTGGCCCTGTCCGTAACTGACACTCTCGTCGGATACTCTATTATTCTCGAAATAATTATTATCTATTTCTTGATAGTCTGCTACAGCGGTTCCAGCTGGAACGCTGATAGCTATTACAAACGCCACTATCACGATACTGATACGGCGACAGACGCCGAATAACGCGGAATTACGTCGCATGACTCTCTGTGCCTCAAGAGGGTGCCACGCAACACCCGAGCATGAGGTATCCCTCTAGATACTGGGGGTTAAAATATCGATTCTAATACTAGATTCGGACTGGCCGGTCGCTAACGTCAAAACCGTTCCCCGACAACACTCCGTTCAGAGATGAACGACTCTGGCCGTGACGACCGGTTCGAGCGGTTCGTCCGTACGACGTTCCGCCGGGCCGGCCGACGCTACGCCGAGGCGAAGCGCGCCTACCAGGAGGGCCACGACTGGTCGACGACGTTCGGCCTCCCGACCGACGACGAGGGTCGCGCCCGCCTCGTCTGCCGTCGCCACGCCGAACGCCGGGCCGTCCGCGTCGACCGCGAGGGCCGTCCCGCCTGTTTCGAGCCCGAGCATCCCGACTGTGAGGGCTGTGCCGAGGACGTCCGCGAGGGGGTCGTCGAGACGTGGTGACGACCGTCGCGCTCGTCCTCGCGGGCGGGACGGGGTCGCGCCTCTACCCCGCGTCGCGGTCGACCCGGCCGAAGCAGTTCCTCCCGCTCCTGGGAGAGACCACGCTCCTCGAACGCACCGTCGACCGGGCCTCGTTCGCCGACCACGTCGTCGTGAGCACTCGCCCGGAACTCGAAGCCGACGTCCGCGCGCTGGCCCCCGACGCGGAGGTGGTCGTCGAACCCGCGGGCAAGGACACCGGGCCCGCGCTCGCGTACGCGACACACCGCATCGGCGAACTCCATGGCACAGACGCCGTCGTGGTCGTCCTGCCCAGCGACCACACCGTCGGCGACGACGCGGCGTTCGGGGAGACGCTCGAACGCGGCGCGCGGGTCGCCCACCAGACCGGTCGACTGGTCGCGTTCGGCGTCGACCCGACCCGTCCGGAGACGGGGTACGGCTACATCGAACCCGGCTCCGACCACGGGGCGTTCTTCGACCTCGACGCGTTCCACGAGAAACCCGACGCCGAGACGGCCGAGCGCTACATCGACTCCGGCTACCTGTGGAACGCCGGTATGTTCGCGTGGGGGGTCGAACCGTTCCGCGCGGCGGCGCTGGACTCCCCGCTCGCGCCGCTGGTGCGCGCGCTCGACGACGGGCACGTCGAACGGGGGTTCGAGGCGGTCGAAGAGACCAGCGTCGACTACGCGGTGATGGAGCGCGTTACCGACGCGGCGGTCGTTCCGCTCGACGTGCGGTGGGACGACCTCGGGTCGTGGGACGCGCTGGCCCGCCTGCTCTCGGGGGACGACGAGGGGAACGTCGTCCACGCGGGCGACGGAGTCGGCTCGGCGGGGGGCGACGCCGAGCGCCCAAGTCAGAGCGAGGACGCCGCCACCGATGACGGCGACGACTTCGACGAGCGCGCCCTGTTCGTCGACAGCGCCGACAACGTGGTCGTCTCCGACGGCCCGCACGTCTCGCTCGCCGGGGTCGACGGCCTCGCCGTCGTCGCGTGGGACGACCGGGTTCTCGTCGTGCCGAAGGCGGAGGCGCAGCGGGTCAGAGACGTCGTCTCGCTCCTGAAAGAACAGGGGACGTTCTGACTACCGCTCCCGCTCGGTCTCGGTCGGCCCCTCGAACTCCACGTAGTTCGCGTACGCGTAGGTGACACCGAACACCGTCCCGAGCGCGAGGGCGGCCCCGGCGAGCAGTACTGGGTCGACGCGGACGAGTGCGACCGAGAGAACGAGAAGCGGAAGGGCGACGCCGGTGACGACCTTCGCCCGCGCGTACAGGGCTCCGACCCCGTTCATCAGCCGTCCTGCTCCGCGGACCGTCGGACGCGGACGTTCCCGCTGCTCGTCACGCCGACGAGGATAGCGTCTCGCACCTCCCGGCCCTGGACCGCCTCGCCCGCGGCGTCGCTCACGGCCTTCATGAGGTCCGGCGCGGTGTGATTCACCTTCACGCCCGCCTCGTCGCAGGCGTCGTAGACGAGTTTCGGCACGTCGTAGAGGTCGGTTCCGACGTCGACTTCCACCCTGACGGGGGCCGACAGCGCCTCGGCGAAGGCGACCGTCTCGCGGGCCTTCTCGACGTTCGCACGGGCGCTCGCCTCGATGCTCGAGACGTTCGCCCGCGAGGTGCCGATGTGGTCGGCGATGGTCGTCTGTCGCACCCCCCGTTCGCGGAGCAGGAGGACCTCCGCCTGCCGGCGGGTCAGGACGCTCGTCTCGGGGTCGAACCCGGTCCGGTCGAGGAGGGTGTCGATGTCGATGTCGAGACCGGGCCTGTCGCCGTCCCCGGCTCCCGTGTCGTCCATACTGAGTACAACGGGGCGTCCGAGAAAAAGACAGCGCGTCGACTGCGCGGGAAGGACGAGTCGGTCGGTGGTCGGTTCCGCGTTCGCGTGGCGGCCGAGTGGCGTGCTGTGGCGGTCGTGGTCCGTTACTTGCCCCAGAAGTTGTCGCGGCTCCCGAGCGCCTCCGGACGGCTTCGCCCCCCGCGGCCACTGCGACCACCTCTGTCCCGTCCGGTGCCGCCTTTGCCTTCGGTTTCCTCCTCCTCGTCGGGGTCGAGCGGCATCTTCTCGACGACCTCCTTCGCGAGTGCGTGGTTCGACTTCACCCGGTCGATGCGGACTATCGCCCGACAGTCCGGGAGGAGGCCGTCGATGAGGACGATGAACCCGTCGTCGGTCCGGCCGACGCCGGCGCCGCTCTCGTGGATGTCCGTCACCTCCACCTCCACCTCCTCGCCGGCTTTCACCGGCTGCTGTTTCAGTTCGTAGATCGGCATGTTGTAGCTGTCACACCACTCGGCGCCACCCTTGTCGCCGAAGTACTGACAGCCCATCCCCGCGATGCGCTCGGAGAACCGCGGGCACTCGTCCGCCAGTGGGCAGTCGGCCATACGGTGGACTACTCGGGGGGCGCTCTAAACGCTTGCGCCCCGTCCGTCCCGGTTTGTTTCCGGCTACACTCGTCCGGTTCGAATCGGATCCACCCGCTGTCCGGACGGCGCTCCGACGCCCCCGTTCGTGATTCTCCGACCCTCGTTGCGTGTCGAGACCACCCGGGGATTTCTCCGGAGCGACGACCGTCCCCTCCGCGGTTCTGTTTTTACACTACCATTATGTACCATGGAATAATGGTTATGTAGCCGGACCGCATCCGTTCGGTCGATGGGGGAGAACTGGACGACACGACTGCCTTGTGCGCGAACGAACTACTGTCCGCCACGACACGGTACTCGACACGGACGGCAGGCTGCCGTCCGCGGGTCGTGACGGCGAACGCCGCACCGCTCGGCCACTGCCCGGAGTGTGGTCGGTCGGTGCCCCAGAACTGGGTGCTCATCGAGTACGAACGCGAGAACGGCGAGCGCGGCGTCTTCGCCGAGTGCCCCTCCTGCGAGGAGGTCGTCAGGCCCGAGTAGCGGGACGGAACGCCTTTGTGCCGCTCCGCCTACCGACCGGTATGGACGCACGCCCCGAGACGAACCGCCACGTCCCGGAGTTCGGACTCGTCACCGGTGCGTTCCTCTCCCTCTCGTTTCTCGTCGCCGGTCTCGTCCTCACGGGCGACGTCGTCCGCACGCTGTTGACCTCGGTGGTCATCCTCTACCCCTTCGCCGCCTACGCGATCACCCACAGCCCCGACCCGACCACGGTCCTCCCGCCACGGGTCACCTCCGCCCTCGCTGTCCTCGTCGGGGTCGTCCTCGTCGGCGCGGTGCTCGCCGACACGGAGCCCTCCCGGGTGGCGACCGAACTGCCCTACGCGCTGTTCCTCGGCGCGCTCGTCGTTCTGCCGGCGGCGGCGTACCACGTCACTGCCGGCGGCGCCGACGACCGACTCAACCCGCTCACCCCGCCGCAGACGGTCCTCGTCGCGACTGCCGTCTCGGTGGGCCTCCTCGCGTACGGCCTCCTGGTCGGTGGCGTGCGCTTCGCGGCGGCGACGGCGCTCTCGTCGTTCCTCGCGGGCAGCCTCTACGCCCGCGCCCGCGGCGAGCGACTCGCCCGACGGACCCGTCGTCGGTTCGTCGCCGGCGGTGCCGCCTGCGGCGTTCTCGTCGTTCTCCTCGGACTCCTCCGGGGCACCGCGATGGAGTCGTGGCTCCTCGTCGGCCTCTGTCTCGCCGCCGCGCCGACGTTCTTCTACGCGCTCACGGCCCCCGAGCGCGCGTGAGGCGCACCGGGAGCACCGAGGCGGGCCGAGAGCGGGAGGGGAAGCCTCTATGTTTCGTCCGTCCTTGGTTCCGTGTGTACTGATGACACACACCACTCCGACGGTCCGACCGGTCGGTTCTCTCTTTCAGGTCGGGTCGCGGCCGCGCCACCCGGGACGGCCGTGACCGTCCCGACCGACGCCGTCGTCGACGCCCATCTCGCACGGCTCGACGCCGAGGCGCGCCGCGCGTTCGTCGCCGACCTGTGGGCCGCCCGCGGCTTCGAGACCAGCGTCGACGACGCCGTCGTGGTCGCCCGCCGCCACGCCGAGTCGCTGGTGGTGTACCCCCTCCCGCCCCGCCGACTCCGCCGTCCGCCTCGCCCGGAGCCCCCGGTCGACGTCGTCGTCGCGTTCGAGGCAGTCCCGCGGTGGGTCGAGGCGAGCGACGTGCGCGTCCTCACGCCCGCCGACCTCCGCGGGATGCTCCGGTACGCGCTCGACCCGGCGGACGCCGCGTCGATATCCCGGCGGCACCTTGGTTCCCCTCCGGCAGCGCTCGCCCCGCCGCTCTCGCTCCGCGTCCGCGACGGGGTCGAGGCGCTGCACGGCGTCGGGGAGTCGGTCGGCGTCACGACCGTCGTCACCCTCCTCGCCGTCGTCGTTCTCGTCTTCGCCGCGAGCGGCGCGCTGTTCGTCGACGACGGGACGGAGCCGCTGCTCGGCTCCGAGAGCGTCGCACCCCCTGGCGGCGCTGACGCGACGACGCCCGAGCAGACACCGACCGCGTCGCCGACACCGACCGACGAGAGCGACGCCGCGGCGGTGGGGTCGCTCGATACGGTTCCCGGCGTCGGACCCGACGGCGTGACGAACCTCACCGCCCTCGCGCTCGCACACGACCGGGAACTCGGCGAGAACTACACGCTCTGGACCGACCGCTACCGCCCACAGAACGGCGTCCCGGGCGCGCCCCGAACGCAGCGGGACACCGACATCACCGTCGAGGGCGACCGCTATCTCGTCGAGGAGACGTTCGAGACCGGGGAGGAGCGACGACTCGCCCGCGTGGTCTACTTCGACGGGACCGACTGGTACGTCGACGAGCGAACCGCCGAGACGGCCAGCGTCCGCTGGGTCGACGGACGAACGGGGAACGTCGCGCCCGACCCCCACCGCCTCCGCCGGGCGCTCGTCACGCGGTACCTGGCCACGCCGACGACCGACGTGACCGAACGCCTCTACGTCGGCGACGAGACGCGCTACCGACTGGAGGGTGAGGGTCGGCCGCCGGGCTTCCCGGACCGGGTGTACAACTACAGCTTCGTCGCCGTCGTCGGCGACCGCGGACTCGTCCACGGGGCGGCGGTCGAGTTCACCGTCGTCACCGTCGAGGGGAGCTACCGGCTCCGCTTCGAGTGGACGTACGGCGCGCTCGGCGCAACGAGTGTCACGGAACCGGCGTGGCTCCACCTGGCGCTTCCGCGGAACGACTCGGCGGGCGCGGAGTCGACCGAGATGTCGGGGAACCGGACGACCGAGGTGCCGAGGAATACGACCGAGACGGCGTCGTGATGCATCCAGGGGACGTTTCGCTAGTGCGTGCAGTGGTCTCTTCGTGGCAATCGAGCCGGACTGCGGTGGTGTTCGGAACGCGTCGGCAGTGTTTGAGGCACTGCGGTGGCGATGTCGTGAGGAACCGCCTCGACGATGTCGTGAGGCATCGCGTCGACAGGACGGGCACCGCGCGGGGCACGGGCGCGGTGTTTCCACACCACCGAAGCGGCAGAGCCGCTTCGAGCCGTTCGTTCCGTTCCCTCACGAAGACCTCCCCAGCCGATTCGTTCAGTCACTCGCGTCGCTCGTTCCTTCACTCATCCCTCGCGCGTGGGTCACGCGGCGGGACCGCGTGACGTCACGCGCCACCGTACTGTGTTGGCCGTCGGCGCGCGAGAGTGAACGACTGGAGGGAGTGAACGAACGCGCGAGGGTCAGCTCGCGCCTCCGTGCGCGAGCGACCGGTTGGGGAGGGGGAGGCTGTGGTCCACCGCGCCCGTGTATCGTGCGGTCGACTACTGCATCTCGCCGGACTCGGTCGTCCCCGCGTCTCGCCTGACTCTCCCGGTGACTACACCTCACCCGAGCCTCCCGACAACTCCACCCACGAGTATCGAGACGCACGTCCACCCTATCCACGCCACTGTGCTGGTCGCCTGTTCGACTCAGGCCAGGGGCGTCCGCTCCACGACCGTCCCGTCCACGGTCGGGTACTGCTCGACGATTTCGCCCTCGGCGAGGTCGCCCTCCTCGATCATCTCCTCTAAGAGCCACCACGCCACCTCGACGTGCTCGGACTTCACGGTGTAGTACTCCTCGGGGACGCCCAGCGCCCGGAGGTCCTCCTCCGTGACCCACGCCTTCCCGTACACCAGCGTCCCGTCGTCGGTCACCTCGTCGAACGGGCGGCGGAGGGTCCGGGCCATCCGTTTCAGCCGCCGGCGGTGCTGGGCGGCGTCTTTGAACACCGAGGTGCAGAAGTAGACCCGCTCGTGGTCGCCCATCACGTCCAGAATCTCCTCTTTCGGGCTCTCGACCGCGCTCATGTGACCCTCCCGAAGCTCGAATCCCTCCTCTTTCATCCGGCGGAAGTTGCCGTCGCTCATCTCGAACTCGTTGATGTTGCAAAAGTCGGCGGCACCCTCGTCTAAGAACTCCAGGAACTCGGGCTCGGCGCGGATTCCGGGAATCTCGAACGCCGGGGTCAGGCCCTCCTCGCGGGCGACGTAGAGGATGTCCTCCCACTCCGTGCCGTGTAACTGGCCCCACTGTTCGAGGGGCGGGTGGAACCGAATCTCGTCGAGGCCCGCCTCCGCGAGGCGGCGCATGTTCTCTCTCCCTCCGGTGATGCCGGTGTAGAGGTGGATGTGGTGGTCCTCGCCGAACTCCTCCTTGAGGAGGGAGATGTAGTGACACGTCCTGTCGAGCGCCTCCTGTGGTTCGCCACCGGTGATAGAGGAACCGAGCGCGTCCATCCGTCGGGCCTCCTCGATGACGTCCTCGTCCGACTCGACCGCGCGCTCGTTGGCGTACACCTGCGTGACGTTCTTTCGGTTCTCGCCCAGCGGGCAGTAGAAACAGTCGCGCTGGTCGCAGTAGCCGTAGACGAACATGACCATCTTGCCACCCTTGGCGCACTGCTCACAGCCCTTCGAGATCATTCAGTGCTCTCCCTACGAGTCCGAGGCGTCAAAAACGGTGCGACTTGCCGCGACGCGCCGCCGGCTTTTATTTCGGCGAGTCTATGCGCACACTACGGCTTAGATTCAGTCAAAATCGATTGCACACAACTCTTCAGGCTGGGTTTCGAACTGGCAAGTACATGCCCGCGTCCTCGGACGACTCGTCCGTCGACACGCATGGTGTGACGACGTGGGAGCCGCGAACGCTCGGTGACCGGCTCTCCGTCTCCTTACACGAGACGCTCGCGTCCAACTGGCGCGTCGTCGTCGTCGCACTGGCCGCACTCGTACTGCTCGGACAGTTCTTCGTGGCGTTCGGCCTGTTCGCCACGGACCCGTTCCTGGCCGTGTTCTCGGCCGTGTCGGTGATTCCGGCCCTGCTGTTGGTCTGGTACATCCGCCGGCAGGACGTCGACCCCGAACCGGTCGGGACGCTCGCGGTCACGTTCGTCCTCGGCGGCCTCCTGGCGAGTTTCGCGGCGCTCGTCAACACCGCCGCCGGGACCGTCTTCCGACAGATCCCCTTTATCGGCTCGATCCTCCTGTTCTTCCTCATCGTCGGCCCCGGTGAGGAACTGGTCAAGTGGCTCGCCATCCGCCTGTACGCGTACGACCGCTCCGAGTTCGACGCCGTCGTCGACGGGGCGATGTACGGCGCGGCCGCCGGCCTGGGCTTCGCCTCCATCGAGAACGTCATCTACATCACACAGAACGCCCTCACCGCCATCCAGAACGAGGGCCCGGTCCTCGCCGCCACCGTTCCGACCACCGTGGCCCGCTCGCTCGCCGGTCCGGGCCACGTGCTGTACTCCGCGTTCGCGGGCTACTACCTCGGCCTCGCGAAGTTCAACGAGGAGCACTACGGCCCGCTCGTCGTGAAGGGCATCGCCGTCGCCGCGCTGCTTCACGCGACGTACAACTCGCTCTCGACGGTCCTCCCACAGGTGCTCCCGATGAGCGGACTCACCACGTTCGCGTTCATCGTCCTCTGGGACGGTGCACTCACGGTGGTCCTCATCCGCAAACTCCGGCAGTACCGTGACGTCGTCGACGAACACGGGACGGCCAGCGCCCGACCGCAGGCGGCGAGTACCGACGACTGAGGCCACGGGGGCGACCGTCGGCGACGACGAGAACCGCCCGTTCCCCGTCAGGCGACGAGCGCGTACCGGACGAACACGACGCCGAAGAGGAGGCCGAAGACGCCGAGATAGCCGACGAACAAGCGGCCCTCCGGCGGGAGCACGAGCCACAGCACGGGACCGGCGGCGAGACAGGCGACTCCGAACGCCGCGGCGACGACCCGCACCGCCGTCGGTGCCCGCTCCCCGCGTCCAACTCGGTCGCGTTCCCGTCGGCGTTCGCCCTGACCGCGGTGACAGCCTCGGACGAGAGGACGGCGAACCGCGGGGTCGACGCGCCGACGTGTCCCGCGTGGTACGCGAGGAACGCCAGCACGAACGGACCGACCCCTCGCGCGTGCACCCGCCGGACCGCATCGAGCGGAACCGTGTGACCGCCGTACTCCAGCGTTCCCCCCTCCCGGTCGACGACGCCCTCGGACTGGAGTCCAGCGCCGACCACGAGCGCGGCGAACCCCGCGACGACGCTCCCGACGAGGAGTTCGAGGCCGAACTCGGTCCAGCGGAGACCGACGAGTGCGAGACTCGCCCCGAAGAGGACGCCGCCGGCCACGCCCCACCGCGAGAGGGCACGGACCATCTCGTGGACCTCGGGCGGGGCGCTCCCCAGCGCGAACACCGCACGGCCGCTCCCGACGCCGAGGCCGACGACCAGCGCGAGGACGAGCGCGAAGAGGGCGACGTCGACACCGCTCCGGACGAGCGTCGCACCCACGAGGGCGAGCAGCCCGAGAACCGGCCCGGCGGTGAGGCCGACGGCGGCGTAGACGAGGAGTCGGAGCGACCGCGTGGTCGCGGGGCCGAACCGCCACCGGACGACCGCGGCCGTGGAAGCCGACGGCGGCGGAGGGGTGGCCGACGACGAGGGTGGAGCGGGGGACACACGGATGCTTCGGCCGGACATCAGGTAATTCTGCCGCCGGGCGCTCCGGACGCGCTCTCGTCGTCGTGTTTTCTCGGTGTCGACCCCATTCCGCCCTCGTCCCGAAAACAGATATACGACGACGACGTACCTCCCCGCGATGCTGCTTGTCCTCTGTGTCGACCTCGACGACGACCTGGGTCGCAAGACCGGCTTCGAGACGCCGGTCGTCGGCCGGGACGCCGTCGAGGCGGCCGCGGTCGCCCTCGCGACCGCCGACCCCGAGGACTCCGACATCAACGTGCTCTTTCAGGGGATTCACACCCACGACGACCTCCTCGCCGAGGGTGGTGAGGAGGTCGAAGTCGCTGCCGTGACTGGAATCGACGGCTCGGACGTGAAGGCCAATCGTGCCATCGGCGAGGAGATAGACGAGGTGCTCGCCGCGCTCCAGACCGGCGAGAACGTCCGCGCCATCGTCATCACCGACGGTGCACAGGACGAGTCGGTCCTCCCCGTGATTCGGTCGCGCGTCCCCATCGACGGCGTCCGTCGCGTCGTCGTCCGCCAGGCCCAGGACCTGGAGTCGATGTACTACACGATGAAGCAGGTGCTCGACGACCCCGAGACGAGAGGGACGATTCTCGTGCCGCTCGGCATCCTGCTGTTGATCTACCCGTTCGTCACCATCGCGTCGTACTTCGACGTCCCCGGTGCCGTCGTGTTAGGCCTCATCTCCGCCCTCCTGGGCCTGTACTCGCTCTTTCGGGGGCTCGGCCTCGAAACCGTCGTCGACGACCTCGCAGAGCGCGGGCGCAACCTCCTGTACGCCGGCCGCGCGACGCTCATCACCTACGTCGTCGCCGCCGCGCTCATGGTCGTCGGCGGCGTGCGCGGCGTCGAACTCCTCCGAGCGGTCGACGCGGCGGTCCCCGGGGACCTCGGGGTGGGCATCGTCATCGCGGCGGTCGTCCACGGGGCTGTCCAGTGGTTCGCCGCCGCCGGCGTCACCTCCTCGCTGGGGCAGGTGACGGACGAGTACCTCGCCGACCGATTCAAGTGGCGCTACCTCAACGCCCCCTTCTACGTCCTCTCCATCGCGGTCGTCCTCCACGCCGTCTCGGGCTTCTTCCTCCCCGACGTGGCGGGCGTCACCTCCCTCTCGCTGACCGACCTCGCGCTCGCGCTCACGGCCGGGACGCTCCTCGGCGTGTTGAGCACGCTCGCGTTCGCCGTCGCCGAGTCGCGCTTCCCGACCGGCGTCGAAACCGACGCGTCCGCGTGAACGAACGCGTGCGGTCGGCGGAGAAACCGACTTCATCCGCGAGCGGGTTGTACGTCCATGGACTACACGCTCGATCCGCGCAAGCCGGTCTCCGCGGAGGTCCGAAAACGCTGCAAGGAGGTCCGGGCGGCCCGTCCCATCGACGAACGGCTGTTCGTCGAGGAGCCGGACGACTTGGTCGCCCGGTTCGGGGGATACCGGCGCGCGACCGTCGGCTACGAGTCCTGACCGCGAGGTGGTGACGGACGGAGGCGACGTCGACCTCGTGGCCCCCGGTACGTTTAGGACGGTCGACGGCCTCTCTACGCGGTATCCTCTCGGACCCCCCGCCGACCGGAGAGCCGCTCGTCTCCGTCTCCCGTCGTCGGTGCCGTCCCGTCGGGACAACAAGAGGCGCACCCAATGGCCACCACAACGTCCGACCCCCTCGGTGTCACTCGCGACGGTCACGTTCAGACCGTATCGCCCAGAACCGTCGCCCGCGTCACGGGGCTGCTCTACCTCCTCGTCTTCGTCACCGCCGGCTTCAGCGAGGGCTACGTGCGCGGCACGCTCGTCGTCCCGGGTGACGCGGCGGCGACGGCCGCGAACATCGCCGCCTCGGAGTGGCTGTTCCGACTCGGCTTCGTCAGCGACCTCGTCGCCTTCTCGGCCGACGCCGTCATCGCCGTCCTCCTGTACGTCCTGCTCAGGCCCGCCGGGAGAACGCTCGCGCTGGTGGCCGCGTCGTTGCGGCTGGTCGCCCATCCCGCCATCGCCAGCATCAACCTCCTCAACCAGTTCGTCGCGCTCCAGTTACTGAGCGGGGCGGCGTACCTGACCGCCTTCGACCCCGAACAACTGCACGCGCTCGCCCTGCTCTTTCTCACCGCCCACCGCTACGGCTACCTCATCGGCGGGGTGTTCTTCGGATTCCACCTCCTCGCGCTCGGCTATCTGCTCTTCCGGTCGGACCGCTTCCCCGGGGTTCTCGGATTGCTCATCGCCCTCGCCGCCGTCGGCTACCTGACCGAGAGCTTCACGTTCTTCCTCCTCCCCGCCTACGGGTCGTTCGCGTCGACGCTCGTCGTCGTGACCGCCGTCGTCGGGGAACTGGTGTTGGCGCTGTACCTCGTACTCAAGGGGGTTCGGTCGCCCACCGCGACGTCGGAGGCGGCCTGATGGTCGAGTCGAAGCGGCGGTCCCCGACCCCGACCGCCTCCCCTCGTGCCCGGGATGCCGACACGATGCAGGCCGTGGTCTACTCCCGATACGGCGGCCCCGAGGTGCTCTCGTTCGCTTCGGTCGCGAGGCCCACGCCGGGTGACGACGAGGTCCTGATTCGAGTCGTCGCCGCCTCGGTCAACGCCGGCGACTGGCACCTCCTGCGCGGGACGCCGTTCCTCGTCCGCCTCGTGTACGGTGGCTATCGCGCCCCGAACCATCCCGTCCTCGGTTCCGACGTCGCGGGACGGGTCGACGCCGTCGGCCGGAACGTCACCGACTTCCAGCCCGGCGACGCGGTCGTCTGTGACCTCTCCGGACACGGCTTCGGCGGCTTCGCCGAGTACGTCTGCGTGCCCGAAACGGCGCTCGTACCGAAGCCTCCCGCCGTCCCGTTCGAGACGGCCGCGGCGGTCCCGACGGCGGGTGTCGCCGCCCTTCAGGCGCTTCGCGCGCTCGGCGTCCGGGCGGGCGAGCACGTCCTGGTCAACGGCGCGTCCGGCGGCGTGGGGACGTTCGCGGTCCAGGTCGCGAAGTCGATGGGGGCCGAGGTCACGGCGACGTGCAGCACCGCGAAGGTGGAGACGGTTCGCTCGCTCGGCGCGGACCACGTCGTCGACTACACGCGGGAGGACGTCGCGACTCTGGACGCCCGGTACGACCGTATCCTCGACGCCGCGGGGTCGCACTCGCTCCGCGAGTACGGGCGCGTGCTCGCTCCGGGAGGGAGCTACGTCATGGTCGGCGGCCCCACGCGGCGGTTCCTGACGACCCTGCTCGTCGGTCCTCTCCGCTCGCTCGTCGGCCGCCGGCGGTTCGAGACGTTCGTGCTCCACCCCGACCGCGACGACCTGGCGCGCGTGCTCGACCTCGTCGCGTCCGGCGACGTCGACCCCGTCGTCGACAGGCGGTACTCGCTCTCGGAGGTCCCCGACGCGATTCGGTACCTGGAGGCCGGCCGCGCGACCGGGAAGGTCGTCGTCGGCGTCGCGTAGTACTCGCCGGCCGGCCCGGTCCCGGCGCGTTCGGCCCTCGTTCAGCGCTCGCGGACGACCACGAACTCCGCGAGGTCGCGCAGATACCCCAGCGCCGCCGTCTCCTCGGGGTCGGCGTTGTCGAGCGCGTTCAGCGCCCGGTCGGCCTCCGCCCTGGCGCGGTCGTTCGCCTCCTCGGGCTCGATGCCCGTCACCTGCACCAGCGAGGGGCGGTCCATCGCCTCGTCCTGGCCGGTCGGCTTCCCGAGGTCGTCGGCGTCGGCGGTGGCGTCGAGGACGTCGTCGCGGATCTGAAAGGCCACCCCCACGCGCTCGGCGTACTCGCCGAAGGCCTCGACGGTCACCGGGTCGCCGCCGGCCGCGACGACGCCGAGTTCGGCCGCCGCGCGGAACAGCACGCCCGTCTTCCGGCGGGCGAGCGTCATGTACTCGTCGTCGGTAGTCGGACGGGCCACGAGTTCCGTGGCCTCGCCCTCGCTCAGTTCGACCATCGCCTCGGAGACGATCTGCGTCGCCTGGTCGTCGACCGAGAGGAGCGCGAACGCCTCGCCCAGGAGGCCGTCCGAGCAGATGATGGCCGGGCCGTAGCCGTACTCGGCCCATGCGCTCGGCTTTCCCCTCCTGACCCCCGAGCGGTCGATGATGTCGTCGATGACGAGCGAGGCGTTGTGGACGAGTTCGACGGCGACGGCGAAGTCCACGGCCTGCGAGGGCTGGCCGCCCACTGCCTCACACGCGAGGATGGTGACCGCCGGGCGGACGCGCTTCCCGCCGGAGAGCGCCACGTGTGCGAGCTCGTCGGACAGCTCGGGCGGGTCGACCGCCTCGACCACCTCTTCGAGCCGGTCGTTCACGAGCCCGACCCGGCGCTCCAGATACTCCATTGGCGGCTCTCAGGACGGCGGAGGCAAGTAGGTAACGGAACCGAGAGGCTCGCCGGACCGGTGTGAGGAGCTAGATATCCGCGGCGGAGTCCACAGACCCAGCGTCGGTACGGAAGGGCTTGCGTGTGCACGGGCCAGTTTCATCAGGGACCGGGCCGACAACCGAATGCATGAGTGACCCGATTCCCGACGTCGACGCCGCGTTCGACGACGACCTCGACTTCGACCTCCCACCGACGGTCGACGAGCAGGCGATTCGGCGGATGGAGTTCGTGAGTCAACTGCTCGACGAGAGCGTCGAGATTCCCGGGACGGAGTTCAGCATCGGTCTCGACCCCATCCTCGGGGCACTCCCCGTCGCGGGCGACGTCGTCTCGGCGGCCTTCTCGTTCTACATCGTCGTCGAGTCGGCCCGCCTCGGCGTCTCCTACAGCACGCTGCTCCGGATGCTCGGCAACATCGCGGTCGACGTGGGCGTCGGCTCCGTCCCGGTCCTCGGGACGCTGTTCGACGCGTTCTGGAAGGCCAACGTCCGGAACTTCGAACTGGCGCTCGAAGACCTGGCCGAGGCCGCCGACGACTCGGCCGACGCGGACGCCGTCACCATCGAAGTCGACTAACCGACTGACTGACTGGTGCGCCGGCCGAGCGGCGGCACGGACGGCGGACGCGACACTCAGACCGGTTCGACGTTCTGGTTCGTCCGGAACAGGTTCTCGGGGTCCCACTCGGCTTTTATCTCCCTGAGCCTGTCGTAGTTGTCGCCGTACGCCACCCGTCCGCGCTTTTCGTCTCCGGCGAGGAAGTTCACGTACGTCCCGCCGGTCGACTCCTTCGCCAGCGCCTCCCGGCAGTCGCGTATCCACGCGAGACACCGGTCGTCGTCGGCCGGGTCCGACCAGCGCGCCCCCGGCGAGACGACGAACCGCGCGTCGCGGTGGGGGTACGCCGTCGCGTCGGGCGCGACGTCGGTTATCGCCCCGCCCACCTGGTGGACGAGCACGTCCGACTCCGGCGTCGGGCGGCGCTCGGCGAGCGTGACGATCGCGTCGACAACGCCGTCGGTCAGCTCCGTGAAGTTCGCCGACGTCCAGTAGTTCCGCAGTCCCGTCGCGTACAACTCGTCGAAGGTGCGCTGTACCGCCGTGTACGGCGTCGGACCGACCGCGTCGGCGATAGGGTCGCCGTATTCGCGGAGCGGGGCGACGACGTCCCGCCCCTCGTCGGGGTCGCCCGCGTAGCACACTACGACGGAGAGAACCGGCGTGCCGTGGTACTCCTCGGCGATGAAGGGGAGCGGCGGGGCGGTCAGGCTGTCCACCCAGACACAGCACTCTCTCGGCGCGCCGCGAACGAACTCGCGGTAGTTCCCGAGGGCGTCCGCGGCGTCGGCGTACCGGTAGACGACCGGGCCGAACAGCACCGTCGGCCCGACCGGGTGGAGGTCGAACTCGAAGGAGGTGACGACGCCGAAGTTGCCGCTTCCTCCCCTGAGCGCCCAGAAGAGCTCTTGGTTCTCGGTCTCGCTCGCGCGGACGAGTTCGCCGGCCGCCGTGACGACGTCTGCGGAGCGAAGGTTGTCGACCGCGAGGCCGTACTTCGGCGAGAGCCAGCCGAACCCGCCGCCGAGCGTGAGGCCGCCGACGCCGGTCGTCGAGACGACGCCCCCCGGCGTGGCGAGGCCGAACGCCTGCGTCTCGTGGTCCACGTCGCCCATCGTCGCCCCGCCGCTCACGCGGGCCGTTCTCTCCTCGGGGTCGACGCGGACGGCGGTCATCCCCGAGAGGTCGACCACGAGGCCGTCGTCACACACCGCGTGCCCCGCGATGTGGTGGCCCCCGCCCTTGACCGCGAGACGCAGGTCGTTCTCGCGGGCGTAGTCGACCGCCCGAATCACGTCCGCGGCCCCCGTCGGCTGGACGACCACGCCCGGTCGCCGGTCGACCATCGCGTTCCACACCGACCGCGCCTCGTCGTACCCGCCGTCGGTCGGTCCGAGCACCGTCCCGCGAATCCGCTGCCGGAGGTCGTCGAACGCGTCACCGGTCTCCCCTCGCCTCGCACGTGACATTCGTTTCTCACCCGTTCACGTGTGATACGCTCTCAGACCGCATAGCTGTGCGAGGTCCCCGCGCCCGGCGCGTGCGCTTTCCACTATCACTTTCACTCCGCGCGCTTGGCTCAGGGTTATCCCCTCTCTGTGCGAGCTTCTGTCATGGCATCCGATGTCGCCATCACCGGTGAACAGCTTTCGGAAACAGCCCCCGTGTTTCGGGTCAGTGACGTCGAGGCCGCGGCGGCGTACTACCGTGACCGACTCGGCTTCAGCCACGACGGACTCTGGGGAACCGCCGTCGTTCTGCATGCCGTTCCGCGACGAGGTTCGCGTCATGCTCGACCAGGCGGCGGACCCCGAGGACGTCCGGCCGAACGGGGCAGACGAACACGGCTGGGACGCGTACGTCTGGGTGGCCGACGTCGAGGAACTCTTCGCCGAGTTCGAGACGCGTGACGCTCACATCGTGTACGACCCGGTGGTCAAAGCGGAGTACGACATGAAGGAGTTCGCCGTCCGCGACCGCGACGGCTACGTGCTCGTCTTCGGCGAGGACGTGAAGTAGCGTCGTATCCCACTCGACGCGCGAGGCGACCCGTCGGCGTCGCCGGTTTCACTGGAACGGCGCTACCCCCGGACCAAAAGACCGCCCGACCGTTATCGGAACTGCTCGGTGAGCGCGGGCACCACGTCGAAGAGGTCGCCCACGATACCGTAGTCGGCGATGTCGAAGATGGGCGCGTTCGGATCGGTGTTGATGGCGATGATGGTGTCGGAGCCCTTCATGCCGGCGACGTGCTGGACGGCGCCCGAGATACCGACCGCGAGGTAGACGTCGGGCGTGACGACTTTTCCGGACTGACCCACCTGCCTGTTCTTCGGGAGCCAGCCGTTGTCGACGATGGGCCTGGAGGCCGAGAGCGTCGCGCCGAGCGCGTCGGCCAGTTCTTCGACGAGTTCGAGGTTCTCCTCCTCCTCGATACCGCGGCCGACCGACACGAGGACGTCCGCGTCGCTGATGTCGACGTCGCCGCCGGCGACCTCCTCGAACCCCGTGACGCGCGAGCGGACGCGCGACTCGTCGACCGTCAGGTCGAACGCTTCGACCGCGGGCGACCCGGTGTCCTCGGTCGGTTCCCACTCGCCGCCGCGGACCGTTACGGCGACGCGGTCGGCGTCCACCTCGACCGTCGTTTCGACCTTCGAGGCGTACATCTCCCGCGTCGCGGTGAGGCCGTCGTCCCATTCGAGCGCGACCGCGTCGCTCACGAGCGGGAGGCCGAGCGACGAGGCGACGGCGGGGGCGTAGTCCAGCCCGTTCACCGAGTTCGGCATCAGGACGACCGTCGGTTCGAGCGCCGAATCGAGCGCTTCGACCGCCTGCACGTACACGTCGTGGTTGAACTCCTCGCCGTGGTCGACCGTGTGGACGGTGTCGACGCCGTCGAGCGAGAGGTCTTTGGCGAACGACTCGACGTCGCCGGAGACGACCGCGACGTGGAGTTCCTCGCCGAGCGCCTCGGCGAGTTCCCGACCGGCCGTGACGAGTTCGTAGCTCACGTCGCGGAGGTCGCCCCGGCGGTGGTCGGCGACTGCGAGGACGCTCATTCCGCGCCCACCCCCTTCTCGCGGAGGACGCTCGCGAGTTTGACGGCCGTCTCCTCGGCGTCGCCCTCGAAGATGGTCGCGTCCGACTCCGTCTCGGGTTCGTACATCGCGGTCATCCCGATGGGACTCTCGACGGTCGAGGCGTCGAGCCCCAGGTCCGCGAGCGTCTGGTGGGCGATCTCCTTCGACTGCGCCTGGCGGATGCCACGGAGGGACGCGTACCGTGGCTCGTTGATACCGGTCTGGATCGTGAGGACGGCCGGGAGGTCGACCTCGGTGTGCTCTTCGACGCCGCCTTCGAGTTCGCGGTGGACCTTCGCGACCGCATCCTCCAGTTCGAGGTCGTTCACGACGGCGGCCCACTCGAACCCGATCCGCTCGGCGAGCGTGACGCCGGTCGCGCCGAAGCCGTCGTCGTTCGCCTGTACCCCCGTGAGCACGAGGTCGGGGTCCTCCTCGGCGACGACGGCTTCGAGGAGTTCGGCCTTGGTCTCGACGTCGAGCAGCCCCGCACCCCCGATGTCGTCGTCCCAGACCCGTATCGCGCGGTCGACGCCCTTCGCCAGCGCCATCCGGATGGTCTCCTCGGTGCGCTCGGGGCCGATGGTGACGCTCACCACCTCGTCGGCGTGGCCGTCCTCCCCCAGTTGGACGGCGGCCTCGACCGCGTACTCGTCCCACTCGTTCAGATCGTACTCCAGGTACTCGGGGGCGATGTCGAGGCCGTCGATCTCGAAGTCGTCCGCCGCCTCGGCGACCTCTTTTACGGTGACGAGAACCTTCATGGTCGAGGGTTCCCCCTTCTCAGCGCTAAATGGTTTCGAAAGGGGAATCGGATAAAACGGTGGATTTACCCCGTATCTGAGTGAGTTTTTCGACCATGGCCGCTGACTACCCGCGTGACGACGACGGCCGCGTCGACGTCGACGCGCTCCTCGACTCGCTGACGCTCGCAGAGAAGGCGGGACAGTGCGCCGGCATCTACGTCGGCGAACTCGACGAACCGCTGAGCGTCGACGACGTCGAGGGACTCGTCGACAGCCACCACCTCGGCTCCGCGACGCCGTTCGGGTGGGCCGGGTCGCCACACGTCGCCCCGCACGACGTCGTCGCGGTCGCCAACCGACTCCAGCGACACGCCGTCGAGGAGACGCGGAGCGGGATTCCGCTCCTGATTCCGGTCGACGCGGTCCACGGCCACGCCTACGTCGACCACACGACGATATTCCCGCAGAACCTCGCGCTGGCGGCGTCCTTTTCGCCCGACCTCGCCGAGCACGTCGGACGGGTGACCGCGCGCGAAGCCCGCGCGACGGGCGTGACGACCAACTACGGCCCGACCTGCGACGTCGTCCGCGACCCGCGCTGGGGCCGGACGTTCGAGACGTTCGGCGAGTCCCCGTGCCTCGTCGGCGCGATGGCCGCCGCGAAGGGTCGCGGGCTTCAGGGCGACTCGCTGGACTCGACCGACAGCGTGGCCGCGACCGCCAAGCACTTCCCCGCCTACGGCGGCCCCCTGCGAGGCGAGGACGCCTCGCCCGTCGAGGTGTCGCCGTCGACGTTCCACCGCGTGTTCGTCTCCCCCTTCGTCGACGTCCTCGACGCCGGCGTCCGGAGCGTCATGCCCTGTTACAACTCCATCGACGGCGAACCCGCCCACGGTTCGACCCGCTACCTCCGCGACCTCCTCCGGGAGGAGTTGGGCTTCGACGGCGTCGTCGCCTCCGACTGGAACGGCGTCGAGATGCTCCACGCCGACCACCGGACGGCCGAAACCTCACAGGAGGCGGTCGGCGACGCGCTCTCCGCCGGCGTCGACATCGGTTCGGTGAACGGGACGCGCCACGCGGAGGCCATCGTCGAACTCGTCGAGGAGGGTACACTGGACGAGGCGGTGCTCGACGAGGCGGTGCGTCGCGTCCTCGCGCTCAAGCGCGACCTGGGCCTGTTCGAAGACCCCTTCGTCGACCCCGACCGCCTCGACAGCGTCCTCCGCCGCGCGGACCACACCGACCTCGCCGCCGAAGTCGCCCGCAAGGGCGTCTCTCTCCTCGAAAACGACGGTGTGCTCCCGCTCCTGGGCGATGAGGACGTTCTCGTGACCGGGCCCAACGCCGACGACCTGACGGCGCAGGTCGGCGGCTGGAGCGTCCTCGACCCGAGCGAGGGCGCGACGCTTCGGGAAGCGGTCGAAGACGCGTGCGACGGAGACGTCGCGTACGAACCCGGCGTGACCCACGACGGCGAGCGTGACATCGACGCCGCTGTCGACGCCGCGCGCGATGCCGACGTCGCCGTCGTCGCGCTCGGGGAGGGCTGGTACCTCCACGAGTTCGGCCCGAGCGAGATGAGCGGCACCACGACCGGAGAGTTCCCCTCCCGGCACCACTTCGAACTCCCGGAGCCACAGCGCACACTCGCAGAGGCGATTCACGAGACCGGCACGCCGACCGTGCTGGTGCTCTCGGCGGGGCGGCCCCTACCGATCCCGTGGGCGTCCGACCTTTCAGCCACGCTGTTCACCCCGCCGAGCGGCACCGAGGGCGGCCGGGCGCTCGCGGACGTCCTCTTCGGGGCGGAACCGGGCGGCGCGCTCCCCGTCTCGTTCGCCCGGTCGGCGGCGCACCTCCCCGTCCACCACGACTACGTTCGGCACCCCCGCCCCATCGGGGAGGACGAGCACCCGCCGTCGTACGACCCGCTCTATCCGTTCGGTCACGGGCTGAGCTACGCCGACTTCGCCCTCGACGACCCCTCGCTCTCGGAGACGACTGTCGCCGCGGGCGACCCGGTGACCGTCTCCGTGACCGTCGAGAACACCGCCGCTCGGGAGGGAACGCAGGTCGTCCAAGCGTACCTGCACGACGAGTACGCTTCGCGCGCGAAGCCGGTGCGCGAACTCTGTGCGTTCGAGCGTGTCGAACTCGACGGTGGGGAGTCGACGCGGGTGGAACTGACCGTCGACCCGGCGGCGATGGGCGTCGTCGATTCGGGCGGGGAACGAACGGTCGAACCGGGCGCGTTCACCCTCACCGTCGGGCGGTCGGCGACCGACGGCGAGGCCGTGCAGGTCGAGTTCTCGGTCGAGTAGCCGACCCGCGTCTCAGCCCTCCTCGTCCTACTCGTCGCCGTCGTCGTCGCCTTCGTCGGGGAGGGAGATGAGGTTCTCGCGGCCGAGTCTGAGCTTCTCGACCCGCCCCGTCTCGGCCATCGACGAGAGCAACTGTGACACCTTCGCGTCCGACCAACCGGTCTCCTTGACGATGTTCGCCTGCTTCATCCGGCCGCCGCGCTGTTCGAGGAGGTACTCGACGCGCTCCTCGTCGGAGAGCAGGTCGAAGTCCGGTTCGGGGTCGGGTTCGTCCCCTTCGTCGCCGGCCGTTTCGCCGTCGTCGCCGGCTCCGGCGACCGGTCCGGCCGTAGCCCCATCGGGTGACGTCGGTTCGGGCGTCGCTCCCGTCCCGGTCTCGGCCCCGCCTCCGCTCCCGGTCTCACCCTGCTCCTCGGCTGACTCGCCGCCGTTCGTCATCGCCTGGCCGGTCGACGGCTCGGGCGAGCCCCCTCCCCTCGTGTCGCGCGAGCGGACGAGGACGAACGCGACGGCGACGACGACGACGGCTGCGACGCCGCCACCGACGATGAGCGTCCACGGCAACTCCGCCTGGTCGCTCGCGCGGTAGGTGACGGAGAGCCGTTCGGCCTCGGAGAACTCGCGCGGCCCGTCGATGATGAGCGAGCCGTTCTGCTGCTGGATGGGGAAGCTCGTGCGGCTGATGACGTACCCCGGCGGGGTGACGATGGTGAGCCGCTGGTCGTCGCCGAGCGACGAGAGCCACGTGCCGCCGTCGCCGGTTCTGAACACGTCTCCGAGCTGGAGCGTGCCGTCGTCGGTCCGTTCGAGGAAGTTCGTCCAGGTGAACGACAGCCGGAGGACGCCCGCCGCGGTCTCGTTCTCCGGTGTCGGCGTCGCCGTCGGTGCCGCCGTCACCGTCCCGTTGGCCACTGTCGCGTTCCGTTCGACCGTCGCCTCGCGCGCGACGTCCCGGATCACCATACTCCGGCCGGTCGACTCGGCGGCCTCCGTCGCGAGGTTACGGAAGACACTGGCGTCGAGCCCGAGATCGGTCTGGCCGTTCTCGAACTCGGCGCCGAGCGTGCGGAACGCCTCGATCTCGTCCGCGCCGGTGAGCGGGTAGCGGTAGGTGACGGTCCACCGGGCGTCGGTGTCGCTCCGGAGTTGTACCTGTATCGCGGTCGACGGCAGGGCGTCGGATTCGACCTGCGCGACCGCCGGTGCCGTCGCGAACGCGGCCGCTGGTGCGTGCTCCTGTCCGTCGTCGACACCGGGAGGGACCAGGGCTGTTGCCGGTGCCGCGCCGGAGAGGATGATGAGGAGGGCGAGGGTGAGCGCGGCGCTCCGCATGTGCGTTCGTTCTCCTCATCGTGACGTCAAAACGCTTTCCATACCCGACACAGCCCCCGAAACGGCGTGCGAATCGCGCCCTCTCGAACCGCTTTCAGGTCTCTCGTCGTGTGCACCTCCCAGTCGCTCTGACTGTCCGCGCACCTGGCAACAGCCGCCTCTCTGTCGGTTGTCACCCGTCGACGTGTCGCCAACCGCCTCTCGACCGTCGAACGACGCCGTCCGTGCGTCGGACCAGGCCCCGAGCATCGTCCGACGTCCCCGTGTGAGTATTCAAGTACGGGGACGCGCCCAACGGCACCTGACCCAGACGTATGCTCGACCGCTCCACGCCTCACGCCCGCGGACTCGCTCCCCTCGCCGGTGTCGTCCTCGTCCTCGTCACGTTCTGCCTCGCCGCCACCGTGTCGGGTGCCGTCCTCGCGAGCGGTCACGACGTCTCCGGTGACCTCTCGCCCCGCGTCTCGCTGTCGCTCGCTGTCGACGGCGACTCGCTCGCGCTCACCCACCGCGGCGGCGACGCGCTCGACGTCACGGCGCTTCGGCTCGTCGTGACGGTCGACGGCGAACCGCTCGCACATCAGCCACCGGTCCCGTTCTTCTCGGCACGCGGGTTTCACCCCGGACCGACCGGGCCGTTCAACAGCGCCGCGGACCCGCGATGGGCGGCGGGTGAGACGGCGAGCGTCCGCGTCGCCGGGACGAACCAGCCGACGCTCGAAGCCGGAGGGACGGTCACCGTTCGCGTGTACGTCGACGACGCGCTGGTCGCCGAGGCGTCGACGCGGACGGCGTCGTGACTCGACGGTGGGGGTCGCTCACCTCACTCATCGGGGGCGCGCGCCACGGTGACGATGGCGCGGGGCGACCCCGGCTGACGCTGGAGGACGCGGTGTTCGATGTCGACGAAGCCGGCCTCCTCGAACATCTGCTGGGCCTCCTCCTCGTCGTAGAAGAGCATGATGGCGTCGGCGAGCTTCTGGAACACCGTCGACTTGGGGTCGTCGGGTCCGACGACGAGCACCTGGTTGCCGGGCTTCACGACGCGGCGGAACTCCACGAGCGCGTCGACGGGGTTCGGCCAGTACTCGATAGAGCCCGAGGACCACACCACGTCGAACGTGTCGTCCTTGAAGGGAAGCCGTTCGGCGTCACCGCGGTAGAACTTCACCTTGTCGTGTTTGCCGAACTTCTCGAACGCCTTCTCCATCTGGTGGACCGACTGGTCGAGCCCGTGGACGTCGTCGGTGTGTTCGAGCAGCCCCTCGGTGGCGAATCCCGTCCCGCAGCCGACGTCGAGCACCCGGTCGTCGCGCTCGATGTCGACCATCGAGAGCGCCTCCGCGCGCATCTCCTCGTCCCAGATGAACGGGTTCACCTGGTCGTACACCTTCGAGAGGTACTTGTAGAAGAGGCGTGCTCGCGCCTTGTTCTCGAGGACTCCCATCTCGTCCCGGCTTAGGAGTCGTCTGGCATAACGGTGCGGATTTGTCGTGGACGCGAGACGGACAACGCTTTCACCGCGGCCGCCATACGGCCCGACGTGACCGGTGTGTCCTGTGGTGTTCCGCGCGAGTGTTCCGCAAACACCTTATACGCCGCTTGCACACCTCACGGGTGATAGGAGTATGCCGAGACCAGAGGTTCTCGACCGAATCAAGCAGGCCGAACAGGAGGCCGACGAGATCATCGCGGAGGCGAAAGAGGACCGCGAGGAGACGATCTCGGAGGCCCGAACGAAGGCCGAGCGCATCCGGGCGGAGGCCGAGGAGACGGCCGACGAGCTGGAGGAGTCACGGCTCGCCGAGGCCCGCAAGGAGATCGAGGCCGAGCGCGAGCGCCTCCTCGCGGAGGGGGCCGACGACCGCCAGCGACTGCGCGAGGAAGCCGAATCGAACGTAGACGAGGCGGTCGAATACGCCATCGAACAGTTCGAGGAGGCGGTGCATGCTCAGACCTGAGCAGATGAGCAAGGTTTCGGTGACGGGCTCGAAGAAGGTCATGGACGACGTCGTCGAGACGGTCCACGGCCTCAACTTGCTCCACGTCACCGAGTACGACGGGTCCTGGGACGGATTCACGCAGGGCAACCCCACGGAGGGTGCCGAGAGCGCCTCGGAGAAGCTCGTCACCATCCGCTCCATCGAGAGCATCCTCGACGTCGACGAGGAGGACGCCGGGCCGACGCGCGTCGTCTCCGACGAGGCGCTCGCGGAGGACCTCGCGGAGGTCCGAAGCCGCGTCAACGAACTCGACGACCGCCACAACGAGATCGAGTCCGAACTCCGCGAGGTCGAAGAGCGTATCGAGTCGATGGAGCCGTTCGTTGCGCTCGGCATCGACCTCGACCTCCTCTCCGGGTACGAGTCCATCGAGGTCTCGGTCGGCGAGGGCAAACGCGACCTCGTCGAGGACGCGCTCGCCGCGTCCTCGGCGGTCAAGAACTACCGGGTGTTCGCCGCGGACGACGGGTCGACGCTGGGCGTCTTCGCCCAGCCCACCGAGGGCGAGTCGCTCTCGGACGCCCTCGTGGGCACCGAGTTCGCGGCCGTCCAGATTCCGGACGTCTCCGACGTCCCCGAGGAGGTCCGCGGCGCGGACGGCGCGGTCCCCCCGAAACGTACGTCCAGGAACTGCAGGGGCGACGGAAGAAGCTCCGGTCCCGACTGGAGACGGTCGAACGGGAACTGGAGGAGGTCAAGCTCGACGCGGCGGGCTTCCTCCTCGCCGCCGAGGAGCGACTCGCCATCGAGGTCCAGAAGACGGAGGCTCCCCTCACCTTCGCGACGACGGAGAACGCCTTCGTCGCCGAGGGGTGGATCCCCACCACGCGGTACGGTGACTTCGTCGCCGAACTCACCGACGCGGTCGGTGACCACGTCGAAATTCAGCGGCTCGAAGACGCACAGTTCAACCGCCACGGCGGCGAGGAACTGCGCGAGGAGTACACCGGCGGCGGGACGCCCGCGGCGGCCGACGGCGGCCGGCAGGCGCAGACCGACGGCGGCAAAGAGGCAAAAGCCGACGGCGGCAAAGAAGCCAAGGCCGACGGCGGAAGCGTCGTGATGAAGAACGACGACCCGCCGGTCGTCCAGGACAACCCGAGCGTCGTCAAGCCGTTCGAGGTGCTGGTGCAGGCAGTGGGGCGACCGAAGTACACCGAGTTCGACCCGACGGTCCTGGTGTTCCTCACGTTCCCGGCGTTCTTCGGGTTCATGATCGGTGATCTCGGCTACGGGATCATCTACACCGCAATCGGCTACTACCTCTACTCGAAGTTCGACTCGCCGGCGTTCAAATCGATGGGCGGCATCACCATCGCGGCCGGGCTGTTCACGATGCTGTTCGGCATCCTCTACGGCGAAATATTCGGGTTGCACACCATCGCGTCGGTCTTCTGGGAGGGGGTCGTTGGGCTCTCGCACGCCCCGATCGAGAAGGGCCTCTCGCCCGCCACCAGCGAGTGGGCGCTGGCGTGGCTCTTCGTGAGCGTGCTGATCGGCATCGTTCACCTCAACGCAGGCTGGATCCTCGACTTCATCGAGAACCTCGAGTTCCACGGCTTCAAGCACGCGCTCTACGAGTCCGGTTCGTGGCTTCTGATGCTCAACGGCATCTGGGTCTGGATCTTCTCGAGGAGCGCCGAGGCGCAGAAGCCCGACTTCATCTTCCACGTCTTCGCGGGGAGCCGTTCTCGCTCGGCTTCGCCGGCTTCCCAGCCGTGGTCGGCCTGCTGGGGTTCGGCGTCTTCGTTCTGGGCCTCGTCCTGCTCATCGTGGGCGAACCCGTCGAAGCGGTCGAGTTCCTGAACGTGCTGGTCAACGGCCTCTCGTACACCCGAATCGCCGCCGTGCTGCTGGCGAAGGCGGGGATGGCCTTCACGGTCAACCTCCTGTTCTTCGGAGTGTACGTCGATAGCAAAGGTGGATGGCACTTCGGTGTCGACGGCATGCCGACCATCCCGGCTGGCACCGACTCCGTAATGTACCACGGCTACGAGGTCACCGAGGTCCTCTTCGGCGGCCTCGTCCACGGCAGCGTGGCGTTCGTGCTCGTCGGCCTCCTCGTGCTCGTGATCGGTCACGCGCTGGTCCTCGCGCTCGGGATCACCAGCGCTGGCCTGCAGGCGGTGCGTCTCGAGTACGTCGAGTTCTTCGGAAAGTTCTTCGAGGGCGGCGGGACCGAGTACGAGCCGTTCGGCTACGAGCGGCAGTACACGGCCGACGACTGACGCTCCCCTCGTCGTCGCGGTTCGCTGTTCGCTCGCCCCGGTTCGGGCCTCGTCCCGTGGCCAGCCGTAACTCCGTTTTCTCCCGATTCGGGCGCTGTCCATGCGTTTTGGGAAGCTTTATGATGACCCTGCCTCCACAAACGAACGTTCGGAGACGACCAACACGGACACTGAGACATACCACACAACCATGATTGACGCTGCAACCCAGCTGGCGAACGTCGTATTGCAGGAAGGCGCATCCGCACCCGCGATTCCCCCGCAGGCCGCTGCTGCGCTGGCCGTCGGGCTGGCCGCCTTCGGTGCGGGATACGCCGAGCGTGGTATCGGTGCCGCCGCGGTCGGCGCCGTCGCGGAGGACGAGGACCTCTTCGTGCAGGGGCTCATCTTTACAGTCCTGCCGGAGACGCTCGTTATTCTCGCGCTCGTCGTCGTCTTCCTGGTCGGGTAACCACTCCCCTTTCCCTTTACCAATGAGTCTGGACACAGTTGTCGAGGACATTCGAGACGAAGCCCGCGCGCGTGCCGAGGAGATTCGTACGGAGGGCCAAGAGCGCGCCGACGAGATCGTCGCCGAGGCCGAAGCCGACGCGGAGCAGATCGTCGAAGAGCGCGAACGGGAGGTCGAGCGACAGATCGCTCAGGAGCGCGAACAGGCGCTGTCGGCCGCCAAACTCGAGGCCAAGCAGGAACGCCTCGAAGCGCGCCGTGACGCCCTCCAGACCGTGCGAGAGCAGGTCGAAACGGAGCTGGCCGAACTCTCCGGCGGCAAGCGTGAAGAGCTCACTCGGACGCTCCTGGACGCCTCTGCCGCGGAGTTCGACGACAGCGCGGACGTCGTCGTCCACGGCCGCGACGCCGACGAGGCGATGCTCGTGTCGATCCTCACCGACTACGAGGGCTTCACGCTCGGCGCGGACACCGTCGACTGCCTCGGCGGCGTCGTCGTCGAGTCGGAGACGTCGCGCGTTCAGGTGGACAACACCTTCGACTCGCTCCTCGACACCGTCTGGGAGAACAACCTGAAGGAAGTCAGCGGCATCCTCTTCGACCAATGAGTTCCAGTGCCGGCAGCTCGAATCCGGAGTACGTCAACGCCCGTGTTCGAGCCCGTCGGAGCGAGCTCTTCGCGGACGAGGACTACCGCAAGCTCGTGCGGATGAGCACGGCGGAGATCGCCCGGTTCATGGAGGAGTCGGCGTACGAGGAGGAGATCAACGCCCTGGGTGCGCGGCACTCGGGCGTCGACCTCATCGAGTACGCCCTCAACCGAAACCTCGCGAAGCAGTTCGACGACATCCTCGACTGGGCGGACGGGCGGCTGTACGACCTCATCGCGCGCTACCTGCGGAAGTTCGACGCGTGGAACGTCAAGACCGTCGTCCGCGGTATCTACTCCGACGCGTCGCGCGAGGAGATCGAGTCCGACCTCATCCGCGCCGGCGAGTTCTCCGACCGACTCGTCACCCGACTCCTCGACGCGGGCAGCATCGAGGAGGTCGTCGACGTCCTCGACCGGACGATGTTCGGCCCCGCGCTCGCGGCGGCGTACGACGAGTACGAGTCCTCGGGCGTGCTGGTCCCGCTGGAGAACGCGGTCGACCGCGTCTTCTACGAGAACCTCCTCTCGGGGGTCACGTGGGACGAGACGACCCAGCAGTACCGCGACCTGCTCAAGGCCGAGGTCGACTTCCGGAACGCGCGGAACGCCCTCCGACTGGCTCGAAGCGGTGCGGACATCGACCCCGGGGAGTACTACATCGAGGGCGGGCGGCTGTTCGGTCCGGCGGAACTGAGTAGCTTGGCGTCGAACCCCGACGAGCTCGTCCAGCGAATCCGCGACTCGACGTACGGCGACGACCTCTCGGAGGCGCTCGACGACATCGAAGCGGCCGAGAGCCTCATCGCGTTCGAGCGCGCGCTCGAGACGGCGCTCTTGGAGTACTCGTCCAGTCTGGGCAACGTCTTCCCCCTCTCGGTGAGTCCGGTGATCTCGTACATCCTGGCGAAGGAACGCGAGGTCGACAACATCCGGGCCATCGCACGGGCCCGCGAAGCCGGGCTCTCCCCCGAACAGATCGAGGAGGAACTGGTGATACTATGAGTCAGGAGATCGCCGTCGTCGGGAGCCCCGACTTCACCACGGGCTTCCGCCTCGCGGGCGTTCGGAAGTTCGAGAACGTCCCCGACGAGGAGAAAGATGCACAGCTCGACGAGGCCGTCATGGAGACGCTCGACGACGACGAGGTCGGCATCATCGTGATGCACGACGACGACATGGACCACCTGTCCCGGCAGGCTCGGCAGGCCGTCGAGGGGAGCATCGAACCGGTGCTCGTCACCCTCGGCGGCGGTGCCGGCGCAGGCGGCCTCCGCGAACAGATCAAGCGAGCCATCGGTATCGACCTAATGGACGAGGACGAGAGCGAATAAGACATGAGTCAGGCAACACAAGACGTCCGAGAGGACGGCATCATCGAGAGCGTGAGCGGTCCGGTCGTGCAGGCCGTCGACCTCGACGCCCGCATGAACGACGTCGTCTACGTCGGCGACGAAGGGCTGATGGGCGAAGTCATCGAGATCGAGGGCGACATCACGACCATCCAGGTGTACGAGGAGACCTCCGGCGTCGGCCCGGGCGAACCCGTCGAGAACACGGGCGAGCCGCTGACGGTCGACCTGGGGCCGGGCCTTCTGGACTCCATCTACGACGGCGTCCAGCGGCCCCTCGACGTCCTCGAATCCAAGATGAACAGTGCGTTCCTCGACCGCGGGGTCGACGCGCCCGGTATCGACCTCGAGAAGGAGTGGTCCTTCGAGGCCACCGTCGAGGCGGGCGACGAAGTCGGTCCCGGTGACGTCGTCGGTATCGTCGAGGAGACGGTGAGCATCGACCACAAGGTCATGGTGCCCCCGGCTCCGACGGCGGCGTCGTCGAGACGGCCGAATCCGGCGACTACAACGTCGAGGAAGCCGTCGTCACCCTCGAGAGCGGCGAGGAGATATCGATGCACCAGGAGTGGCCGGTCCGACAGGCCCGTCCCACCGTCACGAAGCAGACCCCGACCGAACCGCTCGTGTCGGGTCAGCGCATCCTCGACGGTTTGTTCCCCATCGCCAAGGGCGGGACGGCCGCGATTCCGGGGCCGTTCGGCTCCGGGAAGACCGTCACCCAGCACCAGTTAGCGAAGTGGGCCGACGCGGACATCGTCGTCTACGTCGGCTGTGGCGAACGTGGCAACGAGATGACGGAGGTCATCGAGGACTTCCCCGAACTGGACGACCCCAAGACCGGGAATCCGCTGATGGCCCGCACCTCGCTCATCGCCAACACGTCGAACATGCCCGTCGCCGCCCGCGAGTCCTGTGTGTACACGGGCATCACCATCGCGGAGTTCTACCGCGACATGGGGTACGACGTGGCGCTGATGGCCGACTCCACCTCGCGGTGGGCCGAGGCCATGCGCGAGATTTCCTCCCGACTGGAGGAGATGCCCGGCGAGGAGGGGTACCCCGCGTACCTCTCCGCGCGCCTCTCGCAGTTCTACGAGCGCGCCGGCTACTTCGAGAACGTCAACGGCACCGAGGGCTCGATTTCGGCCATCGGCGCCGTCTCACCGCCGGGTGGGGACTTCTCCGAGCCGGTCACGCAGAACACCCTGCGTATCGTCAAGTGCTTCTGGGCGCTCGACGCCGACCTCGCCGAGCGTCGTCACTTCCCCTCGATCAACTGGAACGAGTCGTACTCGCTGTACCGGGAGCAGCTCGACCCCTGGTTCGAGGAGAACGTCACCTCCGACTGGGCGGACATCCGCCAGTGGGCGGTCGACACCCTCGACGAGGAGGCCGAACTCCAAGAGATCGTTCAGCTCGTCGGCAAGGACGCCCTGCCGGAGGACCAGCAGCTCACCCTCGAGGTGGCGCGCTACCTCCGCGAGGCGTACCTGCAGCAGAACGCGTTCCACCCGACCGACACCTACTGTGAGCCGGCGAAGACGTACGGCATTCTGACGGCGATCAAGACGTTCAACGACGAGGCGTTCAAGGCGCTCGAAGCCGGCGTTCCCGTCCCCGAGATCACCGACATCGACGCCGCCCCGCGGCTGAACCGCATCGGCGTCCAGGAGGACTGGGAGGCGTACATCGAGGAGCTCAAAGAAGACATCACGGAACAACTCCGGGAGAAGTACTAATGAAGAAGTACCAGACTATCACCGAGATCAGCGGTCCGCTGGTGTTCGCCGAGGTCGACGAACCGATCGGCTACGACGAGATCGTCGAGATCGAGACGCCCGCCGGCGAGACAAAGCGCGGTCAGGTGCTCGAATCCTCGAAAGGCCTCGTGGCCATCCAGGTGTTCGAGGGCACCACCGGTATCGACCGAAACGCTTCCGTAACGTTCCTCGGCGAGACGTTGAAGATGCCCGTCACCGAGGACCTCCTCGGCCGAGTGCTCGACGGGTCGGGACAGCCGATCGACGGCGGTCCCGAAATCGTCCCCGACGAACGCCGCGACATCGTCGGCGCCGCCATCAACCCCTACTCGCGGGAGTACCCCGAGGAGTTCATCCAGACGGGTGTGTCGGCCATCGACGGCATGAACACGCTGGTGAGAGGGCAGAAGCTCCCGATCTTCTCCGGATCGGGCCTCCCGCACAACGACCTCGCGCTGCAGGTCGCCCGACAGGCGACCGTCCCCGAAGAGGAAGAGGGCGGCGACGAGGACGGCTCGGAGTTCGCCGTCATCTTCGGCGCGATGGGCATCACGGCGGAGGAGGCGAACGAGTTCATGGAGGACTTCGAGCGCACCGGCGCGCTGGAACGCTCGGTCGTCTTCATGAACCTCGCGGACGACCCCGCCGTCGAGCGGACGGTCACGCCGCGACTGGCGCTCACCACGGCCGAATACCTCGCGTTCGACAAGGGCTACCACGTCCTCGTCATCCTGACGGACATGACGAACTACTGTGAGGCCCTGCGCGAGATCGGTGCCGCCCGCGAGGAGGTTCCGGGTCGCCGGGGCTACCCCGGGTACATGTACACCGACCTCGCCACCCTCTACGAGCGCGCCGGCCGCATCCAGGGTCGTGAGGGCTCGGTCACGCAGATTCCCATCCTCACGATGCCCGGTGACGACGACACCCACCCCATCCCGGACCTCACCGGGTACATCACCGAGGGACAGATCTACGTCGACCGGAACCTCAACTCCCAGGGCGTCCAGCCCCCGGTCAACGTGCTTCCCTCGCTCTCTCGCCTGATGGACGACGGGATCGGCGAGGGCCTCACCCGCGAGGACCACGCCGACGTCTCCGACCAAATGTACGCCGCGTACGCGGAGGGCGAGGACCTCCGCGACCTGGTGAACATCGTCGGCCGCGAGGCCCTCTCGGAGAGGGACAACAAGTACCTCGACTTCGCCGAACGGTTCGAGGACGAGTTCGTCGACCAGGGCTTCACCACCGAGCGCTCCATCGACGAGACGCTCGACATCGGCTGGGACCTCCTGTCGATGCTGCCCAAGGAGGGGCTCAACCGGATCGACGAGGAACTCATCGAGAAGTACTACCGCGAGGACGAGACGGCCGAGACGGTCGAAGCCGAGGCGTAACGGGCCTTCCCGTCACGCTTTCCCAAAGTAAAGCCACCTTCCCTCACATCCCCGACAGCCGCCGCTCTCGCGTCCCGTGGTACAGGGGAGAGAACAGGGTCGCCCGGCACGCCCGACCGACGCGGCCGCGCGAACTATTACGGTCCCGCCGCTCGATACGCGGGTATGACCGACGCGCTCGATGTAGAGTCGGGCACCTCCCGTCCGGGCGAGGCGAGAGAGGACTTCTCCGACGTGACCGTCGTCCTCGTGGCGGCCGGCGATCGACTGCGTTCGCGAGCGACGACGCTCCTGACCGACGTCTTCGGACGCGACGACGTCACGAGCGTCGGCCACCTCGACGACGTTCCTGCCGAGACGCCCGCCAGTTGTCTCGTCGTCGCGGACGACGCGGTCGACGACCTCGCCGGCGTCGTCGCCGGCTACCCGGAGGCGGCCGTCATCGTCCTCGCGACGGCCCCTTCCGACCGAACGACTGGAGCGGCGCTGGACGCCGGCGCGGCGGACGTCGTCCCCGTCGACGAGTCGAACCGGTTCGGCCGGCTGGGCGAGCGCGTCGCGGCGGTCGTCGCGTGGGGCGAGTTCCGACCCGAGGCGACCGCACGCATCACAGAGGAGCTGAAAGAACAGGCGATGGACGAGGCGCCCGTGGGTATCACTATCGCGGACTTCTCGCTGCCCGACCGACCGCTGGTGTACGTCAACCGGGCGTTCTGCCGGACGACCGGCTACAGCCCCGCGGAGGCGCTCGGGCGCAACTGCCGCTACCTGCAGGGACCCGACACCGACCCCGAGTCGGTCGCGAAGCTCCGGCGTGCGGTCGACGCGGGCGAGCCGACGTCGGTCGAACTCCTCAACTACCGGCGCGACGGGTCGGAGTTCTGGAACCGCGTCGACATCGCGCCAATCGAGAACAGCGATGGGGAGGTCACCCACTACGTCGGGTTCCAGACGGACATCACGGCCCGCGTACGTGCGGAGGAGGCGGCAGAGCGGTACGCCGCCGCCGCCAACCGCGAGCGCGAACGGCTCCAGGGACTGCTCGAACACATCGAGGGGCTCCTCGAAGACGTCACGGGCGTCCTCGTCCGGGCCGAGAGCCGCACGGAACTCGAACGCGGCGTCTGCGAGCAGGTGGCGGACGCCCCCTCGTACGCGTACGCCTGGGTCGGCGACTGCGACCTCGCCCCCGACACGGTCGTGCCGAAGGTGTGGACCGAGGACGCCGACGAGATGACGAGCGGCGACGCCGTCGAGGATCTCGTCATCGACCGCGACGACACGAGCGAACCGGTCGGGCGGGCAGTCTCGACGCGCACGCCACGGGCGGGCCTCGTCGAGGGAACCGTTCACGCGGCCGCCGGCGTCCCGTTCGAGGGCGTGGTCGCGGTCCCGCTCCTCCACCGCGAGACGCTCTACGGCGTTCTCGTGGTGTACACCCACACCACGGAGGTGGAGGAGCACGAACTGGTCGTTCTCGGGACGGTCGGGCGGGCCGTCGGCGCGGCCATCGACGCGTTCGAGAGCCGGCGGACGTTGCTGACGGAGAGCGTGGTCGAACTCCAGGTCGTCGTCGACGACCCGACGGACCCGCTGGTCGCACTCGCGACCGAGGCGGGCTGCTCGCTCGCCTCGGAGGGGTTCGTCGTCCGCGACGACGGGACCATCCTCGTGTTCGTCTCCGTGACGCCGCCGGAGACCGAACTCGACGCCGTTTCCGTCCCCGACATCGAGGAGGTTCGCCGCATCGGCGAGGCGACCGAGACCGGCCTGTTCGAGGTCGTCCTCCCCGCCAAATCGAACCTCTCGCTCGTCGCCGAGACCGGCGGCCGACTGACCGACCTCGGCGTCGACCCGCAGGACGGCTCGCTCACACTGACGGTCACCGTCGCCGACCGCTCGACCGGTCGGGCGCTCCTCGACGGACTGCGGGAGGTCTCTTCGAGCGTCCGGGTGGGTCGCATCCGCGAGCGCGACACCCCGCCGGCCACCCGGCGGGGGTTCGTCGCGGACGTCGAGGACGCGCTCACGGAGAAGCAGCGAACGGCGCTCCAGCTCGCGCACGTCGGCGGCTTCTTCGAGTGGCCCCACGGCATCTCGGGCGACGAACTCGCCGACGCGATGGGCGTCTCACGGTCGACGTTCCACCAGCACCTCCGCGCGGCGGAGAAGAAACTCGTCTCGCGCTTTCACCGCGACGACTCCTAGCACGTTTCAGTGCCTTCTAGCCGATTTAGGACGTCCCAACTAGTTCGGTATCCGCGTTATGCTCTCGGCGGTCCTCCGTTCGCCTGCAATGGCAACTCCAGGCAGTGAATCCATCTGGCTGTGGCTCGGCACCGCCGGAATGACGCTCGGGACGCTCTACTTCGTCGCCCGCGGCTGGGGCGTCGAGGACGCGGAGCAGCAGCGCTTCTACATCATCACCATCTTCATCACCGCTATCGCCTCCGCGGCGTACTTCGCGATGGCGACGGGCTTCGGCCTCACACAGGTGACGGTCAACGGCCAGGTGCTCGACATCTACTGGGGCCGGTACGCCGACTGGCTGTTCACCACGCCCTTACTCCTCTTGGACCTCGCGCTCCTGGCGCGTGCGAGTAAGAACACCATCTACACGCTCGTCGGCCTCGACGTGCTGATGATCGGGACCGGTGTCATCGGCGCGCTCGCCGCCTCGTCGGCGTTCGTCCGTATCGTCTGGTGGGCGATCAGCACGGTGTTCCTGCTGTTCCTCCTGTACTTCCTCCTCCGCGCGCTCAGCGAGGCCGCCGAGAGACAGACCCCGGAGGTACGGAAGTTGACCACGACCCTCCGGAACATGCTCGTCGTGCTCTGGCTCGCGTACCCGGTGGTGTGGATCCTCGGCACCGAGGGAACCATCGGCATCATCCCCCTGTACTGGGAGACGGCGGCGTTCATGGTGCTGGACCTGACCGCGAAGGTCGGCTTCGGGTTCGTCCTCCTGCGCAGCCACTCGATCCTCGAAGCGGCGACGCAGTCGACCGGCGCAGCCCCGACCGCGGACTGACGACTCGGTCCGCCTCTTTCGGAGTGGTCCACTCACCAGCGACAGCCTCGCTGTTCTCGTGACAGAGAGATATCTACTTGGACAATCAGTGCGTCGTACTCCTCGAATTCCCCCATCGACCGAATCGGTGTTATTCGGACGTCTGGTGTTCGAATCGACGCAAATAGATATCTGACCGGATTCGAGTTCGAATCGAATATAACGGTAGTAAATCAATCTTCTCGACAGTCGAATTTTGTGTGCCTTACTGGCTTATTCTCTCGTCCGCGTCCGAACGTAATCCAATTATATCTATCTAAAACGGGTCGTGGTGATCGAGTCGCCGGAGTCGTCTTACCCTCGCTGGACGTGTCGGACCGCTCAGTCTCTGAGTTCGGACACGTCGAACACCGGCTTGCACGTCTCGCCGGCGACGAACGCCTCGAACGCCGCGTCGGCGTCGAGCAGCGAGAACCGATCGTCGACGAACGTCTCGCAGTCGACGGCGCCGCTGCGGATGAGTCGGAAGGACCGCTCGAAGTCCTGGTACATCGACGCGTACGAACACTGGAGGTCGATCTCCGCGCGGACCAGCGGCGAGTACGGCATCGTCGTCTCGCCGGTCTGACCGACCAGCACGATCTGTCCGCCCTTCCGAACCTCCTCGACGGCGCTCGTCAGCCCCGATGGGTGGCCCGTCGTGTCGAACACGACGTCGTAGCCGACGCCGTCGGTGTGTCGCTCCCGGCGTTCCTCGGGGTCGTCCGCCGCGACGTTGACCGTCTCGAACCCCAATTCTTCGCCGAGCGGAAGCCGATACTCGGCGTCCTGACCGACGCCGGAGACGACCACGGTCCCGCCTTGGGCGGCGGCGATCTGTGCGGTGAGCAGGCCGATGGGACCCGGCCCCTCGACGAGCACGGTGTCGCCCGCGCCGACGCGGGAGTTCTCGATGACCGCGCGGGCCGCAATGCTCGTCGGTTCGGCGACGGCGGCGTGTTTCTGTTCGACGTCGTCGGGAATCGGATGGAGCGCCGATTCGGGGACGACGAGGAACCGCTCGTACGCCCCGTCGTGGTCGACGCCGGTGATGACGGCGTCCTGGCAGACGTTCTCCTCGCCGATCCGACACTGATAACACTCGCCACAGCCCCGAATCGGCCGCTCGACGACCCGGTCCCCGACCGAGAAGCCCGTCACGCCGTCGCCGACTTCGACGACCCGACCGGCGTACTCGTGGCCGATGACCGTCGGGAGGTTCATCCGCTCGAACGCCGACTCGAACTCGTAGATGCCGGCGTCGCTACCGCAGAGGCCAGCGTAGTCGACCTCGACGAGCGCCTCTCCCTCGCCGGGTTCGGGTCGCGGTCGGTCGACGAGTTCCATAGCCCCGTGGCTCCGTTCGACTTTGGCAAGTCCACGCATGCTCTGTGGTCGACTTCGGACCGACATAATGGTAGGGGGTTCGACGGTGTGTGACGGGTCCCGCTCGGCGTCGTCGGCTCTCCTCGGTCGTCCACGCCGTGACACGGTTTCGGGTTCCACAAGTATAATACGACCACCCGAGAGAGGGGAGACATGGTCGAGTACACACACACGCCAGTGTCCGTCAGCGGCAAACGAGCGGTCGTCGTCGGCGGGACGAGCGGCATCGGGCAGGCCATCGCGCTCGGGTTCGCCGAGGAGGGTGCGGACGTCATCGCCACCAGTCGCAGCGAGGAGAAGGTCGACGAGACCGCGGCGGCCATCGAGGAGCGCGGCGCGAACACCGCCCGCATCACCTGTGACGTGACCGACGCCGCGTCGCTCGATGCAGTCCGTGAGACCGCCGTCGAGGAGTTCGGCGGCGTCGACGTGGTCGTCGCCTCGCAGGGTGCCATCTCCCGGGCGACGGTGCTGGGCATCAGCGACGACGAGTGGGACTTCGTCACCGACGTCGCCCTCGACGGCGTCCGCAAGGTGACACAGGCCTTCGCCCCCGCGATGGACGAGGGCGGTTCGATCATCAACATTTCGTCGCTGGCCGCACAGCTCTCGATGGCGAACCTCCCCGCGTACTCGGCGGCCAAGGGCGGCGTCGACGCCTTCACCCGCGTGTCGGCGAAGGAACTCGCTCCGGACGTCCGCGTCAACGCCATCGCTCCGGGCTTCGTCATCACGCCACAGAACGCCGACACGTACGCCGAGGGAACCGAGAAGCGCGCGCGCATCGACGAACGGGCGCCCATCGGTCGCGTCGCGGAGCGCGAGGAGATGGTCGGGGCGGCTGTCTTCCTGGGGAGCGACGCGTCGTCGTACGTCACGGGAGAGGTCATCACCGTCGACGGCGGCTTCTCCGACAGCGCGTTCTGACGGCGGCCTCCCCCGACGTCCACGTGCGGTTTTATCCCACACCCGCCCGTACCGACGGCTATGAGCCGGTGGATAGACCTGACGCAGCCGATTACCGAGGACGTCGCGACGCACCCGCCCGGCCACACGCTGCCGGAGTTCGAACCCCTCGCGACCTACGACGAGGACGGGCACAACGCGACGCGTCTCCACCTCGAAACGCACTGTGGAACCCACATGGACGCGCCGACGCACTTCTTCCCCGCCGACGAGTACGACACCATCGACGCCGTCTCGCCGGCCGAGATGATCACCGAGGGCGTCGTCCTCGACTGCACCGACGTGGGTCGCGCGGAGGCCATCTCCCCCGAGCGCGTTCGCGCGGCAGTCGCGGCCGCGTCCGTCTCGGTCGAACCGGGTGACTTCGTCATCGTGGATACGGGCATGGACCCGACGACGACCGACCCCGACACGTATCTCCACGAGTACGCGTACCCCTCGGTGGCGGCCGCCGAGTTCCTCGTCGACGCGGGCGCTGGCGTCGTTGCGACCGACGCGCTCGGTGTCGACGCTCCCGGTGCCAGCGTCGCCGACCACGACGTCCACCGGGCGCTCCTCGGCAACGGCGTCCGTATCGTCGAGGGCGTCGCCGACCTCGGGTCGGTGGAACCGGGTCGGTACGACGTCGTCTGCACGCCGCTTCCCTACGCGGGGCTCGACGGGTCGCAGGTCCGACTGCTGGTCCGCCCGCAGTAGCGCTCTCGGTCGAATCAGCGAACGGTCCGAGACGGACTCCGACGCGACGTGTCCGTGACCTCCAGCACGACGGGCGAGCGACGGAACGCCGCCCGTTCGCTCACTTCACGATGTCTATCTTGCGGCGGTCCATCGACATGGCGACGGCGACGATGACGACGAACCCGAGGACGATGTCCTGGACGAACGACTGGATGCCGACCAGGTTCATCCCGTTGGCGAGGACGCCGATGACGAGGACGCCGAGGATGGTGCGATGGGGGCCGCCGACGCCGCCGGTCAGTGCGGTCCCGCCCATCACGATGGCCGCGATGGACTGCAGCAGCAGGCCGGTCCCCATCCCGGGCGCCGCGGAGGCCGTCCGCGCGGTGAGCAACGCGCCCGCGACGCCACAGAGGAAGCCCGAGACGACGAACGCACCGATCTTGTACCGGTCGACCTTCACGCCGGAGAGGTCGGCGACCTCCTCGTTCTCGCCCAGCGCGTAGCAGTAGCGGCCGAACGGCGTCTTGAACGCGACGAACACCATCAGGACGTAGAACAACAGCCCCCAGACGACGATGTTCGGCACGTTCCCGACGAGCGTGCCGTTCGAGACCCACCGGACCGTCTCGTCGCGGAACGGGATCGAAGTCCCACCGGTGATGAGCAGCGCGGTCCCCGCGAGGATCGACAGCGAGCCGAGCGTCACGAGGAAGGAGGGAATCTTGAACTTCGCGAAGACGACGCCGTTGAGCGCGCCGAAGACCGTTCCGGCGACGACGGCGACGAGCAGCGCGGCGAGTCCAAGTTGGTAGTCGGAGATCAGTATCGCCGCGATGACGCCCGTGATCCCCACCATCGACTCGATGGAGAGGTCGATGCTCTGCTGGAGGATGGGGAACGTCCCCGCCAGCGAGACGAGAAGCAAGATTGTGCTGTTTCGCATCACGTTGTCCACGAGGTTCGACACCGTCAGGAACACCGGCGACGCCAGGCTGAACCCGACGACGAGCAGCGCGAGGAGCGCGAACGGACCCAGGTCGATGATCCAATCTTGGAGTTCTCGGTCCGAGCGCATCTGGTCTATCTTCTGGCGCACGCTGTCGACTGCCGTTCGTTCTGCCATCTCAGATCATCTCCTGTATGATTTCCTCTTCGGTGGGTTTGTCGCCGGCCGGCGCGTCGATGACGTCGACGAGTCGGCCCTTCTTCATCACGCCGATACGGTTGGACATGCCGATCACCTCGGGGAGTTCGTCGCCGATGAACACCATCGAGAAGCCGTCCTCGGCGAGGTCACGACAGACCCGGTACACCTCCTCCTTGGCGGCGACGTCGATGCCGCGGGTGACGTTGTCCATCACGAAGGTGTCCGTCTCGCGCTGGAGCCACTTCGCGAGGACGACCTTCTGCTGGTTGCCGCCGCTCAGTTTGTACACGAGCGTCTCCACTCCGGGGGTCCTGATGTCGAGTTCCTCGACGGACCGGGCCGCCATGGACTCCTCCTTGTCGTGGTCGATGAGCGAGAGGAGCTTCCCGAGGCCACCGAAGTCGTCGGAGACGCGGTCGGTTCCGATGCTCGGGAGCGAGACGTTCATCGTGAGCGACTGGTAGAGCAGCAACCCCTCGGCCTTCCGGTCCTTCGGGATGTAGCCGACGCCCGCCTCGACCATCCGGGACAGCGACCCCGGCCGCACCTCGTCGCCGCGAACGGTGACGGTTCCGGCGTCGGCGGCGTCGGCCCCGCAGATGACGCGCCCGAGGCGGCTCTTGCCCGAGCCTTCGACGCCCACGACACCGAATATCTCGCCCTCGTGGAGCGTGAACGAGACGTCGTCGAGACGGTCCTCGGTGGTCAGTCCATCGACCTCCATCGCGACGTCCGCGTCGGCGTCGATGGACACCTGCCGGTCGGTCCGGTAGTACTCGCTGGCCGTCTCGCGTCCGACCATCGCCCGCTGGAGCGCCGACTCGGACGCCTCGCTTGCCTCGAACGTCTCGACCAGTCTGCCGTCCTTCAGGACGAAGATGCGGTCGCTGACCTGGAGCACCTCGTCGAGTTCGTGCGAGACGAACACGAACGAGGCGCTGTCTCGGAGGTCGTTTATCCGGTCGAACAGCAGGTCACGCCCGGCCTCTTCGAGTCCGGCCGTCGGTTCGTCGAGGAGGATGATCGGGTGGTCCGTGTCGATGGACTGGCTGAACGCCTTGGCGATCTCCAGCATCTGCTTCTCGGTGAACGAGTACGACGAGACCCGCTCGGAGACGTCCAGGTCGATGCCCAGTTCGTCGACGATCCGTTGGGCCTTCTCCCGCATCGCCCCCTGGTCGACGACGCCGAACCGGGAGAAGTCCGGGATCTGGTCCAGGAAGATGTTCTCGTACCCGGTGAGGTTCGGAACGACGTCCTGTTCCTGCTTCACGATCGAGATGCCGCGGTGGGCCGCGTTCCGCGGGTCGGTGATCTCGACCGGTTCGCCGTTCAGGACGATCCGACCCCCGTCCGGCTGGTGGATGCCGGTCAGCACCTTGAGGAGCGTGCTCTTCCCCGCGCCGTTCTCGCCGACGAGGCCGATCACCTCGCCGGTGCCGATTTCGATCGAGACGTCGGCCAGCGCGTCGACGTGTCGAAACGACTTCGAGACGCCGTCGACCCGGAGACGGACGTCGTCGCTGTTTCCCTTCGCGCCGCGTCCAGTCGTCGCCGTGTCGCTCGTCATCGTCCCCCGACATTCAGGCGTAGGGGTTCGCGCCGTTCTCGAACCGTTCTCGGTAGTCTTGCTCCACCTGGTCGAACAGGTCCGCGTTGTCGTACTCGCTCGGCACCGAGTAGTTCGACGGCTTGTTCTCCTCCGTCCACAGGAGTTGGCTGAAGTCCTCCCGCCGGATCGGGCTCAGCAGGTTCTGTGGGTCCCACTCGTCGCCGCTCTCTTCGACCGACATCGCCTGCCAGTCGTAGGGGGACTCGCCCTCCGAGAAGGCGACGTCGAGGTACCGCTGCGGACTCGTGAACGAGACGTCCATGTCGCCGAACGTGTCCCGCGACAGCGAGTCGTTGATGATCATCGCGCCGCCGCCGAACATCATGCGCTCGGGCACCTCGGGCCGCCACCCGTGGAGCCAGTCGTACCCCTTGACCACGGCCCACCCGCCCTGCCAGAAGGGTTGCGCGGCGAACGTGCCCGCGAGCCAGGGCTGTCCGGAGTCTGCCGAGCGGTCGCGGACCAGGCCGACCGACTCCTGGAAGCCGTCGTAGCCGACCACCGGCACGGCCATGTCGTTCTCTTCGAGGACGGAGAGCGCGCCCAGCGCGACGCCGTCGTTCTGGCCGTAGACGCCGTCGATGTCGTCGCCGAACTTCGAGAGGAAGTCCGACATCGCCTGGCGGCCGGTCGCGCGCGTCCACTCGCTCGGAATCGGTTCGCCGAGTCGCTCGATGTCGGGGTACTCCTCCATCGCGAGTTCGACGCCAGCGTTGCGGTGTGAGCCGACGTGGCCCGGAACGCCGGTGATGTGGACGAAGTTCCCCGACCCACCCATCGCCTCGAAGAGGACGCGAGCCGTCGCGGCACCGGTTCTCACGACCTCGGGGATCTGGTACTGGAGGAACTCCGGGCCGGTGTCCAGCGGTGTCCACCACGTGGCCATCGTCCAGTAGCTGATGAACGGGACGCCGCCCTCCGCGGCCACGTCGGCGATGGAGCGGACGCCCGAGTTCTGGTAGGCGGTGCCGGTGATCATGTCCGCCCCGCCGGTGATCGCCGCCTGAAGCTGCGACATCTGCTGTGACTCCTGCCCGCCGTGTGTCTGGTAGTCCACGCTGAGGTCGAGGGCGCTCGCCGCCTCCCGAGCGCCGGCGAGGAACGCCTGCCAGATGTCGTTCTCGATGTTGTCCGGCGAGACGAACGCCTTGTCGATGGTTCCGTCGTACTGCCACTCGGAGGCGGATTCGCCACCACTACCCTCGGTGCTGGTACTCCCACCGCCGCCCCCACCACTCCCACTCGTGCCGCCTTCGGTCCCGCCGCCGCCACCACCGGTTCCGGAACAGCCCGCGAGCCCCGCGATGGCTCCGACGCCGAGCCCCTTGAGATACTTCCGTCTATCCAGCGTCACGCGTGGATTGTCATCATCGAGCATACCATTATCCAGGTATTTCCTAATCGACATAAAACTTGTGACCGCGCGAGTGACAACGACCCCCCGCCGGTTTCGCCCGACGGGGACGAATCCGGGCGGCCCGCTACGGGTCGAGCGAGGGGGCCCGCTCGATTATATATGGCCTCGCGTGGGTCGAGGGCCCAGCGACGGGAGGGGTCCCTTCCGCCTCGTCGAACAGTGCAGCACTCCGTACTGCTGGCTCGACGCGACTACGCCTCGTCGAACAGCGCGAGACGTAACCTCGCTGGCTCGACGAGTCGTTTCACTCCTCGTCGAACATCGTCTGGCCCTCGGCGAGGTGCTCCTCGACGGCGTCGAAGTCCAGTGTCAGGCCGAGGCCGGGCTTCTCGGGGATCTGCATGTAGCCGTCCTGGATGAGGCCGTCCTCCTCGACGAGGTCCTCCCACCAGCCGAGTTCGTACGAGTGGTACTCGACGGCCAGCGAGTTCGGGATGGCCGCACCGACCTGCGCCGAAGCCATGGTGGCGATGGGCGAGGAGACGTTGTGCATCGCCACCGGGACGTAGAACATCTCGGCGAGCGTGGCGATCTTCATCGTCTCGCGCATCCCGCCCACCTTGGGCACGTCGGGTGCGATGATGTCGACCGCCTGTTCGGTGAGGAGTTGCCGCTGGCCGTGGGTCCGGTAGACGTTCTCGCCGACCGCGATGGGCGTCCCGGTCGACTGAGTGACCTCCCGCTGGACGTCGTGGTTCTCCGGCGGGACGGGGTCTTCGAGCCACCAGACGTCGTACGCTTCGAGTTCGCGTGCGAGGCGTTTCGCGCTCCCGGCGGTGAACGACCAGTGGCAGTCGAACGCGGCGTCGGCGCGGTCGCCGACGCGCTCTGTCACCTTTCGAACGATCTCGGCCTTGTGTTCGATCTCGGGGGCCCGCAGGTGGCGGTTCGCGCGGTCCTTCTCGTGGCCCGAGGGGACGTCGAGGTCGAACTTCAGCGCGTCGTATCCCAACTCGTCCACGACGCGTTCGGCCTCGTCGGCGCAGGCGTCGGGGTCGGCCTCGTCCTCCGTGTGGCAGTCACAGTAGACGCGCACCTCGTCGCGGTACTTCCCGCCGAGGAGTTGGTAGGCAGGGACGTCGAGGACCTTCCCCGCGGCGTCGTGCAGCGCCAGTTCGATGCCCGAGATGGCCGCGATGTCCTTCCCGGCGATCGAGCCCTCGCCGGACGTCTTCTGCACCATGTGTTCGTACAGCCGGTCGATGTCGAGGGGGTTCTCGCCGACGATGAAGGGTCTGAGCCGGTCGATGATCTCCGGGATGGCCCCGCCCCAGTACGCCTCGCCGTTGCCGACCACGCCGGCGTCCGTGTACACCCTGACCAGCGTCCACGGGTAGTTCCCGTCGACGATGACCGTCTGGACGTCGGTGATCTCCACGTCGCGGTCGCCCCGGTCCCCGGTGAGTCCCATCGTCTCCGCCGAGAGGTCCCGCATCGTGTACTCCGCGTTCGGGTCTCGTAACTGTCCGTAGTTCATGCGTCGTTCGGACTTCTCACAACTCCGTAAAAACAGTTCCGGACCGCTGGGGGTCCGTTCCCAGGCCGTGCGACACGAGCGTGCCGCGCCCGCGACACGCCCGCCTGACCGGTGGTCGAGTGCCTTCCCCGGTCAGTAGTTCATGTACACCGTCTTGCTGATGGTGTAGAAGGCGAGTCCCTCGTCGCCCTGCTCGCGGTAGGTCTCCGAGGAGGAGGCTTTCATCCCGCCGAAGGGGACGTGCAGTTCGAGGCCGGTCGTCTTCTCGTTCGTCTTGACCACGCCGGCGTCGACCTCGTCGACGAAGCGGTGGGCCTTGTTCAGGTCGTTCGTGACGACGCTCGCCGACAGACCCTGTTCGACGCCGTTGGCCACCTCGACCGCCTCGTCGAACCCCGAAACGGGAATGACCGCGACAACCGGGCCGAATATCTCCTCCTGTGCGATGGTCATGTCGGACTCCACGTCCGAGAAGACCGTCGGCTCGACGAAGTACCCGTCGTCGAGTCCGTCGCCGTCGGGACGACCGCCGCCCGTCTCCAGCGTGGCTCCCTCGTCGACGCCGGTCTCGATGTACTCGAGGGTACCGCTCAGTTCGCCCTCGCTGTTCTGGGGCCCCATCCCGGGGTCGTCGATACCCGGTCCGACCTCGATGCTGGCGGCGCGGTCGGTGAGCCGTTCGACGAACTCGTCGTACACGTCCTCGTGGACGATTGCGCGGGAACAGGCCGTACACGCCTGTCCGGTGACGCCGAACGCGCCCGACGCGACGATATCGACGGACTCGTCGAGGTCGGCGTCCGAACAGACGACCGTCGGGTTCTTGCCGCCCATTTCGAGGAGGGTACGCGTCTGGTTCTCCGCGGCGTTCTGATAGACGATGTCGCCGACGGTGGCGCTGCCGGTGAAGGAGACCCCGTCGACGCGGTCGTCGCTCGCGAGCGTGTTCCCGACGGCCGACCCCGGGCCCGTGACCATGTTGAGCACACCCCCGGGCAGCCCCGCGTCCTCGAAACACTCGACCAGTCGGACCGCCGTGATGCCCGTGGTCGTCGCGGGCTTGAACGCCACGGTGTTCCCGGTCGCCAGCGCGGGTGCGATCTTCCACGCCGGGATGGCGATGGGGTAGTTCCAGGGAGTGATTACCGAGACGGCCCCCACCGGTTCCTTCCGGACGTAGAGGCTCGTGTCGGGGGAACTGCTCTGTTTGACCTCCCCACCCATGTCGGCGGCCTTCCCCGCGTAGTAGTGGAAGATGTCGATCGCACGCTGTACCTCTCCCGAAGCCTCGGACCAGGTCTTGCCCTCCTCGCGGACCAGCGTCTCGGTTACCTCCTCCTTGCGCTCTGCGAGGAGCGACCCCGTCTTCCGAAGGATCGCACCGCGTTCCGGGCCGGGCGTCGACGCCCACGCCTCCTGTGCCTCGACGGCCGCGTCGATTGCCGCCGTCGCGTCTGACTCGTTCGATTCAGCTATCTCGCCGACGACCTCCGAGGTGTCGGCCGGGTTCCGACTCTCTGTCGTGTTTCCGGTCTCCGATGGGCGCCACTCGCCCGCGATGTAGTTTTCGTGTGCCATCGTGTCGCTCGACGGTGCTGTGACTAACAAGTGTTTCGGTGCCGTTACTTCTGGGTTCACGCGTGCGTCCTCCGCCGCCGCGGGACGACTGAATTCACTATCGTCGAACAACCATCCGACTAACCTGCATCCCGTCCGAGGTCCGTGAACGTGCTTTCGGACTACGGACGAACAGCGGGGTCGAACCGCCCGCCCGTCGTCCGCCGAACTCCCTTCGAGTCGTCCTCTTCTCCGTTGCTCGGGCGGTTGCTGCCCCGGGTGACGGACGACGGAGACGGGTGATCACGTCGCCACCGTCCCCCCGGACGCCGTCCGAGTCGGGCGCGACCGACTGATTCTGTTACATCGATATGGGTGTAACACTACCGCCGTTCGAGATGGACACGGGTTCAGACATACACGAAGCGAGATAGGTTATCTGGAAAGCATATTCCATATGGGTGAACAGAGGTGAACGACACGTCCGGCCCGTCGTTCCGCCTCTCCGGGTCGTTCGGAGCGGTTCGTCCGCCCCCGCGGTAACGTGTTCTTCGCGCGTGTGCCGGCGCGACGGACGGACCCGTATCTCACGATGTGGAACGCGATTCGAATGACGGCCGCGCCGGATGTACGTAGTATATTTCCACTAGTTGGCCAGTGTTACGAATGATCTCGTCTTTTTATGCTCTGTTTTCACCTGCTCGTCGATATTAATCCGTGCTCATCGGCTAACTGTGCCGACCAGTGGGTTCAGCTATTTGGAACGATTCGTGTGAACACGGTTCAACAAGGTGGAACGCTGTTCGGACGGCTCTCCCGACTCAGGAGTACGTGACGTTGAGTTCGATGACGTTGACGGCTTCGAGCACCTTGTTCGGGAGTTCCTCGCGGAATCGTGTCCCCCTGATGCGGTTCGAGGGTCCCGAGACGCTCACCGCGCCCAGCACCCGGTCGTCGTTGCTCAGAATCGGCGCTGCGACACACCGGAGCCCCTTGATTCGTTCCTCGTCGTCGAGCGCGTACCGGGAGTCGCGGACGTCCTCGAGCGCCTCGTACAGTTCCTCGCGCGAACTCACCGTCTTGGGCGTCGTCTGTTCGAGCCCGTGGCGGTCGATGATCTCGTCGACCCGCTCGCGTGGCATGAACGCCAGGATGGCCTTGCCGAGCGCCGTGCTGTGCAGCGAGACGCGCGTTCCGACGTGCGCCTCCACCTGCACCGCGTTCTCGCCACGGACCCGCTGGAGATACGTCCCGCGGCCGTGTTCTTCGATCAGGAGGTTGGCGAGTTCGCCCGTCTCCGCCGCGAGGCGGTCGATCTCCGGTTTGGCGATCTCGAAGATCTGGCGGCGATTTCGTGCGTACGCTCCGAGTTCGAGGAACCGAATGCCGACCTGATAGACGCCGTCCTCCTTGACGATGTACTCCTCCTGTTCGAGCGTGCTGAGGTAGTTGTGCACCGTGCTCTTCGGCGTGTCCAGGTGCGCCGCCAGTTCCGACACCCCCGCGCCGTCGAGTTCACGGAGGGCTTCGACGATTGCGAACGTGTTCACGATCGACTGGACCGGGTTCTTCGCCTGGTGGCTCATGCGCGCACGTTTGAGGTCATCTATGATAAACGTTGATTCCACGTTGTGGGACACCCCACGAGCACAGCGTGGTTCTCCACGGTCGTGACAGTGTCCGCGACCGCCCCTCGCCCCGGTGTGCACGAGGATTTATAACAAATACCCGAAAACATGGGGGTCGAATGCAATACAATCAGCTAGAGGCGGCGGGTGAGCGCCGCCTGTGTGTCAGCGACGGAACCACGACGTACGACCTGACGAGCGCCGACGACAGTCTCCGGAGTTTCGGCGACCTGGCGCGGGCGGCGGGCCTCACTCGCTCGACCGTCGACGACCTCGCCGACGCGCTCATCGAGGACGCCGACACGCTCTCGCTGGAGGAGGTCGACCGGGACGTGACCGTTCCGGTCGACGCGGCGGAGGTCTGGGCGGCCGGCGTCACGTATCGAATCAGCGAGGAGGCCCGCGAGGAGGAGAGTTCGAAGCCGGACATCTACCTCGACGTGTACGACGCCGACCGGCCGGAGATATTCTTCAAAGCCACCCCCTCCCGAACGGTCGGACCCGGCGAAGCCGTCGGCATCCGAGCGGACTCGGAGTGGGACACGCCCGAACCGGAACTCGGCGTCGTCCTCTACCGCGGGGAACCTGTCGGCTACACCATCGGCAACGACGTCAGTAGTCGCTCCATCGAGGGACGGAACCCGCTGTACCTCCCGCAGGCGAAGGTGTACGACCGCTGCTGTGCGCTCGGTCCCTGCGTCGTCTCCAGCCAGAGCATCGACGACCCCCACGACCTCGACATGGAGATGACCATCCACCGGGAGGGAGAGGTGGTGTACACCGGCGAGACGAACACCGGCGAGATGGTCCGTAGCTGTGAGGAACTCGTCTCGTACTTCACGCGCCACAACGCGGTCCCCGAACTCGCCGTCGTCCTCACCGGCACGTCGCTGGTTCCCGACAGCCCCTTCGACCTACAGGTCGACGACCGCGTCGAGATCTCCATCGAGGACATCGGCACGCTCGCCAACCCCGTCACGCAGGTATGAGTCCGTCCATCCCTGAGGCTCTCGACGATTTCACGCGGCGCGACTGGCAGGCGGAGACCGCCGGCGGGGTCGTCAGGTTCGCGATGGTCGGCCTCGGCTGGTGGACGCGGGCGGAGGCGATTCCGGCCGTCGTCGACGCGGACTTCTGTGAGACGACCGTCGTCGTCAGCGGGTCGCTCGAGAAGGCCGAACGGGCGACCGACCTCGCCGACACCATCTCTCACGGCATCACGTACGACCAGTTTCACGATGGCGTCGCCGCCGACGCTTACGACGCGGTGTACGTCGCCACGCCCAACGCGCTGCACCTCCCGTTCGTCGAGACGGCGGCCGAACTCGGCAAGGCGGTGCTCTGTGAGAAGCCGATGGAGTCGACGGTCGACCGGGCCAGAGAGGTCCAGGAGGTCTGTGAGGGACACGACGTCCCGCTGATGGTCGCCTACCGCATGCAGACCGAACCGGCGGTCCGTCGCGCCAGGGAACTCGTCGAAGGGGGCGCCATCGGCGACCCGGTGCTCGTCCACGGGAGCATGTCACAGCGACTGCTCGCGGAGGTCGTCCCCGACCCCGACCAGTGGCGACTCGACCCCGACATCTCCGGCGGCGCGACCGTCATGGACATCGGCCTCTACCCGCTGAACACCGCCCGGTTCGTCCTCGACGCCGACCCGGTCCGGGTCCGGGCGCGTACGACGGTCGAAGACGACGCCTTCGCCGCCGTCGGCGACGAGCACGTGAGCTTCGGTCTCGACTTCGCCGACGGCACGCTCGCGACCTGTACCGCCAGCCAGTCGGCGTACCAGTCGAGCCATCTCCGGGTGACGGGAACCGAGGGCGAAATCGAAATCGACCCCGCGTTTTACAACCGGCAGGACCGCGGCTTTCGGCTGTCGTGGGGGGGTCAGACCGTCGCCCTCGACTTCGACCAGGTGAACCAGATGACCGAGGAGTTCGACTACTTCGCCCACTGCCTGCTGACCGACTCTCACCCTCACCCGGACGGCGACCACGCGCTCGTCGACATGCAGGTCATGGACGCCATCTACACCGCCGCCGACCGCGGTCGCGACGTCGTCCTCGCCGAGGAGTTCGACGGCTACGACGCGCTCGACTGAACTGACGCCGACGGCCGCGCGGCACCCGCCCTGTGGCTGGGTCTCTTCGATACGACTCCGCGTCTCGGTCGAGAGAACCCGTGTATCCGACGGGAAGCGTTCGGGGACTCCAGCGACGGAGCGGGTCGAACGCTCCCCGCGATACGTCCCATGGACGGGCTGGCTGTGGCAGTAGCCGTGACCGTGAGGACGGCGGTCGCAGGGTGATGGTTGATCGTCCTCACACGACAGTTGGGTTACGATTCGATTCGAGTGGCCGATCCGCGGCCGTTCGCCACAAAACGGCGCTCTATAATGAACGTTTTGGTGCGATCGGTCCGGACGCCGCGCTCGACGTCATGCGGGTCCTCGACGCGATTTACGAGAGTGCCGACCGGGGAGAACCCGTCGCGCTCAACTGAGTTTCAGCGGCCGAGGGGCTCAGAAGTCGACCGCTGACCGGCACTCGGGCCGTCCGGCGACGTCCGGGTCGAGACGGAACAGCGCGCCCGCACCGGTCCCTTCTTCGGGTCGTGCCGACCCCCCGCCGGTCGTGACGTAGAGCCGTCCGAGGCCGGGACCGCCGAAGGCGACGCTCGTCACCTTCTCGGCGGGGAGGTCGACACGGTCGACCTCGGTTCCGCTCGCGTCGTACCGGACGACACACCCGCCCTTCCACCGCGCGGACCACACCCCTCCCGCCGCGTCGACGGTCATCCCGTCGGGTAGGCCCGGCGTATCGGACGTCGTGACGAACCGCTCGCGGGCCGACAGTTCCCCCGTTCGTTCGTCGTACGCGTAGCGATAGATGGTGTCGGCCTCGGTCTCGGTGAAGTAACACGACTCGTAGTTTCGGGTGAACCCCATCCCGTTGGGGATGCCCACCCCGTCGGCGACGAGCGTCGTCGCCCCGTCGGTGTCGAGGTGGTGGAGACGGCCGCCGCGCGCGTCGGTCGGCATCGTCCCGCAGAACACTCTTCCCGCCGGGTCCGCGATGACGTCGTTGAACCGCGACTCCTCGTCCTGTTCGACGACCTGTTCGACGGTAACCAGTTCGCCGTCGACGAGGTGGCCGACGCGGCCACGGTCCATGAACAGCAACAGCGACCCGTCCCGCTGGACGGTGACCCCGGAGACGACTCGCGTCTCGAAGGCGACGTCGTGCGTGCCGGTCGCCGGGTCGAACCGGTGGAGTCGTCCGGCGTCGATGTCTACCCAGTACAGTCGGTCCTCCCCGGTGTGCCAGACCGGTCCCTCCCCGAGGTCACACGTGCAGTCGACGACGCGTTCGACGGACATGCCCCTTCGTTTCCGGTCGACCCTCAAATAGGGTCGTGTTACCCGCGTTCTCACGCGCCGACTGCCGCGAGACGGGGCGGTGGCGCGCGGCCGGCGCGGCCGCCGTGTCGTTCCCGCGAACCGCGCGAACCGGCGGTTCCGCCGGAAGCCGGTGCTGCGCACCGGCGACGGACGCGAGCGGGACGCAGCGAGACCTGCGGCCTCGTTCAGCCGCGAATGCTCGTGTTTCGTCCACGGTGCCGTCGTGTCGCCGTTCGGTTCGACCGTCGGTTGGTTCGGACCTGGCTCGGTCGTCGATCCGGGCCCAGGGGAACTGTACGCTTATTACGGTGGCATCTCACCTCCCCGTATGGCTCGCGTAGCAGTCACTGGAGCGGCCGGTAACGTCGGCCGGGAGACGGTCGACGCGCTCTCGAACGACCACGACGTCACGCCCATCACACATCGAGAGCGAGAAGGCCTCGACAGCGTCATTCTGGACGTTCGCGACGGAGAGGAACTGACCGCGGCGTTCGAAGGTCACGACGTCGTCGTCCACCTCGCGGCGAACCCCGACCCCGGCGCGGGGTGGCAGAGCGTCTACGAGGTCAACATCGGCGGGACGTACAACGTCTACGAGGCGGCACTCTCGGCAGGAGTCGACCGCGTCGTCTTCGCGAGCACGAACCACGTCCACCAGATGTACAACATCGCCGACCCGGCCCGCCCGGAGACTCTGGCGGCCGACGCCCGGACGGTCCGTCCGTCGGAGCCCCCGCGCCCGGACTCGTACTACGGCGTCAGCAAGGTGTTCGGCGAGGCGCTCGGCAGTTACTACGCCGACCGGTACGGCATCGAAGTGGTCAACGTCCGTATCGGCTGGCTCCTCTCTCCCGAGGAGGTCCGCGAGAAGGACGACGAAGAGCCAGCGGTTGCGCGGTACGTCCGCGCGATGTGGCTCAGTCCACGCGACTGCCGGCAGGGGATGCGACGGGCCGTCGAGGCGGCCCTCCCGCAGTCGCCGCTCGCGGTCAACCTCCTCTCGGCCAACGACGACCGCTACCTCCCGCTCACCGAGGCGATGCGGGCGCTCGGCTACCGCCCACGGGACAACTCCGGTACGGTCGTCGACTGAGTCGACACGGTCATCGACCGAACCGACACGTCGTCATCTGGGGCCCCCACGACGTGCGCTCTCTTTTCTTGGCCGGCTGACAACCACAAAATATAAACATGAACAATCGAGATGAGTAAAGCATGCGTGAGCATGACAGTCCTACCGACAGTGTCGACCGACGGAACTACCTGCAAGCGCTGGTGGCTGGCGCGGCCGTCGGGCTAGCGGGGTGTGCTGGTGGCTCGGGTGGTGACGGTGAGTCGGGCGGCGGCGGCGGTTCGGACTCGGGTGGCAGTGGTGGGTCGGGCGGGAGCGGCGAGTCGAGCGGCGGCGAAAGCACCAGCAGCGGTGGTTCCGGCGGACAGTGGGACTCCTCGCTCGAAGTACTGCACGGCTGGGCCGGCGGCGACGGCGAGGCGGCGATCACCGCGCTGATCGAGACGTTCCAGGAGCAGTACCCCGAGATGGAGACGAACTTCCAGGCGGTCGGGGCGAGCGCGAACGTCAACCTCAACGCGACGATTCTCCGCCGACTCTCGAACAACAACCCGATGAGTTCGTTCGCCAACTGGCCGGGGAATAACCTCGCGCGGTACGAGGGCGCGCTGATGGATCTGGAGGCGGACGTCTGGGACGCCGCCGGGTACAAGGACGTCATGCAGAGCCGGGCGATGGAGCTCTGCCAGTTCAACGACAAGATGCCGGCCGTCCCGCTCGGCTCCCACCGGATGAACAACCTCTTCTACAACACCGCTGTCTTCGAGGAGGCCGGTATCGACGCGTCGAGCCTCGACAGCGTCGACGCGCTGTTGGACGCTCTCGAGACGATCAACCAGGAGACTGACGTCACGCCGATGGCGCAGGCGATGGTCGCGCCGTGGACGAACCTCCAGCTGTGGGCGCAGATCATCACGAGCCAGAGCGGTGTCGAGGCGTACACGAACTTCATCGAGGGGAGCCCCGACCGAGCGGCGGTGGTCGAGGCGCTCGAAGCGCTGAAGACGATAAACGAGAACTACATTACCGCCGACGCCTCCTCGATCAGTTTCACCACGGCCGGGCAGAAGGTCATCAGCGGGGAGGCCGCGACGATTCACCAGGGCAACTGGGTGTACGGGATGTTCCGCGCGGACGACAGTTTCAACTACCAAGAACAGTGGGACTGGATTCCGTTCCCCGGGACGGAGGGCATCTACTTCTACCACGTCGACGCTATCGTCGCGCCCGCGAACAACCCCAGCCGAGAGGAGACCATCGCCTGGCAGAAGTTCGTCGGGACGAAGGAGGCACAGATTGCCTTCAACAACCCGAAGGGCTCGGTCCCGCTCCGGACCGACATCGACCCGAGCGAACTGACCGACTTCCTGGCGATGACCTACGAGGACCTCACGAGCTCCGACGCGTACCCGCCGACAATCGCGCACGGTCTCGCGGTCACCCCCGAGACGATGGGCGACTGCAAGACGGCGTTCGCGGAGAACTTCATGGGGCCGTTCGAGGTCGAGGCGTGTGCCGACGCGCTGATCGGGGCGGTCTCGAACTGAGACCGGAATCTGCAGAGTCATGAATAACGAACATCACAGGTACGTCGATGGCCACGCACGATCAAACTGACCACGTGACCGAGTCGGCCGAGGAGGTGGTCGGCTGGGAGACGCGGCTCCGGTACTTCCTCAACAGCGACTTCGTCCGCTCGTCGCCGTACTGGGGGATTCCGTTCGTCCTCATGGGCATCGCCGTCTACGGCGGTATCGGCTACAACCTCGCCATCTCCTTCACCGACTACTCGGGGCTCGGAACGCCCGACTACTCGTCGCTCGACTTCGAGATGTACACCCAGGCGCTGTCGAGCGACGCGTTCTTGGCCGCCGCACAGAACAACCTCGTCCTGCTCGTCGTCTTCACGACGGTGTGTCTGATACTGGGGCTGTTTCTGGCCGTCCTTCTCGACCACGGCATCCGGTTCTCCGAGAAGTTCCAGACGGTGTACCTCCTGCCGATGAGCCTCTCGTTCGTCGTCACTGCGCAGTTGTGGCTCTGGATGTTCAACGTCGAGAGTGGCATCCTCAACCTCATCGTGACGACGTTCGGATTCGCCCCGGTCGACTGGATCGGGAACCCCTCCGTTGCCCTGGCAGCGGTCATCTTCGCGCTCGTCTGGCAGTTCAGCGGCTACACGATGGTCGTCTACCTCGCCGGCCTGCAGTCGATTCCGGACGACCAGTTCGAGGCCGCACGGGTCGACGGCGCGAGCACCATCCGGACGTACCTCCGCATCATCGTTCCCCAACTGAAAGAGGCGTCGGTCAGCGCGGCGGTCGTACTGATGGTGTTCGCTTTGAAGGCGTTCACGTTCCTGTACGCGCTCGTGGGCCGGTACCGTCCCCCGAACGGGACCGACATCCTGGCGACGCTCATGGTCAGACGCGCCTTCAAGTTCGGCGAGTGGGCGTACTCGGCCGCCATCGCCACCATGCTCTTGGTCATGGCGCTCGGCGTCATCGGACCGTACCTCTACTACCAGCACAAACAGGGGAGTCTCTAACCATGGCGAGTTCCTCGTCCACCCGGTCGTTCGACGTGGCGTCGCTCGTCGAGGACGTGAACCTCCGTCGCGTCCTCCAGTACACCCTCGTCCTCCTGTTCCTCGGCTTCTTCCTCGTCCCGCTGGAGACGGGTATCATGACTGCCATCAAGACGAACGAGTCCGTCGCGCGGTCGCTCCCGTTCGCCCCGCCGGCGAGTGAGGGCTTCACGCTCGGCAACCTCCAGTTCGCGTTCGAGCGCCTCGCGGACTCGTTCGTCAACTCGCTCATCATGGCCATCCCGGCGACGGTCGGCAGCGTCCTGCTCGGGAGCATGGCCGCGTACGGCCTCACGCTGGTCGACTGGCGCGCCCAGTTAGGGGTGCTCATGCTCTTTCTGGCCGGCATCTTCGTGCCTTACCAGGCCGTGCTGGTGCCGCTGGCCCGCTTCTGGAACAACATCTTCCCGCTCGCGCGGATGTTACAGCCGTTCGTCGCCTCGATACCGTTCCTGGAGGCGTACCACGCGAACCTCGCGCCGCTGGTGATCACCCACATCGCGTACGGCATCCCGATCTGTACGATCCTCTTCCGGTCGTACTACCAGAGCCTCCCGAGTTCGCTCGTCGAGGCGGCCAAGATCGACGGCTCCAGCATCACGAAGATCTACCGCCGCATCGTCTTGCCCCTCTCGAAGCCGATGTTCGGCGTCGTGTTCATCTACCAGTTCACGCAGATTTACAACGAGTTCCTCTTCGCGTTCACGCTCGTGGTGGGTGCGGACGCGCCGGCCGCGCCCGTGACGCTCATCTTACCGGCCATCGGGGCGTCGACCTCCGGCATCGACTTCGGCATCCGGATGTCCGCGGCGTTCCTCGCGGCCATCCCGACGCTCATTCTCTACGTCGCGTTCGCCGAACAGTTCGCGAAGGGACTCCGCACGGAGAGCGGATAACTGGAGGACACAGATGGGAAGCATTCAACTCGAGAACCTGACGAAACGGTTCGGTGATACGGTCGCGGTCGAAGAGCTCTCGCTCGACATCGCGGACGAGGAGTTCCTCGTCCTCGTCGGGCCCTCCGGCTGTGGGAAGTCCACCACGCTCCGCTGTCTCGCGGGGCTGGAGACCCCCTCGTCGGGAGATATCTACATCGGCAACGATCACATGAACTACCGGGTGCCGCAGAACCGCGACATCGCGATGGTGTTTCAGGATTACGCGCTCTACCCGCACATGACGGTCAGACAGAACATCCGGTACGGACTGGAGGAAGAACCCGGATACACGTCCGAAGAGCGGGACGCCCGCGTCGAGGAGGTGGCCGAGACGCTCGGTATCGCCGACCTGCTCGACCGGAACCCCGACGAACTCTCGGGCGGGCAACAGCAGCGGGTGGCACTCGGACGGGCTATCGTGCGGGACCCGGAGGTGTTCCTGATGGACGAACCGCTGTCGAACCTCGACGCCAAACTCCGCGCGGAGATGCGCACCGAACTCCAGAGCCTCCAGTCCGACCTGAAGGTGACCACGGTGTACGTGACGCACAACCAGACGGAGGCGATGACGATGAGCGACCGCATCGCCGTGATGAACGACGGGCGACTCCAGCAGGTCGGGACGCCGCTCGAATGCTATCACGAACCGAACAACACGTTCGTCGCCGGCTTCATCGGCGAGCCGATGATGAACCTCGTCTCGGGGACACGGTCGGAGTCGACGTTCGTGAGCGACCACTTCGAGTATCCGCTCGACGACGGGCTTCGCGCGGCAGTCGGTGACCACGAGGAGTTGATCCTCGGGATTCGCCCCGAAGACATCGTCGTCCGCGGGGAGGGAGACGAAGCGGAACCGGGCGCGACCGACTTCCGCTTCGAGGTCCGCGTCGTCGAGCCCCACGGCGACCAGAACGTCCTGCACCTGACCCGGCCCGGCGGCGACATCGACGACGCGCTCCAGGCCGTCACCGGCGGGATGCATCTCCTCTCGCAGGGCGAACAGGTCGTCGTCAGCATCGACCCGGGGAAGGTCCACCTGTTCGACGCCGCGACCGGAACCGCGCTGCACAACCGCCGACACGAACCGGAGTCGGAACTCACTCAGATCGAACAGTAACCATGGCACGACTGACACTCGACGACGTAACGAAGGTGTTTCACGACGACGAGGGCGGAGAGATCGTCGCGGTCGAGGACCTCTCGCTCGACATCGCCGACGGGGAATTTCTCGTCCTCGTCGGCCCCTCGGGCTGCGGGAAGTCGACGACGCTGCGGATGATCGCCGGACTCGAAACGATAACCAGGGGTGACCTCAGGCTGGAGGGACGGCGCATCAACGACGTCTCCGCACAGGAGCGCGACATCGCGATGGTGTTCCAGTCGTACGCGCTGTACCCACACAAGAGCGTCCGCGGGAACATCTCGTTCGGTCTCGAAGAGTCGACCGACCTCCCGAAGGGAGAGATCAACGACCGCGTCGAGCAGACGACCGACATGCTGGACATCAGTGACCTGCTGGACCGGAAGCCGGGGGCGCTCTCGGGCGGGCAACAGCAGCGGGTGGCACTCGGACGGGCTATCGTGCGGGACCCGGAGGTGTTCCTGATGGACGAACCGCTGTCGAACCTCGACGCCAAACTCCGTGCGGAGATGCGCATCGAACTCCAGCGCCTCCAGGAGCAACTCGGCGTGACGACCATCTACGTCACGCACGACCAGACGGAGGCGATGACGATGGGCGACCGCATCGCGGTCCTCGACGGCGGGGAACTCCAGCAGGTCGGAACGCCCCTCGAATGCTACCACGAACCGAACAACACGTTCGTCGCCGGTTTCATCGGCGAACCGTCGATGAACTTCTTCGACGGAACGTTCGACGGCGACGCGTTCGTCGGCGACGGCTTCACGTACCCGCTCTCTCAGGAGGCGCGGGCACAGGTGGGCGACGTGACCGACCTGACGCTCGGCGTTCGTCCCGAGGACGTCGTCGTAGACGCCAGCGATTCGGTCTCGACGGCTCACCGCTTCGGCGCCGAGGTGCTGGTGGTCGAACCGCAGGGCAACGAGAACACGGTCCACCTGCGACTGCTCGACGGGGGGACGAGACCCAGTTCACCGCGACGACGACGGGGGACCCCACCGTCTCGGAGGGGAACCGGACGACCGTCGCGTTCCCCGAGGAGGCTATCCACCTCTTCGACGGCCGCAGCGGGGACGCGCTGAAGAACCGCATCATCCCCGAGAACCGCTCGCTCGCTGGCGTGTCGTCGTAGGGTCCGGCGTCCCCTAGCCGCGTTACTCTCTCCCGATTCTCGACACCCGCCGACGCTGGCTATCGACGCCGATAAAATATACAAAGTCTGTCCTTTAACTGTTCATAAAAAATATCTTACATTATTGAAATTGGAGTAAGTTCGACTTTCGAATCTATGGTAGAGTATCGTTGAAAATCGAATATATGGCGAACAAATCCTTGAAGACGCCAAAGCAGCTGTCGTATCGTGTTCAGGGGTGAAACACTTCCTCTGTTCACTTGGGCTCTGCTGCGAACACGAGTGCTAGCCTCTACAACGCTGCGCTCTTTCGCTTTCTTCGGTTGTCTCGTTATCTCGCCGCTCGTGACATCGTCACCCGCGTGACGCCGAAGGATGCCGATTATATTATTTAGGCGAATTGTATTTCTTCTGTCTTATATTTAAATATGATACACTGTGCGAATGGAAGACTCAACACTCCACGTGTCGTATCGCACTGTCCGTGCGCCGATGGTGTCGACGGCGAACCGACAGGTGAGTCCGAGCACTCGGCGTCGTCCGCGACGGTGGGTCACGAACCGCCGGAACGACAGTAAAAGGTTAACACCCCAGGAGCACAAGGTCCGACAAGAATGGCCGAAGACGTCAAACCGACGCGCAAGAACCTGATGGCCATCGAGGACCGCATCGAACTCTCCGAACGCGGTCACGACACGCTCGAACAGAAGCGTGACGGCCTCATCATGGAGTTCATGGACATCCTCGACCAGGCACAGGACGTCCGCTCGGAACTCTCCGAGGACTACCAGAACGCACAGCACAAGATCAACATGGCCCGCGCCATGGAGGGTGACGTCGCGGTCCGCGGTGCCGCCGCCGCGCTCAAGGAACACCCCGAGATCACGACGCAGTCGAAGAACATCATGGGCGTCGTGGTCCCCCAGATCGAGTCCTCCCGCGTGAAGAAGAGTCTCGACCAGCGCGGCTACGGCCTGCTCGGATCGAGCGCGCGAATCGACGAGGCCGCCGACGCCTACGAGGAACTCCTCGAGACGATCATTCTCGCCGCCGAGGTCGAGACGGCGATGAAGAAGATGCTCGAGGAGATCGAGACGACGAAGCGCCGCGTCAACGCCTTGGAGTTCAAGCTCCTGCCGGACCTCTACGAGAACAAAGAGTACATCGAGCAGAAGCTCGAAGAACAGGAGCGCGAGGAGATCTTCCGCCTGAAGAAGATCAAGGCGAAGAAGGAAGAAGAGGAGAAGGAAGAACGCGAGAACGAGGCCACCGAAATCGCGTCCGAGGACGTCGAGCGCGTCTCGGCCGACGACTGACACTTCTCCTTTCGAAGCCGTGTCCCTTTCGTCGTAACCCCATCGTCTCCGTGGCGCGCAAGCTCTTCGTGCTCTCAGCCGTTCCGCCCCGACACGCTCCACGGACGACGAGCGCATCCACACACCGAACGCCTCACCCGCTCAGCGACCGACGTTTTTCACCCACGAGCGCGTCTTACCTTCCATGACCTGTCCCGACTGCGACGGGGACCGCATCGCGTTCGCCGTCCCGTCGTCGCTCCGGCCGTACGCACCCGACGAGGCGCTCTCGGCGACCCTCTGTACCACCTGTCTCCGCGTGGCTGGAGTCGACGCAGAGGACAGTGAGGTCGAGCCTTCGGAGACAATCGAGTGGGGCCCCCTACCGAGCGGCGAGGCGGGCGTCGCCACGGCGCTCCTGCTCGGCCTCCTCGACTCGCTCGCGCTCCGTCGAGCCGACGTGACCGCACTCTGTGAACACGCGGAGGAGGCGGGCGGCGATCCGTTTCTCACGCTCGACCGACTCGCTGCGATGGCAGAGACGGGTGACCTCGACCCGCACGTCGACCTGGAGCGTCGGACCGCACAGCTCCAGTCGCTGGTGGATTAGCGGACGCGCTTGTGAGGTCGGTGTCCGCCCTCACGTGCTTCTCCGTCAGTCGGGGTTCGTTCCATCGCGTGCGTCCGCCTCACCAGCCCGGCTCGCCCCGGCTCCGCCGACCCGGAAGTCGTCGGTGAACTCGGTCGAGGCCTCGACGAACGACTCGAACGTCTCCTCGGCCCACTCGACCGCCGCCTCGGTGTCGTTGAGGATGCTCCCGTGGATCGTCCCCGACTCGTTGTAGATCAGCACGGCGACCGTGGTGCTCTCGTCGGTGTCGACGATGAACAGTTCGTACGGGAGGCCGTCGGTCTCGTACGCTCGGTACCGACCCGTCGCGACCATCTCGTGGTGCATCCGAAAGTACTCGTCGCGGATGAGTTCCGCGAGGTTCGACGTGTAGACGACCGCCCCGCTGCCGCCCCGCTCGGTCACCAGTCCGTGGAGGTGGCCGACGGCAGCCGCGTCGTTGACGGCCGTCGCGCACGCCCGAAACCGGTCTCCCTCGGCGATGAGGGCCGTTATCTCGTTCGCCGGCCGTCCCGTCGCCGGTGGTTTGCTCCGGTAGGCGGTGGCTCCTTCGAGCATCGCGTGTCCCACCGTCGCCGCCGGTGGGAGTTCCGCGAGGAGGTCCCCGAACTCGCCGACGTGTGCCGTCTCCTCGCAGTAACGGCGGTACGAGTCGTACGCCAGACGGCCAGCGAGCGTCGCCGCCACCGTGCTTCCCTCGCGTCGGACCAGTCCGTTCGACTCCAGTTCCCGGACGGCCCGGTCGACGGTCGACCGCGAGACGCCGAGTTCCTCGGTGAGTTCGTTCTTGCTCCGGTCCCCGTCCAAGAGCATCGAGAGGGCGTCGGCTCGCTGGCTGAGCAACTGCCGCACGTCCGCCGGGCTCCCGTCCCCCCGCATCACCACCCACCATGAGAGACGCGGTTATATAGGTTGGGATGACCATCTCACACAACGTGACGTTCCGGCGGCTCTCACGCCGTCTGGACCGGTTTTACACGCCGGTAGAGTACCGAAGGATTCCCGCGATTCCGCCGAAGGCGTCGTGGAGTTGCTCGCCCTTCTCGAAGTCGGTCGAGATGAACTTCGTCTCGGTGCCGCGCTGTTCGGCCAGTTCCATCAGGTACTCGATGGCGTCGGTGCGCTCTTTCGCCTCGGCCTCGGTGCCGTCCTCACAGGTGTGGGTCGGCGTCGAGTGACGACGGTCGACGAGTTCGTACTCCTCGGTGTCGCCGCAGTCGTAGACGACGACGTCCGAGCGGAGGTCCTCCGAGAGCAGGAGGCGGTCGACCGAGCCCATCACGAGGTTCTGTCGCGTGGGTTCGAAGCCGTACGTCGCCTCGTCCCCTCGGTGAAGCTTCTCGAAGAACTCCTCCATCTGCTTTTTGTCCTTGACGACCTCCTGGTCCGCGAGGACGTCCTGGCCGGCGTCGACGAGGTCGTACAGCCCGGACTCGTCGGTGTAGGCGACGTCGAACTTTCCGAGGACCTTCTCTTGAATCTCGTGGTGGAGGTAGTCGCCGTCGAGGAACTCGTCCTTCGTGGGCGAGGGCCCTCCCACCAGCACGCCGTCGAGGTCGTGACGCTTCGGGACGAACAGGTCGTTCGCCATCTCCGCGACCTCCTGATAGAAGTTGTCGATGGCCTCTAAGCGCAGGCGGGCGAACCGCTGTGCGGACTGGCCACCCTTCCGCTGCTTGCCGGGGACGAGCGACGAGGCGGACTTGACGGGTTCGACTCGCTTGCCCTTGAGCCAGCCGACGTTCGCCTCCCGTCGGTCGAGGACGACCAGTCCGAAGAGCCCCTTGTCCATCAGCATCTCCTCTAGGGGCTCGGTGAGGAACGACGAGTCGCAGTGGTAGCGGAACGACTGGACGGGGTCCGGCGGGTTCTCCAGCACCTTGGTGACCATGTCGGTCTGGCCGCCGCCGGAGTCGATAGCGCCCGAGAAGAGCACCATCCCGTTGTCCGGCGGGTTCTTGTAGTAGCGGAGGCGGTCCTTGATGCTCGTCAGCGCGTCCTGCACCGCCGTCCGGGTCTGTTTGGACTTGATGTTGCTCGCTTCGGAGTGCTCCTGGGTGACGTGGGCGACGATGTCCGAGATCTGCTTGTCCGGCGGCACGTAGATGGAGACGAGCTGTGTCCCTGACCCCTCGTACTCCTTGAGGTCCTCGATGACCTTCCGGAACTCGTACTTCCGGCGGTCGTCGCTTACCTCTTCGGCGTCAGTACTCATTGTGCTTCCTAGCCCGGCCAGTGGCTAAGTAACCTTTGACTGTGTGGCTCGACGGCGCCCAGCTACGTACCACCGGTCCGTTCGGCCCGCGCCGCGTCAACCTTTATATAGCCACCACGGTTCGTTTCGGACAGTATGGGACGGGTCTACGCCATCGCGAGCGCGAAAGGCGGGGTCGGCAAGACGACCACGACGGCGGCGCTGGGGGCGACGCTCGCCGCCGCCGGGCACCGGGTCGCTGTCGTCGACGCCGACATCGGCATGCCGAACCTCGGCCGGATGCTCGGCGTCTCCCCCGACGGACCGACCCTCCACGACGTGCTCGCGGGCGAGGCCGACCCGCTCGACGCCGTCTACGAGGGCCCCGACGGCCTGACCGTCGTCCCCGGCGCCCCGGCCCTCGACGCGTACGCGAAGGCCGACCCCCGCGGCCTCGAACGGGTCTTCGAAGCGCTCGCCGACTACGACGTCGTCCTCGTCGACACCGGCGCGGGACTGAGCCACGACACCCTCTTCCCGCTCGGCCTCGCCGACGCCGTCCTCTTGGTGTCGACGCCCTCGACCGACGCCCTCGGCGACACGGAGAAGACGAACCAACTCGCCGCCCGCGTCGGCGTCCCCGTCGCGGGGCTGGTCCTGACGCGCGTCGACACGACGCGCGTCGACGTCGAGGCAGTCGCGGCAGCGGTCGACGCCGACCTTCTGGAGGTCGTCCCCGAGGACCCCTCAATCGGGACCGGGGCGGACGAGGACTCCCCGGTAACCCCCGACCCGGACGGCCCGGCGGCCGCCGCCTACCGGACGCTGGCCGACGCCGTCACCGCCGACGCGATGGACGACGCGTTCGACGAGGCGGCCGTCGCCGTCGAGACCCAGGAGGGGGTCGAGGACGCGGACGGGGAGACCGAAGCCGACGACGCCGAGAGTCGGGCCGCGGGAGACGACGCGGACGGCGTCGACGCCGACAGCGCGGACGAGGCTGAGAGCGACGGGACCGAGGACACGGTCGCCGCCGAGGAGGTGGACGCGACCGCCGCCGCCGAGGGTACGGACGACGAGGGCGGTCGCGACTCCCTCGACGTGGACGACATCGACGTCTCCTCGCTCATCGAGGACAGTTCCACCGACGTGGACGACATCGACGTCTCCTCGCTGTTCGAGGACGACGAGAACCGCGACGCCCCCGACGACGCTGGTCCCGGGGAGGCTGAGGATCTCTCCGCGCTCCTCGAAGAAGCCGTCAGCGAGGCGGCCACCGACACCGAGGCCGACCTCGGGAACGACGGTGACGACACGGCCGATTCCGACGGCACTGCGTCACCGTCCGGTCCCGTGGAGTCGGACGAGGACGCGGGATCGGAGGGGGATGGAGAGTCGGACGAGGACGTCGGGGCTGAGAGCCGGGGTGGTGGCGGTATCGCGTCGGCGCTCGCGGACGCGGAGGCGGGCGCTGGGGCACCGGAAACGAGGGACAGATCCGACACGCCTGACGCGACCGACGCGACCGACGCGACCGACGCGGTCGAGGCCGACGACGAGAGCGACCCCACGGCCGACGAGGACCGTTCGGTGGCCGACGTGGTCGTCGAAGCCGAACCCGACGCGGACACCGACGTGACGTTCGACACGACACCGGCGGACGACGACGGCGTCACCATCGACTCGGACGAGTCGCCCGACATCCCGGACGCCGAGGCACGGGAGGACGCCGCGGACGAACACGAGACTGCGGACGACGCTGCCGATACGGACGGGGACGACTCGGACCGAGAGAGTGCCGCTGCCGACGCGGCGGATACTACCGATGCCGCTGACGACGCCGACGCTGTCGACGACGCCGATACTGGTGACGAGGAGTCGTCCGACGAGAAGAAGGGGTTGTTCCGGCGCTTCTTCGGCTGACGGTCGGCGGCGGAGAGACGGATAACGAGAGCTTCTTTTAGCTCGCTCCGAAGATGGTTCGTATGGCTGAATCAGACTCCGTTCCGTTCTGGTGGCTCGTGCTGTTCCTGCTCCTCGCGCTCGGGCTGGGGGCGGCGACGGTCCTCGGCGTCGGCGGGTCGCTCATCGCCGGCGTCCTCGCACCGGTTCCCGTCGCGGCCTGACGGCCGACCACGCTTTCCTCCGGTTCACTCGCCCTTCCCGAGCCGTCCGTTTCGCCGCCCCCGAAGTCCGACGTGCTGTCGTTCGGCGTCTCGTGTCTCACATCGACGTCGGTGCCTCGACGCCGAGGACGTCGAGGGCGTTCGCGACGGTGTGTCGCGACGCGCGGACGAGCGCGAGGCGGGCCGCCCGCACCTCCTCGTCCTCCGCGGCGAGCACGGGACACTCGCGGTAGAAGGCGTTGAACGTCTCGGCGAACTCCCGCGCGTAGGTCGCGACGACGTGCGGTTCGAGGGCCTCTGCGGCCTCTTCGACCTGCGCCGGGAAGCGCGCGATGACCCGCAGGAGGTCACGCTCTTCGTCTGCTGTCAGGGCCGACCCGTCGACCGTTTCGCTCAGTTCGGCGTCGTCGAGGATGCCACAGCAGCGCGCGTGGACGTACTGGATGTACGGGGCGGACTGGGCCTCGAAGTCGAGCGCGCGCTCCCACTCGAACGTGATGCTCTTCGTCGGCTGTTTCGAGACGATGTCGTACCGGACGGCGCCGATACCGACCTGGTGGGCGATGCGGTCGATGTCCTCCTCGGAGAGGTCGTCGTCGCGGCTCCGGGTGTCGAGTCTCGATTCGACCTCGTTGCGCGCCCGGGCGATGGCCTCGTCGAGCAGGTCGTCGAGGTCGACGCCGGTCCCCTCCCGCGTGGACATCCCGCCCTCGGGGAGGTTCACCCACGAGTAGAATGTCGATTCGAGCTTCGAAGTGTCGTTGCCGAGGACGTCCAGCGCGGCTTTCAGTTGCTGAGCCTGGAGTTTGTGGTCCTCCCCAGCACGGTCACGGCGCGGTCGAAGTTGTCGAACTTCCACTCGTGGTGGGCGAGGTCACGCGTCGTGTAGAGCGTCGTTCCGTCGGACCGAAGGAAGACGAGGTGCTTCTCGATGCCGTACGCCGAAAGATCCAGTTGCCAGGCGTCCTCCTCGTAGACGGCCTCCCCGCTCTCTTTCAGGCGCGCGACGACGTCGTCGGCGCTCCCGTCGCGGATGAACTCCGTCTCCTTGACGAAGGCGTCGAACTCCGCGGGCAGGCGTTCGAGCGACTGGCGCATCCCCGACAACACCTGGTCGACGACCCGGCCGACTCGCTCGAACGTCTCCTCGTCACCGGCTTCGAGCCCCTGCATGATGGCCTCGATTTCGGCCTCCGCCGCCTCGACCCGGTCCGCGTCCGCCTCGTCGAGCCACTGGTTCCCCTTCCGGTAGTAGCGGACGAGGTCGTAGTCCGGGCGGTCACGTTCGGGGTCGGGGAGTTCGGACTCGTCGAACGTCTCGTACGCCCAGGTGAACACCGCCACCTGCCGCCCGGCGTCGTTCACGTAGTAGTGTCGCTCGACGTCGTAGCCCGCGTAGTCGAGACAGCGGGCGATGGCGTCGCCCAGGATCGGATTGCGAGCGCGCCCGACGTGGACGGGACCGGTCGGGTTCGCCGAGGTGTGCTCGACGACGACGCTCGTCTCCCGGTCTTCGAGACGGCCGTACTCCTCCTCCTGGGCGGCGTCGAGCGTCGCCTCGTCGTACGCGGGGGCCACGTGGAAGTTGACGTACGGTCCCTGCGTGTCGACGCGGTCGACGTACTCGCTCTCTCGCGGGTCGATGGCCTCGGCGATGTCCGCCGCGACCTTCGGCGGCGGGGCGCCGACCTCGCCGGCGAGGCGGAACGCGACGCTCGATGCGAGCGTCGCGGGGACGTCTTCGGGCGGTTCCTCGACGCCGAGGTCGCCCGTCGGCAGGTCGAGCGACTCGAGGGCGCGTGAGAGAGCGGCTTCGACCTCCGCTCGGAAGGCTCTGAACATGCGCGCTCCTTCCGCCTCGTCCGGTATTAGGGTACCGAGTTTCGGTCGCGTGCCGTCCGGGACGTGCTCGTATCCCGCTGTTACGGGTGGCTCTCCCTCCCCGACTCGGCCACGGCGTCGGCCCACGCGTCGACCGACACGTTTAGTCCCGGTGGGTCCATACACCGAATCCCCTCCCTCCGACCCGGACCCACGGCGTCACGATTCTGTTACGCGTCTCATATCCGGTATGCTTATCCCCGACGACTTCATAGCCTGGGCCATGTCAGAATCGGCACAGACGCCGGCCGTCGGTCACGACGAACTCGCCGCCCTCCGGCGGGTCGCGCTCGACGGTGGGCTGGCCGGCCCCGTCAAGATCTCCTGTTCGGGGCTGGCCGCCGGGTTGGAGACGTCGGGCCAGACCGCCTCGCGCCGCCTCCAGCGGTTGGAGGAGGCGGGCTACCTCGACCGCGACGTCGTGAGCGACGGCCAGTGGGTGTCGGTCACCGAGGCCGGCGAGGCGGCGCTCCGAGCGGAGTACGCGAAGTACCGCGAACTGTTCGAGTCGCCCGGGGCCGTCACGCTCGAAGGCAACGTCACCGGCGGGATGGGCGAGGGGAAACACTACATCTCGCTGTCGGGCTACATGGAGCAGTTCCGCGAGCGCCTCGGCTACGAACCCTATCCGGGAACGCTCAACATCGACCTCGCGGCGGATAGCGTGCGAGTCCGCGCGGGTATCCGTTCGCTCGACGCCGTCCCCATCGACGCGTGGGAGGACGACGAGCGGACGTTCGGCTCCGCGACCTGTTACGCCGCCCGCCTGACCGGCGACGAGGAGACGTACGAGGGCGCACACATCATCGTCCCCGACCGCACCCACCACGACGAGACGCAGTTGGAGGTCATCGCCCCCGACCGACTCCGCGACGCCCTCGGCCTCGACGACGGGGAGCGCGTCGTCGTCACCGTGGAGGACGTCTGAGATGCCGACGACGCCCGACACCGACGTGAGCATCGACGCCGACCTCGGTCCCGTGGAGGACGCCGTCGCCCGCGCCGTGGCGGCGTTCCGCCGCGGCGACCCGGTGCTCGTCCACGACGCCGCCGACCGCGAGGGGGAGACGGACATCATCTACCCCGCGGGCGCGGTCACGCCGAGCGCCGTCGCGCACCTCCGGAACGACGCGGGCGGCCTCGTCTGTGCCGCGCTCTCCGATGGCGTGGCCGACGCGCTCGACCTGCCGTTCCTCGACAGCTCTATCGACCACCCGACCGCCGCGAACCACGACCTGAGCTACGACTCCCGGTCGTCGTTCTCGCTCCCGGTGAACCACCGCGACACCTTCACGGGGATCACGGACGCCGACCGCTCGCTCACCATCACGGAACTCGCCGCCGTCGCCGAACGGGTCGACGACGGCGAGGCGTACGGCCCCGACGACTTCGCCCGGGACTTCCGCTCGCCCGGCCACGTCAACCTCCTCCGCGGCGCTGCGGGCCTCCTCGACGAACGACGCGGCCACACCGAACTCGGACTCGCGCTCGCCCGTGCCGCGGACCTCCCGCCCGCCGTGGTCGTCTGTGAGATGCTCGACGACGAGACGGGCGCGGCCCGCTCCGTCGCGGACGCGCGGTCGTACGCACAGCGTCACGACCTCGTCTACGTCGAGGGCCGTGACCTCGTCACCGACCTCTAATTGTTCTCTCGTCTCTACCCCCTAGTCGCGCCACCCCCGCGTCGGCTCCCATCCGAGCAACTCCGTCGCCTTCTCCGTCGAGACGAGGCTCTCGTACCCCTCGAACCGGGTTTCGAGGTCGACGCCCGGGTACTCCGCCTCGACCAGTTCGGCCGTCGGGAGGTCGACGGTCGTGTCCGCGGCCGTCGCCCAGACGGCCTCGTGGCCGGCGTGGTCCGCCTCGACCACGCAGGCGACCAGTTCGGCGGCGTCCTCGGCGTGCAGATACGCGAAGAGCGTGTTGCGGATGGCGTGGTACGACTCGTGTCGTCTCAGCGCTTCCAGCGAGCGGTCACCCTCGACGAACAGTTCCCGTATCTCCGCTTCCCGCGGCATCCACGGCACGCGGAACGACGTGATGGTTGGTGCACGTTCCCGCCGACCGATTCCCTCCGCGGTCACCTCCATCACCTGCTTGGCGAGGCCGTAGGGGTCCCGCGGCGTGAGCGGGTGTGCTTCGTCCAACGGGAGATACGCCAGGCGGACGGGGTCGGGGTCGAAGCCCGCGCCGAGCGCGCTCATGCTCGACGCGAGCGCCACGCTCTCGACGCCGAGCGCCTCGCTCGCTTCGAGGACGTTGTACGTACTCCCGACCGTGCTCTCGAAGGTGACGTGACCGGGCGTCCCGTTCGGGTTCGACAGCATCCCGAGGTGGACGACGGCGTCGGCGTCGCTCCGCGCGAGGACGCCGTAGGCGTCGCCGGGGTCCGTCATGTCGCCTCGCACGTGCTCGTCGCCGACGTCGCCGCCGGAGCGGGAGTTGGCGACGACGCGGTACTCCTCTCGCAACCGGTCGACGACGGTCGGCCCGATGCGACCGGTCGCGCCGGTCACGAGGACGGTGTCGATGGGCATGGTCACAGCGTGGGCGAGCGAGCGACAAAAACGCCGGCGGTCCGTGCGGGTTGTGCTCACACCGATTGCTGATGATTTTATAACGGTGGCCGGCTACCAGCGAGTATGAGCTTCGACGACATGGACGTCGATACGATCTGGCAGGACGGCGAGTTCGTCGACTGGGACGACGCGCAGGTCCACGTCCTGACGCACGGTCTCCACTACGGCACCGGGGTCTTCGAGGGCGTCCGGTGTTACGACACCGAGAAGGGACCGGCCATCTTCCGCTGGGACGAACACCTCGAACGGTTCTACCAGTCGGGCAAGCCGTACAACATGGAGATTCCGTTCTCCCGTGAAGAACTGACGGAGGCGACCCTGGAACTCATCCGCCGGCAGGACCTGGAGTCGTGTTACATCCGTCCCATCGCCTTTTACGGGTACGACTCGCTCGGGGTGAGCCCCCGGGACTGTCCGGTCGACGTCGCCATCGCCGCCTGGCCGTGGGGCGCGTATCTCGGCGAGGAGGCGCTGGAGAAGGGCGTCGACGTGATGGTCTCCTCGTGGCGCAAGCACTCGTCCAGTCAGATTCCGACCAACGCCAAGACCACCGGCCTGTACGTCAACTCTCTCCTCGCCGGGGAGGAGGCGCGGCGCAACGGCTACGTCGAGGCTATCGTCCTCAACAAGGAGGGACAGGTCGCCGAGGGTCCGGGCGAGAACATCTTCCTCGTCCGCGACGGCGAGATATACACGCCGGGGCTCTCTCAGAGTATTCTGGACGGCATCACCCGCCAGACCGCCATCACCCTCGCGCGGGAACTCGGCTACACCGTCCACGACGACGCCACCATCTCCCGCGGCGAACTCAACACCGCCGACGAACTGTTCTTCAGCGGGACCGCGGCGGAGGTCACCCCCATCCGAAAAGTCGACAACGTCGTCATCGGCGACGGCTCGCGCGGGCCCGTCACGGCGGAACTCCAGCAGGCCTTCTTCGACCTCGTGGAGCGGCGCACCGACGACCACGAGGAGTGGTTCACCTACGTGGAGTGAGGGTCACGAGTCGGTCGCGGTCGCCGTTTCCCGTGGCGTTGCTGTCTCCGTCGCGTTCGCGGTTTCTGTCGTGGTCGCGCTCGTTTCCGTTCGCGTTGCCGTCGCGGTTCCGCGTGCGGTTTCGTTCCGGCCTCTCACCGTCGCCCGTCGCTCCCGATTTCCACCCACCGTGTAGAGGAAGAAGCCGACGGACTCGACCCCCCTCGACGGACCCTCGCGGAACGTCTCCTCCCAGACGACCGTCTCGCCCGGGTCGGCGTCGAGGGCGAACGGGTACGGTGCGTACGCGGCGACCAGATTGGTGACGTTGAGGACGCCGCGGAACGTCCCCGGGACGTCGCCGACGTTCTCGGCAGTGACGCGAACCGACACTGGGTCGTAGCGGCGGAGTGTCTCCGGTAGCTCGACCGTCCGAAGTTCGAACGCGGCCTTCGGCCGGCGGAGCGCGTCGAGGTCAATCTCGGCGAGTCGCCACGCCGCCGTCTGGCTCTCGTTCTCCACGGCGATTCGTCCCTCGTCCGCGTCGAGACTTGCTGGCACGACGAACGGGAGGTACCCCTCCTCGACGCCGTATCCGGGGTCGTACCGCGGGCCGTACTCGTCGATACCACCGCGGAACGCCGTCGGTTCGAACTCCTTCCCGTCGACGACGAGCGCGAACGCCTCCGGTGGAGGACCCGACTCGTTCCCGGAAACCGAGACGAGGACGTACCGTTTCCCCTCGTCGCTCGCCACGGCCATCGAGTCGTCCGTGTCGCGGTAGAGAACCGAGTCCTGGACCGCGAGGTTCGAGACGGTCACCGGGACGCCGCCGACTGGCTGTTCCGTCCCGAGCGTCCGCGGCGTCGACGCGTCGGCCGTCGGTGTCGGTTCTGGCGTCGCGCGGCTACTCTCCCGCGGGGTCGGAGTCTCGGTCGGTGACGCTCCGCTCCTGCCGCGGTCGAGACAGCCGGCCACGCCGAGGCACAGACCGGCGGTCGTTCCGAGGAACGCGCGTCTGGAGGGCTGACGCATGTCTCACCGGCCGTTCCTCTGGAGTAAGTGTCTTCTGTCGACGCCCCGTCCTCGCGAGCGGTCAGCTACGACTGCGAGGAGCCCGAACCCGTCCCCGACTCGGTCGTGATGTCGACCGACCCCGACGACTCGCCGTCCTTGTCCTGCTCTTCGAAGACGTCGATTTCGACGCCGTGGTCCTCCTCGGCGAACCCTGCCGACAGAATGCGCGTCAGCGCCTCCTCGACGCGCTCGTTGGTCTCGGTGATGTCTTCGGATTCGACCTCCATCACGAACCCGGTCGTGATGTTCGGCGCGGTGGGCATGAAGAGAACTTCGCGGCCGTCTTTCGTCCGCTTGCCCGTCTTGAACGCCGTCATTCGGACGCCCGGCCACACTTCGAGGCGCACGGGTTTCTGGAGGTCTTCGGTTCCCGTTAACGCGGTCTCGACGGCGAGTTTGGAGGCGTTGTAGAGGACTCGGACCAGGGGGACGCGGTTCATCATGTTGTCGAGGGCGGCCTCGAATATGCGGCCAGCGGTGGTCCGCATCAGATAGCCGACCGAGAGGACGAGCATCGTGAAGACGACGATGGCGATGAGGACGCCGAACCCGAGCGGCTGGTTGATATCGCGAATAATCGGGAGAGACGCGATCTGTGTGTAGAGCCAGTTGACGACGAACAGAATAACGAGTATCGGAACGAGGACTACGAGACCGGACGCGAAATCACGTCTCCACGAGGACATCAGTGGAGAGTTAGTGGCTGGCCTTATCAGGTCTTCCTCTTGGCGTCGCTCTTTCACTCGCTCACCGCCGGCCACGCGACCCGCTCGACGCGAGCGCGCGCTGCTCGGCGTTATCGCTCCGCGCGCACCCGCTCTCCGAGTCCGTCCGCCGTGAGAATCGCGTCCCGTACCATCGCGGGCTCGACCGCGAACGGTTCGTTGTGAATGGTCTCCTCGTCGGCACAGGCGGCCTCGGCGACGACGTCGAGTTGCTCGCGCGTCGGGTCGTCGAGACCGACCTCCGCGAGCGTCACCGGCAGCCCGACGTCGAGCGAGAACTCGATGATCTCCTCGACGAACGCGTCGTCACGTCCCTCCAGGACGAGCTGAGAGATCGTTCCGACGTTCACCTTCTCGCCGTGGGTCGCCCCGTGTGTCGCTTCGAGCTGGGTGAGCCCGTTGTGGATGGAGTGCGCCGCCGCCAGCCCGCCGCTCTCGAAGCCGAGCCCAGAGAGGAGCGTGTTCGCCTCCGTGACGGCCTCGACGCTTTCGGTCACGGCGTCGCGCTCGACCGCCTCGACCGCCGAGACGGCGTGCTCGCGGAGCGTCTCGTAACAGAGCTTCGCGAGGTGTGTCCCCGCCCGCGTCGGCTTCCCGCCGACGACGTTGTCGCCGTCGGAGTTCGAGGTTGCCGCCGCCTCGAACCACGTCGCGAGCGCGTCGGCGACGCCGCCGCGGAACAGTCGCGTCGGTGCCGCCGCGACGACCGCCGTGTCGACCAGAACGAGGTCCGGGTGGTCGTCGTGGAACAGGTACTCCTCGAACTCGCCGTGTTCCGAGTAGACGACCGACAGCGCGCTCGTCGGCGCGTCCGTCGACGCGATGGTCGGCATCGAGACCATCGCCCCGCCCCGCTCCGCGCGCACGGCCTTCGCCGCGTCGAGCGCCTTCCCGCCGCCGGCAGCGACGACGATGTCGACACCGCGTTCCTCGGCAATCCCCGCGACCCGGTCGATCTCCGCGGTCGAACACTCCCCGCCGAACGTCACCGTACTGACCTCGACGCCCTGCGCTTCGAGGCTCGTCGTCACCTCGTCCTCGACGAGTCCGAGCACGACGCCGTCGGCGAGCAAGAGCGCCGAGTCGCCCAGCGTCTCCGCGTGCGCTCCGAGTTCGGCCGTCACTCCGCGTCCCTGTACGTACCGTGCAGGTGATTTGAAGACACGTGACATGCGTTTCGACCGAGACACACTATCGCAAATAGCTTGACTGTTTGACACAACCTCTCGCGGTCGAAAATAAATCGCCGCGTTTTATCGGGTCGCTTTCGGACACCCGGTATGGTCGGTTCACTCGTCGCGGGCGCGCTGTGGGCGATGCTGCCCGCGTACATCCCCAACAACGCCGCCGTCCTCTTCGGCGGCGGCCGTCCCATCGACGGCGGCCGCACCTGGGGCGGGCGGCGCGTCCTCGGCGACGGCAAGACCTGGCGCGGAACTGCCGTCGGCACTCTCGCCGGCACGCTCGTCGCCCTGCTGTTGAACGCGGCCGCGCCCGTCGTCGAGAGCGCCGTCGGCTTCGGGCTTCCAGCCTTCCCCCTCCGCGCCGGTGTCGCGCTCGCGTTCGGCGCGATGCTCGGCGACATCGGGGCCTCGTTCCTCAAACGACGAACCGGCCGCGAACGCGGCGCGGCCTTCCCCGGACTGGACCAACTCGACTTCGTCGTCGGCGCGCTCGGTCTCGCCGCGCTCGTCGCGCCCGGGTGGTTCGCCGCGACCTTTCCCCCATGGCGCTCGTCGTCGTCCTCGTCGCCACGCCCGTCCTGCACGTCGTGACGAACGCCGTCGCCTACCTGCTCGGGCTGAAGTCGGAGCCGTGGTGAGTCGGCCCAGAACCGCGACGGCCCGGACGGCTTCGTGCGGTGCGTGGCCGCCGTGCTCAGAGTTCCCGGATCGTCTCCCCCGCGGTGGCGACCGCCTCCCGGGCCTGCGGGAGGTCGGGTTCGGCGAGCATGCCGAAGAAGCCGTGGATCATCTCCTCGTGGTGGTGGTGTGTGACGTCCACGCCGGCCGCTTCGAGCCGTCCCGCGTACGCGCGGCCCTCGTCTCGGAGCGGGTCGAAGCCGCACGTAACGACCGTCGCGGGCGGCAGGTCCGACAGGTCCCGCGCCCGCAACGGCGAGGCGAGCGGGTTCAGCCCGTCGACGTCCGTCTCCAGGTAGTGGTCCCAGAACCACTCCATCCCGGCTCGGGTGAGGAAGTACCCCTCGGCGTTTTCGGTATACGAGTCGGTGTCGAACGCGTGGTTCGTCACCGGGTAGACGAGGTACTGGTGAGCGACGTCGGGGCCGCCCCGCTCGCGCGCGAGGAGCGCGACTGCGGCGGAGAGGTTGCCGCCGGCGCTGTCGCCCGCGACGACGAGGCGGTCGGTGTCGGCACCGAGGAGGTCACCGTGGTCTGCGACCCACTCCGTCGCGGCGTAGCAGTCCTCGACGGGCGCGGGAAACGGATGTTCGGGCGCGAGGCGGTAGTCGACGCTCACGACGACGCAGTCGCCGGCGTTACAGAGCGCCCGACAGCCCTGGTCGTGGGTGTCGAGGTTCCCGACGACCCAGCCGCCGCCGTGGGAGTAGACGACGACCGGGTGCGGCCCACCCCCGCCGGGCCGGTAGACGCGGATCGGTACTCCGCCGTTCGGCCCGGCAATCTCGAGGTCCTGTACGCCGCCGACCTCGTCTCGGAGCCCCTCGTCGACTGTGAAGAGGTCCACGATGAGCGACCGCGCTCCGTCGACCGAGAGGTCGGCGAAGTCGGGGACGCCCATCGCGGCGAGTTGGTCGAGCAGTTCCTGGATGTCCGGGTGTGGTTCGGCTGCCATGGTGCTCCCGATTATTGCTCATCGTCTGATATAAACACGTTCCCCCGCCGGAGCGGACCGCCCGGTTTATACTCCCCTCGGGACCGACACTCTCGCATGGCGAACCAGGAACTCATCGCGGCGCTCAGAGCGGCCGACGCCGTCCAGTTCGGCGAGTTCGAACTCTCTCACGGCGGCACCTCCGACTACTACGTCGACAAGTACCTCTTCGAGACCGACCCCGTGTGCCTAGCACTCGTCGCCCGGGCGTTCGCCGAGCGGGTCGGCGACACGAAACTCGCCGGCGTCGCGCTCGGCGCCGTCCCCCTCGTCGCGGTCACGAGCGTCGAGACCGGCAACCCCTACGTCATCGTCCGCAAGAAGGCGAAGGAGTACGGGACCGCGAACCGGGTCGAGGGTCGGTTCGACGAGGGCGAGGAGGTCGTCGTCCTCGAAGACATCGCCACGACGGGCACGAGCGCCCTCGACGCCGTGGAGGCGCTCCGCGACCTGGGCGCCGTCGTCGACCGCGTCGTCGTCGTCGTCGACCGCGAAGAGGGCGCGAGGGAACTGCTCGCCGACCACGACGTCGAGTTGGAGGCGCTCGTCACGGCGTCTGAGCTGCTCGCCGACCGCGACGCCGACTCCGACGCGGCGTAACCCCGACGCAGCCGCTTCGCCACCTGCGCGCCGACCCGCGTGGTCGTTCGGCGACGCGTGCTCGACTCACTCGCTCGACTCGTTCCCCGATTACGCGGAACGGGCTCCCACGCTCGTGGACAATTCTCCGAGTGTTGGACATCGAAGTATTCATACTTGTGCAGGGATGTTGTCCGAGGTATGAACAGAGCGGAGAAAGCGGCCCTCCAACTGCAGGCGGTCGCCGTGCTGCGGATGCTGAAGGAGACGCGGACGTACGACGAACTCGCCGACCTCACCGAGTTGCCGGCCGGCGACCTCAACCGGTACGTCAACGGGCACGTCCTCCCGGGCGTCGAGCGCGCCCGGCAGGTCGTCGAGGGCGTCGGTCGCGAGGCGCTCGCGACCGAACTCGAAGCGCGGGTGATGTTCGACGACGAGGGGTACGTCGACAACTCCGGCGTCGTCTTCGACCAGCCGTTTCTCGACCTCGTCGCGCCCGTCGCCGCCAACGCGTTCGGCTTCGAGCGGCCCGACGTGGTGCTGACGGCCGCCACCGACGGCATCACGCTCGGGGCGGCGATGGCGTCGTACTTCGACGCGCGCCTCGCCTACGCGAAGAAGTCCAAGGAGACCGCCGTCGAGGAGTTCATCGAGTCCCGCCAGCGACTCGCCTCGGGCATCGAACTCACCTACTACCTCCCTGCCTCGGCGCTCTCGTCGGGGCAGTCGGTGCTCGTCGTCGACGACCTCATCCGGTCGGGCGAGACGCAGGAACTCCTCCTCGACATCGCGGCGCAGGCGGACGCCGACCTCGTCGGCGTCTTCACGCTCATCGCGGCCGGCGACGAGGGGATGGCCGCCGCCCGCGACCTGACCGACGCGCCCATCGCCGCCCTCGCGACGTTCGACTGATACACCTCCTCCCCCTCGTCGCCCGTCCGGTATCCGTGGACGTGGTGTTATCAGGAGATTTTCACCTTCTCTCGTCCACATCTATCCACTCTTGTGCACACATTCGGGGGGTGATATGGGAACGGTTAAGTGAGCGCTTCGGGCTATGCTCAGACGTGCATTATGGGGCTGGAACAGACCCTCGCCGACTACTTCGATCTCGACCAGTACGACACTACCGTCCGGACCGAGGTTCTGGCCGGGCTGACGACGTTCCTCACGATGAGCTACATCGTCGTCGTCAACCCCGCCATCCTCGCGGGCATCCCCGACGCGAAGCCGGGCATCATCATCCAGGGGTTCGACCCCGCCACCGTCCGTTCGATGCTCGCCGTCGTCACCATCATCGCGGCGGCCGTCGCCACGCTCATCATGGGGTTGTACGCGAACCGCCCGTTCGGGCAGGCGCCCGGTCTCGGCCTGAACGCCTTCTTCGCCTTCACCGTCGTGGGCGCGCTCGGCATCCCGTGGCAGACGGCGCTCGCCGCCGTCGTCGTCGAGGGACTCCTCTTCATCGTCCTCACCGTCGTCGGCGCGCGTGAGTACGTCATCAAGGTGTTCCCCGAACCGGTGAAGTTCGCCGTCGGCACCGGTATCGGCCTGTTCCTCGCGCTCATCGGCCTCGAAGAGATGAACATCGTCGTCTCGGACCCCGCGACGTACGTCACGCTCGGTTCGGTCGCGGCCGACCCCATCGCTATCCTCTCGGTCGTCGGCCTCTTTCTCACCTTCGCGCTGTACGCCCGCGGTCTCAGGGGGTCGATCATCATCGGCATCCTCCTCACGACGGTCCTCGGTTGGCTCGTCACTCAGGCCGGCCTCGTCGCCCCCGACGCGGGCCTCGTCGCCGGTCCGGCCTCCGCCCAGTACGACATCACCCCGCTCGCGGGCGCGTTCGTCACCGGACTAGGGAACGTCGAGGCGTTCTCCTTCGCGCTCATCGTCTTCACGTTCTTCTTCGTCGACTTCTTCGACACCGCGGGTACCCTGACGGGGGTGTCGCAGGTCGCGGGCTTCCTCGACGAGGACGGGAACCTCCCCGATATCGACAAGCCGCTGATGGCCGACGCCGTCGGCACCACCGTGGGAGGAATGCTCGGCACCTCGACCGTGACGACGTACATCGAGAGCGCATCGGGCGTCGAGGAGGGCGGCCGCACCGGCCTCACGGCGACCACCGTCGGCGTGCTCTTTCTCGCCTCGCTCGCCATCGTCCCGCTCGCGGCGGCGATTCCGCTCTACGCGTCTCACATCGCCCTCGTCGTCATCGGCGTCGTGATGCTCCGCAACGTCGTCGACATCGCGTGGGACGACATTACCTACACCGTCCCGGCCGGCATGACTATCCTCGTCATGCCCTTCACGTTCTCTATCGCGTACGGCATCGCCGCGGGCATCATCTCCTACCCCATCGTGAAACTCGCCGCGGGTGAACTCGACGACGTCCGCGCCGGCCACTGGGTGCTCGCGCTCGCGTTCGTCGTCTACTTCGTCGTCCGGACCAGCGGCGTCCTCGCCGCGCAGGTCTGACCGTGTTTGGTACGAGTCGGTGCCGCTGGTTCGCCGCCTCGTCCCGGTGAACCAGCGGTACACGGTCACACCGAACACTACGACCGGGCGACGGAACAGCTACCACTCGGCCGCGATACCTCTCGCCATGCAGCCTTCGCGGCGTCGTCTCCGTACTCGCTGCCGCCCTTCTCGCCGTCGGATGGGGGCTCGTCGAACTCGTCGCGGGTCGGCGCCGACTCGTCGCGTTCGTCCGGGGGACCGGCGCGCGCTCGCGGTAGGTCGCCGCGGCGTCACCCGCGACTGCCCCGTGCGCGTACGTCTCACGCACGACGGTTGTGACTCGGGCCGACACAGCACCGTCGCCCTCTTATGAACGAGGTCCCTACTCGGAGGCGATGTCAGATCTCATCCTCTACGAACTGCCCGGCTGCCCCTACTGTGCGAAGGTGAAGAACAAGCTCTCCGAACTCGGCCTCGAGTACGAGTCGCGGGAGGTCCCTAGCTCGCACAGCGAGCGGACCGAGGTCGAGGAGGTCAGCGGTCAGACCGGCGTGCCGGTCCTCGTCGACGAGGAGCACGGCGTCGACGGGATGTCCGAGTCCGACGATATCGTCGCCTACCTCGAAGAGACGTACGGCAGCGCGAGTTAAGCTCTACACGACGGCCGCTTCGTAACTCTGCCGGAGTGCCCGTTCCACGGGACTGAGTCCGGTCGGTTCGACGCGCACCGTCGCCCACTTCCGGACGAGTCGACCGCCGGCCTCGAACGGTTCGACCGCGTGTGACCGTTCGAGTCTGGCCCGCTGTGTCTCGGTGAGCCTGGTGAGCGACAGCCCCTGCTCGGAGACGACGGCGAAGAGGACGCCGTCGGCGACGTAGGAGGGGCAGCCGAACATGACCTTTCGTGAGACGCCCGGCCACTCCATCACCAGGTCGTCGACGGCGCGACGGAGGGCCTGCTGCGACTCGTCCGTGTTCGGGTTCATGAACCGTTACGACGTCGTCAGAGCAAATAAGCGTAGACGCCGTCCGCCCTACGACTCGGCGGGTTCGGTCGTCCGCTCGCGGATGAGGTCGCGGATCGCGTCGGGGTCGTCGATGGCCGCGAGTTCCTCACAGGAGACGATGGCGGTCCGGTCGACGGACTCGCGCTTCGTGCGCTCCTCGGTGAAGTACACCGAGCGCGTCCGGGTGATCTCCCCCAGCGAGGACATGATGCGCGCCCGCTTCTCGGCGTTGCGGTCGAACGCGGAGTGACCGGTGAGCACGTTGCGTCCGTGGCGTCTGTCGGCGCTGTCCTCGGAGACCGCCTTGAACGGGGCGCGCAGCGTCGGGTGGACGTCGTAACCCGCCCGCGTGAGCACCGTGACGACGTGCTCGTCGTCCGGGTCGGCCTCGGGGTCCGCGGGCGTCGGGTCGGCCGTGCGGACCTCGTCGGCGCCGTCCATCACCTCGACGGGCGCGGAGAACGGCTGGTCGAACAGTTCCTCCAGTTGGACGGCCACCTCGATGGAGGCGTTCATGCCGTCCTCGTACTTCGAGACGGTGCGCCGGGAGACGCCGAGTTCGCTCGCCAACTGGCCGAGGCTCATCCCGCGGTCCTGTCGTTCGTCGGCGAGCAGGTCGCCGTCGATGTTGACGTACAGTCCGCCGGGCGCGGCGTAGATGAGCGGCGGGACCTCCTCGACGAACAGGTCCATCGCCGTGTCGGGGTTGAGAACGGGAACGCCGTGACGGAAGTAGACGACGCCCGGCTTGAGGTCCTCGTTGCGCGTGCGCATCCCGACGACGAGCGGCGTCGCGTCCAGATACGACCCCAGCCGACGCATCTCCGCGCCCGTCCCGCCGTCGAACGCGTCGATGTTGCCGAGGATTTTCAACAGGAGGAGGTCCTCCCCGCGGCGGGCCGCGAGGTCGAAGCTCTTGGGTCTGATGGCGATGCGGTCGCTCACCACGAACCCGGCATCGCGTAACATCGCGGTGATGTTGCTGATCAACGCAGACCGCGACATGGGGATTACTAGGCGACTCTTCGGATATATGTGTTTCCCACCCGTCCGTGAGCGGCGTCCGGCGGTTTCGGATCGTCTCAGCCAAAATATTTATATACTTCAACGACTCGGTCGCCGACCCTTCGTCGCCCCCCGTTGCCGACGGTGTTGAATCGCGGGACGAAACCGGTTAGCCGTTCGGTGCGCAATCACGAGCGATGACCGTCATCGCGCTCGACGACACCGACTCCCGCGAGCGTGGCATGTGTAGCACCTACCTGGCGACCAGGCTCGCGGAGACGCTCGTCGACGCCGGTTCGGACGTCGAGCGACGGCTCCTCGTTCGACTCAACCCCGCTATCGAGCACAAGACGCGCGGCAACGCGGCGGTCGCGCTCCACACCTCCTGCGCTCCCTCGGCGGCGTTCGACCACGCCTGCCGGGCGGTCGAGCGCTGGAGCGAGTTCGAAGACGACCGGACCAGCCCCGGCGTCGTCGTCGCGCCGGGCGACCCGTCCGCCGTTCCCGAGCCGATTGCCCGGTTCGCTCGCGACGCCGTCCGCGAGCGACACTCCCTCGATGCGGCGCTCTCGCTCGCCGAGGAACACGGCTACGACCACCGAGGCTGGGACGGGGGTCGGGGCCGCATCGGCGCGCTCGCGGCCGTCGGCGCGTGGGCCGGCATGGACGAGTGGACCTACGAACACATCTCCTACCGCGCGTTCGAGCGCTGCGGCACGCCACGGGAGGTCGACGCCGAAACCGTCTTCGCCGCCGCCGACTGGGGCTATCCGACCGTCTGGGACACCGTCGACCGGGTCGAGGGCGAACCCGTCTGCGTCCCGAACGCGCCCGGGCCCATCCTCTACGGCGTCAGAGGCGACGACCCCGTTCGCTGTCGGGAGGTCGCAGAGCGCATCGAGAGCGAACCGGTCGACCGACGGGCGACGTTCGTGACGAACCAGGGCACCGACGCGCACCTCCACGACGATGACTTCGGCTCGCTCCGCGACGGCCGCGCCTCGCGCGTCTCGGGGGTCGTCACGTCCGCGCCCGAAACCCGCCGCGGCGGCCACGTCTTCTTCGGATTCGGGCCGTCGTCGGAGACCGACGTCGACGACGAGGGAGGCGTCGACTGCGTCGCGTTCGAGCCGACGAAGCGTTTCCGCGACCGGGTGCGGTCGCTTCGGCGAGGCGACCGTCTCACCGTCTGCGGCGAGGTGTCGGCGGGAACGCTGAAACTGGAGAAGTTCGCCGTGCGGTCGCTCGTCCGAGTCGAAAGGGCGACGCCGACCTGTCCCGACTGCGGGCGGACGATGAAGAGCGCCGGGGCGGACCAGGGGTATCGGTGTCGTGACTGCAAAACGCGAAGCGAGAGCGTCGTCGAGGAGGTCGACCGCATCCTCGAACCCGGCTGGTACGAGGTGCCGCCGTGTGCGCGGCGACACGTCGCAAAACCGCTGGTCCGAGGAGGGTTCGACGCGCCGACCCATCCCGAGCGGTAGTGGTGGACGTCTTGGCTTGGGAGTGAGTCGAGATCGGCGAGAGGACCGCTGACAGCACGGAGACCGCGCGGTGCACGGGCGCGATGACGCCACGCCACCGAAGCGGCGCAGCCGCTTCGAGCCTTCGCTCGCTCCACTCGCTCGCGAAGACCTCTCCAGCCGATTCGCTCGCGCATGGGGTCGCGGACGGAGTCGCGACCGCCGCGCGCCACCACCCACTGTGGCGGTCGGCGCGCGGGAGCGAACGGACGTGAGCGACTCGCGCGAGGGACGAGTGAGCGAAGCGAACGAGTCGGTTGGGGCGGGCGAGGCAACACCGCCCTGGCGCTCGTGCGGTCTTTTCGTTCACTCCCCCGCTCGCGAACGTGTCTCTGTCACATCCGCCCGATACGTCCCTCCTCTGTGCCCGCTCTGAGCCATCAGTTCATCCGGCGTCTCACTCGAACAACGCGAACGCGCGTTCGATGCGGTCGGGAACGTACCTGAACGCGAATTCGAGGTTCGAGAGGTCGTTGCGGTGGACGAACCGCGCCGCCTGGGCGTCGGTCCCCGCCGAGAGGTCGCCGGTCGTCTCCTCCCGAGCGACTGCGTACCCCACCGAGACGATGTACTTCTCGCCCCACGGCTCCATCTGTACGGCGTCGACGAGGGCGAGCGCGTCGGGGTCGACGGCGAGCCCCGTCTCCTCTTCGAGTTCGCGGGCCGCCGCGACCGCGGGGGGTTCGTCGACTTCGAGGTGACCGCCGGGGTCGCACCACTTCCCCGCGCCGGGGTCGATGCGGCGCTGGACCAAGAGAACGCGGTCGCCGTCGACGACGACGACGGCCGCCCCCGGGACGGGATTTCGGAACACGACCTGCGCGCACGCGGGACAGCGCCGGCGGGTCCTCCCTTCGGAGTCGACGGTCTCCAACGCTGTCCCGCAGTCGGGACAGTACGAGGGCGTGCGAGCGACCATTATCCCTTCAACCCGCTCCCGGTGAGCGCGACCACGACGTCCTCACCTTCTTCGACGACACCCCGTTCTCTGAACTCTCGGAGCGCGGCGGGCGCGACGGCGCAGGTCGGCTCGGTGTAAAAGCCACGCGCGTGGAGGGCGTCGAGTTCCCGTTCGACCGCCGCCTCCGACAGCGCGACGACGTCGCCGTCGGTGTCGTCGATGGCGTCCAGAATCGCCTCGCGCTGGACCGGTTCGCGGATCTGGATGCCGTCGGCCACCTCGTTCGGTTCTGTCTCACTCTCGCCGTGTCGCGCGTCGGCAAAGGGGGCGTAGCCGGCGGCCTGCGCGCCGAGGAGACGCGGCATCCGGTCGGTCCATCCGGCCTCGTACAGGGCGCGAAAGCCCCGATAGGCGCCCAGGAAGAGCGTCCCGTGCCCCAGCGGCGTGACGAACGCGTCGGGGACCGACCACCCGCGCTGGGCGGCGATTTCGAGCGCAACCGTGGCGGTGCCGGCGAAGAACGCGGGGTTCCACGCGTGGCTCGCGTACCACCCCTCCCCGGACTCGACGGCCTCAATACAGGCCGCCGTGACGTCCTCTCTGCTCCCCTCGACGCGAATCGGCGTCGCACCGGCGCGCTCGATACCCCGGAGCTTCGACGCTTTGACCCCCGCGGGCACGTATATCTCGGCGTCGATGTCGGCGCGGGCGGCGTAGGTGGCGATGGCCGCCCCCGCGTTGCCCGAAGAGTCCTCGACGACCGTGTCGACGCCGAGTTCGACCGCTCTCGACAGCGTGGTCGCCGCGCCGCGGTCCTTGAAGCTCCCCGTCGGGAAGACGTACTCCAGTTTGAACGAGGCGTCCCATTCCTCAGAGGGAACCAGCGGCGTCCACCCCTCTCCGAGCGTGACCTCTCGGCCGACGGGGAGGAAGTCGTCGAACGCCCACAGGCCGCGGTTGCGGTCCAGTTCGTGTCGGCCGGGCGCTGGCCCCTCGGGGAGCGGTCTGTCGGCGAACCGGAGCGGAGAGCCACAGGAACACCGCCAGCGGTCGGCGAACGTCGAGCCACAGGCGGGACAGGAGAGAGTGGCGGGCATGGGTTCGAGTCGAACGAGGGAACACAAGAAGGTAGTCGACTCGTCCGTCCCTCGGAAGACGGCGACCGGCCGAACACGTGCGTTCGACGACCGGCCGAGTTGTGGTCGGAAGTTTTTGGTCCAGCTTTTTCCGGCGCAACACGCGGCTTCGCCGCGGTCGCGCCTCGAAAAAGGTGGGTTAGTAGGAATCGATGTCCGTCCCGACCGAGCAGACGTACTCGCCGCTTGCGACCTGCGGGAGGCGGCGCGTCCGCCAGAACACACCCGAAGAGTCGGCGGTGACGCGCGCCTTCACGGTTCCGAAGGGGTCCGTCACCTCGAACAGGGTATCGCCGACCTCGACCTCGTCGCGGAGGTCCTTCTCGAAGCGGACGAGGCCGCCGTTGGGCGAGCCGTACTGGTCGAACCCCTTCGCGCGGACCTGCCGGTCGGGGTCGACGCTCCCCTCCAGAAAGCCGTAGCCTTTGAGCACGTTGAAGACGCCGTCGACGCCCCGCTGGATGCTCGTCTCGTCCCAGCCGACGCTCCCGCCGAGTTCGGGGTCGATGGTGGGAATCCCCTCGTCGGGGCCGGCCCGAGCGAGTTGCCCGTCGGGGCCCTTCTGGTCGAGGATGTAGCCGCAGTCGAACGTCTTCGCGAGGCGGAGGCACTCGCGGTGGAGGCGGTGGCGCGAGCCACACCGCACCCGCGTCTCGTCGATCATTCGGCTGGTCGACCCCTGGTGGAGGTCGAGGATGAGGTCCGCCTCCCGCGCCGTCTGGAACGTCGCGTGGCTGATCCGCTCCGACGACGTCCCGTTTCGGTCCCCGGGGTAGGTCCGGTTCAGCTTCCGGTCGTCGATGGGGTTGCGGTGTTCGGCCACCTGGAAGGCGTGGTAGTTGACGATGCCGACGAACAGGACGGTCCCGGAGAGTTCCTCGGGGTCGAGTTTCGGGACGACACGACTGATGACGCCGACGCCGTTGAGTTCGTCGCCGTCGCTGACCGCCTGCACGTACAGCGTGTCACCGGACGAGGCGCCGTTGACGACGGCGACCGGGAGCCCGATAGAACTTCCGTCGCGCATCTCGCCGACCTCCAGCCGCCCTGTCGCCACCTCCCCAGGAGCCGCGTTCGCCGTTCCGAACGTTGTCATTGTTCGACACTGGTCCGGCCTCCCCTTTACCCGTTCGGTCCTCCGTTCGGTCGGTCGCGCGGCGCTCGACCGCTCTGTCGCGTGTCTCGACACGTTCAATTCGAAGAGAATGTAGTTATATGAACGTCGTAACAACGTTTATCTCTATACGGTACATTACGTAATATATG